>DASZDU010000401.1:0-3073 GCA_035941655.1 Pyrinomonadaceae bacterium | reverse complement strand
GCAAGTGGATGACCATGGTGGCATGAGTACCACCACGCAGTAGCGCGTCGGTCTGCCGCGGCTTCGCCGCCTGATGTGCGGAAAGGCTCTGCCTTTCCGAGGCTCCATTAACTTATCGGGGCTGCGCCCCCAAAGAGAGGGCCTAGCCCTAATTGATTATTGCGCCTTACGGAAGGCCAGAGGCCTTCCGCACATCAGACGGCATAGCCGCAATCCGCTAGGCGGATTGGTAGTGAGAACATTGACGGCCGAGCGCCATTTCGAATATTGTGCCGTCCTCGCGAGACTGTAAGTACTTGAAGGTGACTCACGAAATATTCTCAGCACTCAACCGCAGAGGAGCTTCTAATGCCTAACAAGAAACCAGCAAAAACAACCTCCCGAAAACCAGCAAGGCCGAGGCGCTTGCCCGCCGGAGTTGCGAAAGAGGATGTCGAAGTGTTGCTCGGTCCGGTTCCTCGCACCAGACAAAAGGTGCAGACGGCTCGTCTGACCAGTCATAAGGCCCGTAGCCGCTGGTTTCGGACCCGCGCTGCCTGGCCGGTTCGAGAAGCCCCCGTACACAAGTTGGTGACGGAGCGCCTGCGTGTGGAGAAAGCGCTGGCCGCGCCCCCAAATTTCACCGCACGCTGGGAATGTGTTGGCCCAACAAACATCGGCGGCCGGTTAACGTGTCTGGCTTATCACCCGAAACATCCGGAACGCATCTGGGCCGGTGCGGCTGGCGGGGGTGTATGGCAAAGCAAAGACGGCGGACAGAACTGGGCGTCGTGTTGGAACGATCAGGACATCCTGAACATCGGATCGCTTGCTGTCGATCCGCGCAACGCCGACACGATTTACTGCGGCACCGGCGAAGCAAACCTGTCGCTAGATTCTTACCCCGGCGTCGGACTCTATAACAGCAAAGATGCGGGACGCAGCTGGCAGTTGCTGGCTTCCGCAGAAAGAAGCGGCGTGCCCAGTGGTATTGGGGTAATCGCGATTGATCCCTTCAATTCGAAGCATCTGCTGATCGGCGGCGTCGGTTATGCCGAGGTCAGTTTCGCGGGCAATAGTTTCGGCGGCATCTATGTCTCGTTTGACAGCGGCGTGAGTTGGGAGCGGCTGACGTTTATTTCAACCGAAAACTACTGGTGTCATTCGATCGTCTTTCACCCAACCAAAAAGGGAACGATCCTCGCCACCTTCACAGAACAAGGGACGCGCAGCGGCATCTGGCGCTCGACTGACGGTGGTAAGAAGTGGGAACAACTCACGAAGGGATTACCTGCAACCGCACTCTTTGGTCGCACCAGTCTCGCCATTAGTCGTTCAAAGCCTGAAGTGATCTATGCGCTCGCGGCTGACGAAACCAGCGAGAGCAGCGATCTACTCCTCGGTGTTTTTCGCAGTGCAAACGGCGGCGACACCTGGAAGAAGATCAGCGGCAACCACTTCGCTGATGAGGGCCAGCTTTCTTACGGTAATACCATCGTGGTTCATCCCACCGATCCAAACTACGTAATTTGCGGCGGCGTTGATTTGCATCTCACGAAAGATGCCGGCAAAACCTGGCGCAGAATAACTCGCTGGGATCTGGAACGTGACGATCCTAAATATGCCCATAGCGATCATCACGCGCTGCTGATGCCGCCCAGTGCTCCGGGATTAATCTATGACGCCAACGATGGTGGCCTGGACGTCAGCGAAGACGGCGGGGCTCACTGGAAGAATCGCAGTAACGGTCTTTCAATTACGATGTTTTATGATCTGGACGTGGCGCCGAGCGACGGGCTCGTCTTCGGTGGTGGAGCGCAGGACAACGGCACGGTGATTACACGGACGGGCGCCAGCACCAGCTTCTTCCAAATCTATGAAGGCGACGGTGGCTGGATTGTCTTCGATCCGCGCGATGTAAACCATGTCTACTGCTCGGTCTACAATCTCGACATTCGCCGTTTTCATGGGAAGGTTCATCACAATATTTCGCCGCCGGCCACAGCAGCCGAACAAGCCTCGATATGGATGTGCTTCATTACCTTTGATCCTTCAGACTCCAACATCGTCTTCACCGGATCGCATCGAGTCTGGCGCACCAAAAACGATGGTGACAATTGGAAAATAGTTTCGGCTTCTCTCGACGGTAGTTCGATCTCGGCTATCGAAGTTGCGCCCGCAAAACCGAAACGAGTTTATGTTGGAACTGAGAACGGCGGCTTCTTCCGCAGCCGGGATGGCGGGGACACCTGGAGTCCGAATCTTTCGAGTTCAATGTTGCCGGGTCACACCATCACGCGTCTCGAGACTCATCCACTGGATTCTGATGTCGTCATCGCGACGGTGGCGAACTTCGGCCACTCGCATGTCTTTCGTTCGAAGAATGGTGGTCTGACCTGGGAAGATGTGGACAAGGGCCAGCTTCCAGATGTGCCGCATCACGTTGCCGTGATACGCAACGACGAACCCGACAAGATCTATGTCGGGAACGACGCAGGAGTTTTTGTGCTGGATACGATCACGGGCAGATGGACAAACTTAACGCTTAACTTGCCGAACGCGATGGTCGTTGATTTGGTCTATCACGACAAGGACGGGGCGCTGAGCGTAGCGACGTACGGACGCAGCATCTGGCGGCTGAAGCTTAAGTAGTTGTAACGCAAACTGTCAGTTTGCGTAGCTTGAGTTGCGCGATCAGTTTTTAGATAGGGCACTTGTGGCCCGGCTTGAGGACCCAACGTTGAAAGCGTTTCTCGCCAAGACTTCCATTGAAAGACTTTCAAGCTTGGAGTTATCACTCAGCTCCAACGTCTCTCAGGTCAGGAAGGAGGGCTTGCCCCCGCTCTGTCTTTGCTAACCTAGCTGCCACTCCTGCGCTTCTGAAACCACTCACCCCGGCGGCGAAGATTGTCAGACGGTTCACCCTTCTTCGTCTTCACTGGTTCGAGTTCGACGACTGCAGATTCTGATTCCTCTGCGGAACTCTCATCGTCGCGGTCTCGCTCAGTCGCTGCATCGTTGTCCTTTTTCTTTTTTGCTTTTGTCATGCGTCGATTATAACACCTGCGCCTCACCGCCAAGTGGCGATAACAGC
>DASZDU010000400.1:0-4424 GCA_035941655.1 Pyrinomonadaceae bacterium | reverse complement strand
CGCGAGCTGGCGGCAATTATGGCGGGCTTCCGTCGCGGACTCGAAGTTCTCGTAGCTCCAATACCGAAGCCCATCGATCAAACTTACGGAGAGGATGAGATGTTTATCGGTTGACCGCTCGCGGCATCAACGGCTTGAAGGAAGCTCGAACCATCGCATCCTCCGCGGATCTGGTTCGGGTTTTTTAGTTTTCTCTGTGCAACCTCTGTGTCTCTGTGGTGGAACAATGTTGCTGAAGACTCACCACCGAGACACAGAGAACTCAAAGGACTCACAGAGACTTGTCAGATTCAGTCTCTCATTTTTGGCCGTCGAACGCGTTGCTGTTAGTATTGTTGATTGCGTATACAACTAGAAACTATGTCTACTGAAACGCCACTAGATCTTAAAAAGACGATAAACCTGCCCAAGACCGGGTTCGCGCAGAAGGCGAATCTGGCGCAAAGCGAGCCTGCGCGTCTCAAGAAATGGACGGAGATGGGTCTCTACGACTTGATTCGCGAAGCGCGTGCAGGTGCGGAGAAGTTCATCCTGCACGACGGTCCGCCTTACGCTAACGCCGACATACATCTGGGCACGGCGATGAACAAGATCCTCAAGGACTTTGTCGTCAAGTCGCGCAGTATGTTGGGCTACGATGCCCCGTACGTTCCCGGTTATGACTGCCACGGTTTGCCGATTGAACTCCACGTGGAGCGCAAACTGGGCACAAAAAAAGCGAACATGCCCGTCTCATCAATCCGCCGGGCTTGTCGGGAATACGCCGCCAACGCGCTCAAGAGTCAAACGCGCGACTTCAAACGGCTCGGGATTCTCGGGCTTTGGGACAATCCATACTCGACCATGTCGAACGGTTATGAGGCTGAGACGGCGCGTCTGTTTGGTACGTTTGCCGAGCGCGATTACGTCTACAAGGGGGCTCGCCCGGTCTACTGGTGTATTCACGACCAAACCGCTTTGGCGGAAGCGGAAGTTGAATATCGTCAGCACAACAGTCCTTCGGTCTACGTCAAATTTCCGCTCACGAGCGATCCCTCACTGATCGATCCGGCGCTGGCCGGACGCAAAGTTTTTGTATTGATTTGGACGACTACGCCGTGGACCTTGCCGGCTAATCTGGGCATTGCCGTACATCCTAACTTTGAATATTCGGCGGTTGAATACGGCGACGAGGTTTACATTCTTGCTTCGGAATTAATCGACGCGGTCGTCGAAAAGTGTGGACTGGAGAGGCACGACGCTGAAGGCAACGAGGTCCAACCGAAAGTGCTGGCCCGTTTTGTTGGCGCCAAATTAGATCGGCTCGAGTGCCGGCATCCCTGGATTGATCGCGTGTCGCTGGTGATGGTCGGCGACCATGTAACTCTTGGCGGCGAAGCAGATGCCGAAACCGAACTTGACGTCAGCGAAGCTCGCGATCGCAAGACGACTGGCAAGGCCGGCACCGGTGCAGTACACACCGCGCCCGGTCATGGTCACGACGATTTTGTCATCGGCAAACGCTACGGCCTGGAGATCTATTGTCCGGTTGATAATGCCGGACTCTTCACCCCTGAAGTTGAACACTTCGCCGGACAGAACGTCTTTGCCGCGAACCCGACGATCGTTGATTTCATGCGCGAGCGCGGCGTGCTCCTGTTTTCCGAAAACTACGAACACCGTTATCCGCATTGCTGGCGTTGTAAGAATCCTGTGATCTTCCGCGCCACACCGCAATGGTTCATATCGCTTGATCGCGTCTCTGAGGACGATGAATGGGGACAGAGCTTGCGCCATGGCGCCGAACACGCAATTAAGGAAGCCGTTAATTGGATTCCGGCATGGGGCCGCGAGCGCATGCTGAATATGTTTAAGAACCGCGCCGACTGGTGTGTCTCGCGGCAGCGCGTGTGGGGCGTCCCGATCCCGGCGTTCTATTGCGTCGCCTGTAACCGAGCGTCTTCGAATGCGGTCGTTCTGTTGGATCAAAAGGTAATCAACCACGTCGCAGACATTTTTGAACGGGAATCGTCTGACGCCTGGTACAAGTACGAGGCACAAGATCTACTTCCGGAAGGTTTCAAATGTCCGCAGTGCGGGCGTGATGAGTTTACCAAGGAGACTGACATTCTCGACGTCTGGTTTGACAGTGGCTCGTCATGGCCGGCGGTGTTCAAAGAATATTTCGCTTCTGAGTTGGGAGAGTGGCGACCGGCTGATGTTTACCTTGAAGGCGGAGATCAATACCGCGGCTGGTTCAACTCGTCTCTGCTTATCAGCCTCGCAAAATATAGGCGCGCTCCTTATCGCAACGTCATCACGCACGGTTGGCTGATTACAGTCCAGGGCGAAAAGATGAGCAAGTCTCAGGGCACCGGCATCTCACCGAATGAGGTTGTGAAAGAATCCGGCGCGGATATTCTGCGCCTCTGGGTAGCCTCGTCTGATTATCATGAGGACGTGCGCTGCTCGGAAGAAATCCTTGAACGGACCGTCGATTCCTATCGCAAGATTCGCAATACAGCGCGATATGCTTTGGGAAATCTCAGCGGGTTTGATGTAGTGAAAGATGTCGTTGCTGAAGACGAGATGCTGGAAATCGACCGCTGGGTACTGGCCGAGCTCGATGAAGTGATCACTCACGTCAGGCAGTCATTTGAAACTTATGAGTTTCACATGGCTACTCGAGCCATTTACGCATTCTGCACGGTGACGCTCTCCGCCCGCTACTTTGACATCATTAAAGATCGACTATACACAGCCGCGCCGCGGAGTCTTGCGCGACGCTCCGCGCAAACTGCGCTGCATCGCATTGCTGAGTCGCTCGCTGTGATGCTGTCTCCGATACTCGTCTTTACCGCCGATGAGATCTGGGAGAACTTGCCGGCGGGTCCGGATCGCGCACAGTCCGTTCACATGACAGTGCTTCCAATCGCCGACCAGGAACGTGACGCTCAACTGCTGACTCGATGGAACAAGTTGTTTATCCTCCGTGACCAGGTATTGGCGAAACTCGAGGACGCACGCGAGAAGAAGCTAATTGGTAGTTCCCTCGAAGCTCGTGTTGTTATCCGGCCAGGTGCGCTCAGCGAGGATGCCGACTTATTGAACCGATATGCCGATGAGTTGAGATTTATATTCATAGTTTCGCAGGTAGAGATCGGGTTACCCGGTGAACAAATGGTCTTGAATCAGATTGCAGTTGAAAAAGCCAATGGTGAAAAATGCGATCGCTGTTGGAACTATTCAACGCGGGTTGGTGAATCGAGTAGATATCCGACCGTATGCGAACGTTGTGTGGCCGCCCTCGAGGAGATTGAGTCCCCGAGTGTGTAGTGGCAGTCCAAGCGGCTGTGCCGCCTCCGTGCGGAAAGGCTCTGCCTTTCCGGCTGATTCTTAATTTCTTGAGGCTGCGCCTCCGACGAAGGCGCAGCCTTAAGATTCAATTAGAGTGGAACGGAAAGCCACAGGCTTTCCGCACGGAAGGCGGCTTAGCCGCAAACTAAGTTTCACTGGCTTTCCGAGTAGAAGCCTGCTAGCCCCGACAATGCGACACTTCACGAATTATGGACACTGAGTTTACTAGCGCAACTACCTCGCGCACACAACTTGGCTGGCGTGTGGCCTATCTGCTTGCCAGCGTCGGCATCTACATGGTGGACCAGTCGAGCAAGGCCTGGGCAGTGCGTGCACTCAGGTTCGGTGACGAGCGGACGATCATTAACGGCGTACTCGATTTTATTTATACGGAGAACCGCGGAATCGCCTTCGGTCAGTTGCAGGGAAGCGGCGCTTTCGGACGCTGGTTCTTCGTGGCCCTGGCGATCGTTGCGGCTGCAGCCGTGCTGTTGTATTTCATACGAACGCCGCGAAATGATGACCGCGTCCTGGGAGCTTGCGCGCTCTTGCTCGCGGGCATCGCAGGGAATCTGACTGACCGCGCGCGCATGGGTTATGTCATAGATTTCATTGCAGTTCACGCCGGCTCCTGGCACTGGCCAACTTTCAACGTCGCAGATGCGAGTATCTCCATCGGCGCACTGCTGCTTGCTTACGACCTGATTTTCGTAGGGAAGAAAGCGGGAATCGGGGGTCAGGGATCAGTGGTAAGGGGATCACCTTGATCGGCTTGGGTACCGATTCCTGATCTCCAGCCGCGATTTACGATTTACGATTCACAATTTAATAACCCTTTATGTACCCCGAACTGTTCCGCATTGGTAGTTTCCCGATTAACACTTACGGCGTGTTTCTGGCGCTGGCCTTTCTTTGTGCGATTCTGATCACGGTACAGTTGGCAGCTCGTGACGGGCTTCCACGCGAAAAAATCTACGACTTGTGCCTTTGGATGCTGCTCTCTTCGCTCATTGGATCAAAGCTGCTTATGCTCTTTACCGAGCCGGAGTACCGCGATAATCCAATGCAGTTGCTTTCACTCGATTTCC
>DASZDU010000399.1:0-13896 GCA_035941655.1 Pyrinomonadaceae bacterium | reverse complement strand
TAAAGGGCGTGAGATTCTTCGGCGCCGGGAAGAGAACGCACTCGGTGGTTATGACGACCGAGTCGCGACACATTCGGTTTGTTGACACGTTGCACATCGAGGGTGGGCCGGATACCGTAATCAGATTTTGAACTTGGTGCTTTGAACTTAGAACTTTGAACTTGGAGCTTTGAACTTAGTGCTTTGCGCTAGGAAGGTTGTTTTTGCCACTATTGAAATCCTAATTTTCTACCACTGTTGAGGTCCTAAGTGTGAGAACAGCGACGCAGCGCAACTTACTAAGAACCAAATACAAAGTACAAAGCACAAAGAACAAAGCACGTACGAAGCACAAGAACAATGCAGGCTAACAACTACATTCCGCAAACAGGCTCGTTGCGCCGTCCGCTGCTGATGTGGTTTCTCGCCGCCGCAGGCTCGCTCGCAGTAGTGTCGCTGATTATCTGTGCTCCGTTGGCGCTCAACGCAGGGCACCCGTTTTGGGGCCTCGCTATTTACCAGGCATTCAGCTACGTTTGCCATCAAATTCCAGAACGCTCGTTTTTCGTAGCCGGGCATAAATTCGCCGTCTGCTCACGGTGCACTGGTTTGTACGCCGGGTTTGCAGTGACGACGCTTGTTTATCCAATCATCAAATCGTTGCGACAGACTGAAGCACCTGAGCGCAAATGGCTCTTTATCGCGGCGGCCCCTCTCGCCATCGATTTCGCATTAGGATACCTGGGCATCTGGGACAACACACACTTCTCCCGCTTTGCCACGGGCGCACTCCTGGGCGCAGTCAGTGTTTTCTATGTTATGCCCGGCTTAATGGATTTGAGCCTGCGGGAATGGCGGACAAACGCTAAAGACTCCAGTTCGATTCCCGGAAAGCAAACTCCTTCGGCACAAATCTTCTCACCGAGTGTCTCCGCAGCCCCGAGCGACTACAGCGCGCCACATCGCCGCATTTGAAGGCGGCTGACTAACTCGCGGATCTTCTGTGGAGTGCGCTGACCTGTCAGCGCTTTAGTTCGGTCGCGACCTGTCGCGACCGGTGGTTCATGCCATCGAAGCGAGCGTGGCGCCAGGCCGCCACGGACCAAAGCGCTGACAAGTCAGCGCACTCCAAAACGAGCAGCGCTTCCGGCACTGCTGTTTCGCGTTGGCAGCCTCTTCAGGTTAAAATCCCTCCGCGCGCCGTCCGGCCAGTTCCTGACGGCGCTTTAAGATGTTTTTGAACCGCATTTCCTAAAGTAATGTTTCTCTTTTTTCAGGATACGCAACCGCCCCTTGGCGACACTCCCAACGAACTTTTCGTTCGTTACTTCCACGACGTAACCAACAAAACCTGGAGCAACATCAGTCCGCTTTACCGGATGGACGCGTTTGATTGGACGATCCTGGTCCTGTATTTCACGATACTGGCCGTCCTGGCAATCTACGGTGGATATCGCGTCAAACAAGTGATCGACTTCTGGCGTTATCGCAAGTTTGTGCCTGAACCCAAGGGCACATTCAGTGAAGCGGAACTGCCATTCATCACAGTGCAACTTCCATTATTTAACGAGATGTACGTAGTCGAGCGATTGGTAAAGTCAATTACCGAGGTCGACTACCCGCGCGACAAACTTCAAATTCAGGTACTCGACGACTCAACTGACGAGACGGTCAAGCTCGCTCAGGCGACAGTCGAAAAATATCAGCAGCTCGGTTTTGACATCGAATACATCCACCGTTCTGTCCGCACCGGATTCAAGGCCGGCGCGCTCGAGAACGGCATCAAAACCGCAAAGGGCGAACTGCTTGCCATCTTCGATGCCGACTTTGTTCCCAAGCCCGACTGTTTGCGCAAGCTTGTCGACTACTTTACCGATCCCATGGTCGGCTGCGCGCAAATGCGTTGGTCTCACATCAACGGCGATTACAATTTGCTGACTCGACTTCAGACCATCATGCTTGATGGTCATTTTGTGGTAGAGCAGACCACGCGCAATCGCACCGGAGGATTTTTTAATTTCAACGGCACGGCTGGAATTTGGCGGCGACGCGCCATCGCCTTAAGCGGCGGTTGGCAGCACGACACGCTTACAGAAGACACTGACCTGAGTTTCCGCGCGCAGTTGATGGGTTGGAAGTTTGTTTACCTGCTTGATGAAGAGGCGCCGGCGGAAATTCCCGTTGAGATCAACGCCTTCAAAGCGCAACAACGCCGTTGGGCCAAAGGCGTGATGCAGGTAGGGATTAAACTGTACCCTCGGATTTGGCGTGCGCGGCTGCCATTACGCGTGCGTCTGGAAATGTTTTTTCGGCTCACCGGAAACATTAGCTATCCGCTGATGATTGTCGCGAGTTTTCTGCAGTTCCCCTTGTTGCTGGTGCGTTACAACCAGCCGTTTTACCACTTGATGATCATCGATCTGCCGCTGCTTTTCTTTTCTTCAATCTCGGTATTTCTCTTTTATGGCACGGCTGTGTGGTATCTCGACGAGAAACGCACTCCCCGGCTGTTGCATCTGCCGCTGGTGATGGCGCTGGGAATTGGATTGGCCTTTTCAAACGCGCGCGCGGTGCTTGAGGCATTACTGGGTATTAAAAGCGACTTCGTTCGTACTCCGAAATACCAGGTGGAAAAGACTCACGATGAAACGTGGAAGCGAAAGAAGTACAAGCGGAAACGCGGCCTGCTGCCTTTGCTCGAACTAGGCTTTTCACTTTACTTCCTGCTGGCAATCTTTTATGCGATTCACATGGGCATGTGGGGCACCGCGCCATTTCTGCTGCTGTTTTTCTTTGGCTTCGGTTACATGGGTGTGATGAGTTTTGTTCAATCCCTCAGCGGCGGACGGGTGGCTGCTCTTTTCCGGCCGGCAGCCAAACCCTCTATCGGGCATTGACAAGAAAAGAAATTTTCCATTTCCCATTTGTCATTTTTCGTTTGGTCATTAACTAGCTGACCCGGAGATTTATCGGCTTTCCGTATTGATCTGCCACAGCCTCATCAACTAGTATCCGCTTGTCCAGAAAACTTCCAGTCAGTGGATCTTTTTGTCTCTCCACTGCGCTTCCGTTTCGCAGCCTAATTCTTGATCCGATGAGGAATATATGACTACTACTACACCCCCAGCCGCCAAATTTTGCGTGCTAATCGTGATTATTCTTTCGCTTACTGTGGCCGCCTTTGGCCAATCGCAAGCGACAACCGGAAATATCGAAGGGCGAGTGCTCGATCCAAAAGAGGCTGCAGTCCCGGGTGCGTCAGTTACTGCTACAAATCAGGCCACCGGTCTGGAAAGGACAGCCACTACGGACGATCAAGGCATCTTTCAAATAATTTTGTTGCCGCCAGGTGTGTATACAGTCCGGGCGACCGCTTCGGGCTTCGCAACGACCGAAGCGAAAGAGGTAACGGTCACTGTGGGTAGTAGAACACCGTTGGATCTTGCGGTCACCGTCGGCGGCACCAGTGGCAGCGTGACCATCACCAGTGAAGCCCCGGTCGTCGAGACCTCGCGAACCTCAGTAGCTACCACCATCAATCAGCGTTCGATCGACAACCTGCCAATCAACGGACGCAACTTCCAGGATTTTGCAACCCTCTCGCCCGCTGTTATTCGCGACCCACGCGGTGGCGATTTGTCGGTCGGCGGTCAACGCGGCACATTTAACAGTTTGCAAGTCGATGGCGTTGATAACAACAACACGTTTTTCGGACAGGCGTTGGGCCGCGGTGGTGTTCGTCCTCCTTATCAATTCTCGGAGGAGTCGGTACAGGAATTTCAGGTGAATCAGAATGGATTTTCCGCAGAGTTTGGCCGTGCGGCGGGCGGCCTAATCAATGTAGTCACCAAATCGGGCACCAACGATTTTCACGGCGGCGTGTTTGAGTATTTGCGGGACGAGTCGTTGAATGCCAACGATCCCATTACCAAGGCGCAACAATTCCGAGCCGGTCTGCCAAACAAGCGATCACCGCTCAGAATCCATCAATTCGGAGGCCGGTTGGGTGGGCCCATTGCTAAGAACCGCGCCTTCTTCTTTTTCACATACGATGGCCAGCGCGCTGACGTGCCGCAGCTGCTTACCGTGAATCTGGCTACGGTACCGGCATCAGTGCGCACCGTGCTCGAGCCAAAGATTGCGACCTACCAGGTGGGTCGCACGCAGGATGTTTTTCTGGGGAAAGCGGACATCAAATTAAACGACAGCAATCAGCTCAGCCTTCGTTATAACCACCAGGGTTTCACCGGCAACAACAATGAGAACAACGGTCCGTTCAGCGCCGAGGAGCACTCGGGCGACAGCCTCGTGAAGAGCGATACCTTCTCCGGTAATTTGACGTCAACGTTAAGTCAACGAGTAGTGAATGAATTTCGTTTTCAGTTTGCTCGCGACAAGGAACCGGGTCAGGCCAATAGCGACCAGCCGGAGGCGATCATCACCATAGTTACCGGCACGAATCTGAGCATTGGGCGAAATAATTTCAGTCCGCGGGAAACGACGATCAAACGCAAGCAGTTTATAGATAACCTTTCTTACCTGAGTGGGCGGAGTAATTGGAAGTTTGGCGTCGACTTCAATTTTGACCACATCTTTAATTTCTTCCCCGGACTGTTCAGTGGCGCGTATACGTTCCCCTCCGCCGTATCTTTCAGGGATAACACCCCGAGCGCATACACGCAGAACTTTCCCGGTGCAGGCACCACTGGCGGCACCACGGAACCCAACCTTTCCGAGTATGGTTTCTACGGGCAGAATGATTTCCGTGTTACCCCACAGCTAACGTTGAATCTTGGTCTTCGCTACGACTACCAGGGACTGGCGTGCCCGCCAATCCAAAATACTGATCCACTGCTCCTGTCGAACAATGTCGACACCAGCGTTTGTCCCAAAGACAAGAACAACTTCGCCCCGCGAACCGGCTTTAGTTATTCGCCGAGCGAAAAAACAGTGGTCAGGGGTGGTTTCGGTATTTACTACGGGCGCACGCCGGCGATCGTGCTGGGAACAGTCCATTCGCAAAATGGCATTAACGTGACGGGCATCAATCTCAATGCTGCGGGAATCGCGGCGGCCGGTTTGACCTATCCGAATATTCTGACAGCGCCGCCCCCGGGCGCGTCTTCCAATCCAAACCTGTTTGTTTTTGCGAAGGACTACGAGTCGCCCTATGTGGAGCAGGGAAGAGTGGGTATCGAGCATGAGGTCGCCAGGAACTTAAGTGTGTCGGCAACTTATCTTTACTATCATGGACTACACCTGACGCGGACGCGCGACATCAATCTGGCCGCACCGGTGCCGCTTACCATCAGCAGTGGAGGCCAGGCTTATACTTTTCAACGTTTCCCCAGCGCGCGTCCGATCTCGCGCGCAACAGGACAATCCTATAATCGAATTAGTTTGTTTGAGAGCGCTTCCAAGTCGCTGTATCACGGACTTGCGATTCAAGCCACGCAACGTCTCACACGCGGCTTCCAGTTTATCGCTGCCTACACTTATTCGAAGGCGAAAGACGATCGGCCTGACCAAACTATCGTGGTGTTCGGAGCCGATGACGCGAAGATGGTGGAGAACCAAATCAATCCCGCTCTCGATTACGGACGATCCGACACCGACCTGCGGCATCGTTTTGTTTTCAGTCCCGTTTACGAGTGGGGCAAGATTGGCTGGAGCGACAATCCGGTGGCCCGCGCGCTATTCAGCGACTACGGATTTTCTACCATCGCGCAGTTTCAATCCGGCACACCCTACTCGGCACTCGTGAGCAACGATCCGAACAACGACGGCAATCGTTCCAACGATCGCCTGCCGGGAACGGTGAGAAACCAATTCACCACACCCGCGATCTACCAGTTTGATATGCGCCTGACTCGCTCAATTCCCATCCGCGAAGCGATGCGCATCCGCCTGATACTCGAGGCCTTTAATGTTTTCAATCACCCGAGTGTCGCCACAGTCAACACCACGTTCTTCGCCTTCTCAACCGTGGCGGGAGTTCCCACGCTGACGCCGCCGAATTTTCTTACGGCTTTTGGAACACCACGAAGTTTTTCGTCGCCCGCTTCCGGCACGACGACTTTCGTTACGCCGCGGCAACTGCAACTGGCGATCAAGTTCGACTTCTAAGGACGTGGAGCCACGGCTTGCGGATACGGGGCAGTTTCAACTTTGGCCTTCGCTGCGCGCATTCAGCGCGCCTGGAGCTGAAATGAAATGACAATTCTTGATCTAATTGTGCTGCTGATTATCGCCGGGCTCTGTGGCGCCCTGGGCCAGGCAATCGCCGGCTTTTCACGCGGTGGTTGTTTGGTATCAATCGCGCTTGGATTTATAGGTGCGCTTTTGGGAATGTGGCTGGCACGCCAGCTCGGGTTGCCGGAACTGTTTTCAATTCAAATTGGCACTACCAACTTCCCGATCATCTGGTCGATCATCGGGTCGGCTCTGTTTGTTGCAGTTATCACACTCATAACCCGGCGCGCGCCCTGAGGCCGCGCGTGGCACAACTATCCCCTTTACCGTTGAGGCCTGCGGTGACCAATCCTGATATTAGACTTGCCGACGGCGGAGCGACCGTCTTTGGGCGCAGACGTGTGAGACTGCCGTCGGAATCATCCCGTGCGAGAGCCCGAAGCTAGTCCGTCACCTGGTTGAAATCGTGATGGTCCACTTCATACCGTTTGGGCTTTCCCCGCTGTCGTATTTCTGACCGCCGTTTTCGTCTACGACCACAATCCTTGAGATTTTCCTATTAGGATTCTGATGCTTTTTGGGGTTGCTCGGATTCCTTGGGTAAACGGAGTCCTCAAACTCCAATTCGATAGAGCCGCCTTTAATGATTATGTCTTCGCCTTCTGACATGAGTTTCTCCTTGGAGGGCTATGAGGTTACTTTCGCCGAACGTCCCTCCGATGGTCGGCGAAAGTGGGAGTTTAGGCTGACGGTAGAACAGACGTGTCTCTAATATCAACCCGCTGGCAAGACCCTGCAGAAAAGCTTTCAAAGACATTCCAATCCGTTAAGCTTATTAGTAGCTGCCATACCTTTGAATCCCGCCCCTCTAAAACCTCAATCCTTAAGATGTTCACGCCGTGATAACTGCTTCTGGATCTTTCGCACGTTTCGCCAAGTGAACATAATTGAAGCAAGGCCCACTGAATCCTCAACATGATTGTCGCTCCTTGAATAAAGAAGCTGCTCGTTTGCGTCAAGTTGGATTTGTTGGGTATTCGGCAAAAACTTCTCCAAGTTGTTTGCGATAAAATCGGACGTCAGGCCGATTGAGGTACGTGTTGTAATTATCAACCCCCCACTTTTGTTGTAATGAGGATAAGAGACCTTCAGCCTGCGACGCGTAGTCGCGTGCTTTCTCGAAATCGCCGCTGCTTTTGCTCGCGCGCGCGGCAATCAGGAAGCTAACCCACTCCAAGTCTTGTTTACCGGCGCGCGCGAAAAGTGCCTGCGACTCGAGCGACGTCTTCAATGCCCCGGCAGCATCTCCGTTTTGCATCATTATCTCGGCAAGTGCCAAAAGGCACTCGGACAAAGTGGCTGGATCGGCGGATTCCCTTGCCATTTTTACGGCTTTTTCACCCTGGGCTCGAGCTTCGCGCGTCGCGCCGTTATAGGCATGGGCCAGGGCAAGTATGTGCGCGGCCACGGGAGGTGCGGTTTTTAATTGAGTGCCCGAAAGAGCAAGGGCCCGCTCGCTGCTCATCCTGGCCTCAGGAAATCGGCGTTCACTCAAGGCCATGCGCGCTTTGGCGAGGTAGTATTCAGCCGACAAACTCTTGGCAGCATCCGGACTTTCAGCGATGGGCGAAGCTTCAATGAGTGCCGAACGTGCTTCGTCGTAACGCCCAAGTCGCCACAAAGCGTTTGCTCGGTCGGTCAGGCGCAGGCCGATATTCTTTGACACCCTTAACGACCTGGCGATGGCAAGACTCTCGTCAAAACGGCTGAGCGATTCAGGATATTTTCCCTGTCTGATAAAAAGCAGACCAATGCCTTCAGCAGCGAGACCAGTCAGAGACTGATCGCCGGTCTGTTGACTGAATTTCAATTGCTGCTCAAACGCTTGTTGCGCGGTATTGTAGTCGCCTTTCTGGATGCAGGCTCGTGCAAAAAGAGCAAGCGCCTGTTGCATTTCTTTGCGGTAACCGCCCTGCTGATAGAAAGGCAGCGCTTGCTGAACATACGCAAGTGCTTCTTCCGAATTGCCGCGTCGCTCCGCAAGACTTCCGAGCGAAAGCAGAGCTCTTGCGCCATTGCGCAAATCCTTCTGTTTTTGAGCCAGGTCAAGGGATTGTTTGTAGTATTTCTCTGCCTCAGCGTAGTCACCAGACACAAGATATGTATTTCCCAGATCAACCAATCCTCGTTTAGTAAGATTGTCGATGCCTTTGGCCTGGGCCAGGTCGATGGCGTTGCGGATGTATTGGCGCGCTGCCTCCATATCGTTCTCCGCTAACTCCACATCACTAAGTTTCAAGAGGGTCTTCACCTGCTGGTATTCATTGTTAGTAGTCCTGGCTAACTCGAGAGCGCGTTCCAGGTGCTGGCGAGCATCGGCAATTTTGCCAACCTGGTCGAAAAGAAAACCACGTTGATAGGAAACTTCAGCTTGTCCCTCGAAGTTGCCGAGCGCTTGATATA
The DNA here is from genome assembly GCA_035941655.1 of Pyrinomonadaceae bacterium. Lineage (GTDB taxonomy): Bacteria > Acidobacteriota > Blastocatellia > Pyrinomonadales > Pyrinomonadaceae > PSRF01. The sequence goes on along the minus strand of DASZDU010000399.1, from coordinate 5,262 downwards.
GCGTGTCCGCCTTGTTAAATGCGTCCAGAGCGGCGGTCAGATCCATTTGTCTCGCGTAAAGATTGCCGGCTCGCAGAAAAGCGGTTGCATATTGAGGATTGCGTTTCGCCGCTTCCTGATAACTCGCGATGGCACTGGTGATGTCTTCATTCTTTTCCTGGGCTCTCCCCAGGTCAACATAAACCGGTGGTTCATTGGGCGATAGTTTTACCAGGTCGCCGTAGGCCCGGACCGCTACCGGAAATTCTCGCGAAACCGTAGCGTTGATCGCTTCCAGATAACCTGCGTCAGTTGCTGCCAGCGACGAACGATTGGGTACCAACGACTGCACCTTTAACATCTCGTCCTTCGCTTTATCGGCGTAATCGAGTTCGAACCATGCCTCGGCGAGCCGCGCATGCGCGAGTGCGAATCCGGGGTCGCTTGCGACCGCTTGCTCAAACGCTCGGCTTGCCTGTAGAAAAGCACCGTTCCGCAGCGCATCTGTGCCCTGGTCATACCAACCCTGCGCTACTGCGGTGGGCTTGTAAGGCGAGGGTTTCCACCACTTCACTGCAAACCAACTCAATAAAGCGACGCCCAGAATCGCCAGTATGAATATGCCCAAATTTGGACCGGGCCGGCGAAATGGCTCGATCATGGTAGTCAAAGCGCTGGCTGAAGCGGTGCGCGACTGTTGCGACTCGGTTGACCGACCGGTGCGGTAGCCGTCGCTATCCAGGGCGGGAAGAACCTGTTGCAGATCGGCGATGAACTCTTCAGCTGATTGATAGCGATCTTCCAATCTCTTTTGGATCGCTTTCATCGTGATGCGATCAAGCTCCGGTGGAATGCGATCGTTAAGTTTGGAGGGCACGCTTGGATTAACATGAATCACCTGGGCGCCGATTTCAATAATGCTGCCGCCGGAGAATGCCGACTGGCCGGTGATGCATTCATAAAGCACAGCGCCCAGCGCAAACAGATCACTGCGTCCATCGATCGGCCTGCCAGTAGCTTGCTCCGGTGATAGGTAAAGCGGCGTGCCGACGATTACGTCACTGCGCGTTCGGGTTGAGGGCAGAGTCTTCTGGTTGGGATCGCCCTCCAGGGTGGTCGTTTCAAAAATGTGTTTGACGAGACCAAAGTCAAGCACCTTAACCTGGCCACGCTCAGTTATCACCACGTTGGAAGGTTTTACGTCGCGGTGCACCACGCCCTGGTGATGAGCTTCGCCGAGTGCTTCCGCTATAGCTGAAACGATCCTGACGGCTTCCGGCAGCGGCAGGGATCCTTCGCGGAGCTTCTCGTTGAGTGGTTGACCTTTGATCAGCTCCATCACGATGTAAGGCTGATCTTCAGGCGTTTCACCGTAATCAAAAACAGTGGCGATGTTTGGATGCGTTAAAGCAGAGACGGCGCGAGCTTCGCGCAAAAATCGCGCACGGTATTCGCGCGTGGTCGTAGACAGAAATTTCATCGCTACGCGCCGGCCGAGTGTTGTGTCTTCCGCCAGGTAAACTACTCCCATTCCGCCTTCGCCCAGCTGGCTGATAATGCGGTAATGGGAGATGGTCTGGCCGATCATGTTCTGGATTTCCGACAAGATTTCAGACATGCGAGACAGGAAGAATAGTGAAAAAACAGCGGAAGTCCTGGGGAATCAGGTTGTCTTCCGAGCGTTGAATACAGTGAGGGCATTCTGCTCTAATGGCGAGCATATTTCAAGATAGAACTCCGCTTAGAGATGATCTGTTTTGTGCGGTTTCGTCTACCTTTCGTGAAATTTCGTGGTTCGTGTTCCGCTAACAGAGTGTACGACCCACGAAGTAACACAAAACCAGAACGAATCAACGCGAATTAGATCATAGCCCCTCCGCTTAGAGAAGAAGCTCGTCGGGCTGGGAGTTGACGCTAGGGAACGGTTGCAGCGCGCACTTTTTGTTCCTGCTCATCGCGAAACTGCTGCAGCTTTGAACGCAACTCAGGGCGGCTGTTCGCCAGTATGGCAACAGCAAGGAGCGCCGCGTTGATAGCGCCGGGTTTGCCGATGGCCAGAGTGCCCACTGGAATTCCGGCGGGCATCTGCACTGTTGCCAGCAGGGAATCCATTCCGTTAAGCGCTTCACTTTTCATTGGCACGCCCAGCACCGGCAGAATTGTATGAGCAGCGATCACCCCCGCGAGGTGTGCGGCGCCCCCCGCTGCGGCAATGATCACTTCAATACCGCGAGCAGATGCAGAGGCGGAATATTCAGTCGCCAACTGCGGCGTTCGATGAGCCGACATCACGCGGCACTCATGCGTGACGCCAAACTTCGTGAGAGTTTGATCCGCATGTTGCATGGTGTCCCAGTCAGACTTACTACCCATGACGACGGCGACGAGCGGCGTTGTATTATCAGTTGGCATATTATTCGGTGTTCGGTCCCTGTTCGTCTTTGATTTCTTCGCTTTCCGGGTTTTGCGCACCCGGCACAGAAAGTTCCTGATCTGATTTATCGGGCTCGCGCAGCTTCTCTGTTGGCCCTATTTCGTTATTTGCGGAGTCACTTGCCGGCTGTTTCTCTTCTGACCTCTGATGCTGTGGGTTCATTTCATTTGCCTTTCCTTTATCCTTTCTTCTCTCACGCTCCCTGGTCGAGCGAATATCCGCGTTCCCCATCGAAGTTGTAAAGGTTCTCGGTCTTGATGAAGTCGAAGCCAGCATCGGCGAAGCGCTTGAGCAGAGCGATTATTTGCGGATGCGAAACGCCGCGACCTTCATCGTCCGACAAGAATCGACAGCGCCAGTGATCGGAGCAAAAGGTCTCCGGATGACCACCCGGCCACACTTTTACGCCCCGATTACTCATCATCTCGAGTTTGGTGCCGTCACCATTCAACTTACTTAATGCGTCGCCGAGCTCGTTGGCAGTACCCTTTGTCCAATCCAGAAACACGTCAACGCCGACGAGATCTTTCTTCGCCCGAGTTGTCACTTCCGCGGACACCTTTGCTACCGGCGCCACTTCATCTACTGATTTGTATTTGGCAACTTTCAGAGTCTGCGGCGTCTGCCCCGCGCGTTGGGCCACAGCCTCGGCGAATTCTTTGGTGCCGACTTTCTGTTTGCTCTTGCCGTCTTCAAAGATGTCGTAAGTGTGAATGCCGTCCTCGATCGTTCGCAGCCAGGCATTGTGCACGCGTTCAGCCACGGCGGTTTCGCCAATGTGCACCAGCATCATGACCGCGCCTAATAGCAACCCCGACGGGTTCGCCAAATTCTGCCCGGCGCGCCGCGGCGCCGAACCATGTATAGCTTCAAACATGGACACGTGCTCTCCAATATTGGCAGAGCCCGCTAAGCCAACGGAACCTGCAATTTGGGCCGCAACGTCTGACAGCACGTCGCCATATAGATTCGGCATCACGATTACGTCGAACACCTCGGGCGTGTCAGCCATCTTCGCTGCGCCGATGTCAACTATCCAATGTTCGTTTTCAATGTCGGGATACGCCGCGGCGATCTCATCGAACACTTTGTGGAACAGGCCATCGGTAAGCTTCATGATGTTGTCTTTCGTGAAGCAGGTGACCTTCTTGCGGTTGTTGCGGCGAGCGTATTCGAATGCGTGGCGCACGATCTTTTCCGAACCGGGACGGGAAATCAGTTTCAGACATTGCATCACTTGTTCGGTTTGCCGATGTTCGATGCCGGCATAAAGATCCTCTTCGTTCTCGCGAACGATCACGACGTCCATTACCGGATGCTTGGTATCGACGAAGGGATGATACGAAACACACGGCCGCACATTCGCGAAAAGGCCCAGAGTTTTACGCACCGTGACATTCAAGCTTTTGAAACCGCCGCCCTGAGGCGTGGTGATGGGCGCCTTAAGGAAAACTTTTGTTCGCCGCAACGAATCCCAGGAGCTCGGCTCAATGCCGGAACTATTGCCGGCCAGATAAACCTTTTCCCCGATATCGATTGTTTCTATTTCCAAATTGGCGCCAGCCGCTTCCAGAATGTGCAGCGTCGCGGCCATGATCTCCGGCCCGATGCCGTCGCCGTGGGCGACGGTAATAGGTACAGGTTTAGACATGTTTTGAATAAGGACCCTTCGATATATTTAACAAACTTGCGGGCAAGCAATATATTCCAAGCCCTGAGCACAAGCAAACAGCGAAACTATTTTGGAGTGCGCTGACCTGTCAGCGCTTTTGGTCGGTCGCGACCTGTCGCGACCAACGTTGGCTGAAAACTACGAGGAACTAGCGCTTCAAGCCGCGCAAGACCAAAGCGCTGACAGGTCAGCGCACTCCAAAATAAGGCCTTCCAAAGTCGAGCACCCAGACATCCCATTACTTGAACTCGAAACGCAGCCTGAGGCATACTTAGCGGCGTCAAGGTTCCTGCTCTCGCGCATCAAGTGGTGACTGCGCTGTCCTGTCGGTGATCGTGAAGCGACCCGCGTTCGGCTAAGGAGAGAGTTAGGGTTTGTTAACTTGTTGGAAGCCGCTCTCGCAGTTTTAGAGCACCGGGCTCGTCGCGTTTCGCGAAGAAGAGGTCAAGTAGATCCCCGCTTGAGTCTTGCGATTTATTCCTGCCCGCGCTTCAAACGATTCAAAGGATAGAAACAAGATGGGTACCAAACTTTATGTGGGAAACCTCTCGTTCCGCACAACGAGCGAAGAACTGCGCGACGCATTCGCCGCAGTGGGAACAGTGGAATCAGCTTCGGTGATCGAAGATCGCGACACCGGGCGCTCACGCGGTTTTGCGTTTGTGGAAATGGCAACACCGGAGGAAGCGGCGGCAGCCATTGAGCAATTCAACGGCAAAGACTTTGGCGGTCGCAATCTCACCGTCAACGAAGCGAAGCCGAGAGCTGATCGTGGTGGGCGCGGCGGCGGTTACGGTGGCGGTCGCGGCAATTACGGCGGCGGCGGCGGAGGCGGCGATCGTGGCGGCGACCGGGGCGGTTACGAACGCGAGCCGCGCTGGTAAAAAAAAGACCGACGACCGAGGACAGCCGACCGCCAAAAGTTTCTAAGCGGTCGACCGTCATCGGTCGTCGGTCGTTTCCTATTTCCTCGCAGCCGGCGTAATCATTACCTTGATTCGCTCGCCCGCGCGCAACAGTTCAACTTCATACTGCTGCCCTGCCTTCATTTCCCCGAGCGCGTAAGTGTAATCGTATACGTTGCGTATCTCGCGACCTGCCAGCTTCACAATTTTATCTCCCGCTTTGAGGCCGGCCGCAGCTGCGGGCGAATCGTCGCGCACGCCGTCAAGCAATA
>DASZDU010000398.1:0-4119 GCA_035941655.1 Pyrinomonadaceae bacterium | reverse complement strand
CAGGCCTCCCTGCTCATCCGTGTTTAAAAACTCAAGAATTTCTCAAGCCGATTGCAATAAAACTATTTCCGAGCCTGCAGCGGCCCTCTCGGGTGCTGCGAATGGCTAATTTGCTGGAGTTTCAGGAGAAAGGGAGAACAGACCCCTCAAGCCGCACGCAGTTAAACTGTGAAGCTGGGTGCGCAAAGATCTACTCCGGTCTGCTAAACGGCATGTTCTTAATTGATTCCTATCAAAATCTCAGCCTGGGTAGGCTGGAACTCATCACCGACAAAATTGCACCTCCGCCAGGTACTCCTCGCTTGTCGCGCCTGCGGTTGCTGAGCATGCTCGAACAAAGCATGGCTGCCGGCACTTCTACAGTCCTCAGCGGACGGGCAGGGACTGGCAAGACGACATTGGCGCTGGACTTTGCACAAAAATGCGGACGGCCCGTAGCCTGGTACAAGATTGATGCGCCTGACGCTGACCCCATAATTTTCTTTGATTATCTGGTCAGCAGCATCCGCGAGTGCCGGCCCCGCTTCGGGTCAACTTCCCTAACAGAGTTGCCGGAGCTGTTGAACCTCGATCACATGACGTGGCTGGCGGACGCATTTGTCTACGAATTGGTTGAAGGGAAAGCCGGCCCGCTTTTGATCGTCCTGGAAGATCTCCATCTGCTGTCTGACTCCTTTTGGTTGGTGCCATTCTTTAGCCGTCTGCTCCCGCTGTTGCCGTCAGACGTCCACTTGCTGATCACCAGCCGAAATCTGCCGCCAGCCCCTTTGTGGAGAATGCGATCCAAGCAATCGTTAGTGGTGATGGATGAAGCGACGTTGGCATTTACCAGGTCCGAGGCGATCGCACTGTTCGACACCTACGGGCTCTCCAGCGATCAAGCAAGCATAGCCCTCGATCATACGCATGGTCGTGCCGGCCAACTTGATGAATCAGCCGCGTTTTTAGCTACGTTCGAAGGAAAAGCCGCCCGAGATTGAGCAGTCAGCGTTGGGAGCGCAGACACCTTGTCTGCCTCAACGTTCATGGCCACGCGTCCAGCAAGGCAAATGCTTGCACTCCCAGCGGTCAGAAGCGCTGACTGTCCGCTTCGACATTCATGGACATACAAGAACAATCAAGCCTCGACCAGGGCCAGCCCCATAACGGTGGCTTGATTCTCTTTCATCATGCTAATCTGCCTCGCAATCTATCCAGAGCGCAGAGGCAGAAGCTTATGGCGCCCGCTAATCCACCGGACCGGACCGACATTTCTTCCACGCGGTCAATCACATCTCAGGAACCCATTCAGGAGACGCGTCCGAGTTTCTTCCTTCGTACCAAGTTACTGGCACCCCGTCCGACTCCGGAATTACTCTCGCGCGCACGCCTGACGGATCGTCTGCTCGGCAACCTTAGCTATCCGCTCACGCTCGTCACCGCCAATGCCGGTTCGGGCAAGACCACCCTGGTCGCAGATTTTTTGCGAACGCACAAAAGGCTGTTCGTTTGGTATCAGCTGGATCACACCGATGCAGACCCTTCGGTGTTTCTGGGCTACCTCGCCTTTGGCATTCAACAGCAAGTGCCCGGTTTTGGTGAGGCGCTCTTTTCGTATTTGCAGGAAGCTACCGGTGAACTCGCCCGGCATCCGGAACGCGCCGTAGACGTCTTTCTGAACGAGGTCCTGGAGCGAGTTGAACAGCAGCTAATTCTGGTATTGGACGATTACCACCATCTCGGCGAGGACACCGCCGTACATGTGGTTCTCGATCGATTACTGGCCTATCTTCCAGACGTTTTACACGTCATCATCATTTCGCGCGAGGTGCCGCCGCTCGCATTAGGCAGACTGCGAACACACTCGCCGCTCTCAAATATCGATCGCTCCGATCTGCTGTTTACGGATAGCGAGACTCAGGAGCTTTTCCGCAAAGTCTTTGATCTGGAACTCACTTCCGAGCAACTTGCCGAATATCGCGAGCGCACTCACGGCTGGATTACAGCCTTGCAACTCGTCAGACAAGTAGCTCACCGGCACGTGATCACGAGCCGCGAGGGTCAGGCGGAAGTTCCTGACCTTGTGGAAGTGCTGAGGCAATCGGAGCGAGATATTTTCGACTATTTCGCTGAGGAGGTATTTTCGGACGAGACCGAAGACGTGCGCCGCTTGCTGTTGCAAGTTTCACTGTTGGATCGCGTCGAACTCGACGTTTGTACCGCACTTTACCAGGGATTCAACTGCTCACGAGTGCTGCCAAATCTGGTTCGGCGCAACGTTTTCATCTCGGTCGCCAGTGATCGGCGCGGAGAAGAATATCGTCTGCATCCGCTCTTCCAAAACTTTCTGCGCCGACGCCTTCGAAGTGAGATCGGGCGAACGGGCGTGGCTGCGGAACATCAGCGCTGTGCAGCATATTTTCTGGAGCGGCTGTCGTGGGAACAGGCGGTTAGACACTTGTTGGCAGCTGAAGATTTCGCAGACGCGGCCAGGGTAATTGCGGAAAGGGGTTCCGAGTGGATCGCATCGGGTGCGCTGGCGTCGCTTGCATCGCTTGCAGATTCCCTGCCCCAGGCGGCAGTCGAGGCCTACCCGCGGGCGCTCGCGCATCGCGCGGAGGTCGCCCGTCTGCGCGGCGAATATGAGTTTGCGCAATCGATGCTGCGACGCGCCGTAACGCTGCTTCATGACAAAGAGGACGAAGAAGGCGAGGCCGACGCGCTTCACTCGATGGCCACGCTGGCGCGTCGTGATGGGGATTATGAGCTCGCGTTTACCTATTTGGATCGCGCCACGCAGCTGAGCCAGCCAAATTCAGTTGTCAGAATCAAATGCGGGAACACGCGCGGACTCTGCCTGGTGGCGATGGGCGAGTGGACGGCGGCCGAACGTGAATTCAGGGCCGCGCTCCAGTCAGCTGAGGAACGAAACGACGAACACTATATTCGTCTCATCACTCACAACCTGGGACTGCCGGCAATGACTCGCGGTGACTTCGGAGAGGCGCTGCGTTGGTTCGGTCGAATGTTGCGCAAAGAAAGGGAAGGTGCGCCCATGCCGCAGGAGGCAATTGCGCATTTGAATATGGCGCGTTGCTACCTTTATCGCGGTGATTTTGCCGCGACTGAACAACATTTGGATAACGCGCTGGAGCGGTGCCAATTGTTTAATTTGGTGGCCAGCAGGGCTGAGACGTTCGAAACTTATGGAACTCTCTATCGCGAGCGCGGCGAGATTGGACGAGCCATTGAATATTATGAACGCGCCTCACGTACTTACGATGAGGCGGGAATAAACATCGCCCGCATGGAACTACTCGATGAACGCGCGCTGCTGAGCCTGAACATTGGCGACTACAACTCCGCGGAAGCGTTGATCGACCGCTTGATCCGTGTGCGACCGGTTGAAAAAGCAGCACCGGGATTTTTTACTGCCTCGTTAACACGTGCCCGAATCCTGACGGCGAAAGGAGACTTTGAAAATGCTCGTGACGGTCTGGAAAAAGCGCTCGAGTATTTTCATGACAACGGTCTCTATTACTACGAGGCTCAAGCCAGCGTGTCACTGGCCCTGTGCGATCTAAATCAAAACAAAGAGCCGGAAATGCACGCGCACTTAAAACGCGCCATCGACCTGGCAATCAGATACGACTATGAGTATTGGCTCAAACGAAAGGTGGCGAAGTATCCGCAGCTCTTCTCCTCCGAGGAAATACTCGAGTTGCTGCCTCTGGACTTGCGCCAACAAGCTACGGCAACTCCACCGCCCCAGCCGCAGATAGTGCAGGTGACTGAAATCGCTCTGGCACCGAAGGCGGCGGTCACGGATTTGACTGTCAACATGCTGGGGCCGGTCGAGATAGTTCGGGATCCAGCACGTCCACTCGGCGCCGACGCCTGGCCCACACGCCGCGCGCGCGACATTCTTTGCTTCATCGTTTCTCGTCGTCACCATCGCGCGTCGAAAGATACGATTATCGACACCTTCTGGGGTGAAACGGATTTTGAGGCCGTGGAAAAGAACTTCCACCCAACCGTTTCACACATTCGAAAGGCGCTGAATAGTAACCAACCTCTTAAGCAGAATTTCCTCCTCTACCGTGACGGCGATTATCAACTAAATCCGGAATTTTCTTACCG
>DASZDU010000397.1:0-3158 GCA_035941655.1 Pyrinomonadaceae bacterium | reverse complement strand
CAAAAGCAGTTTTCAGGGCAGGCATTTCATCTAATTTATTTTGAAACTCGTCAGGAATTATGAAATCTGCAGTCTTTTTAAATTTCACTTTCAAACCGGCTTTTTCCACTTCAATGGCTTCATATATATAGGCCTTCAGGATGGCTTTCATCTTAACTATTTGCCGAACATTGGTGAACCGAATCTGGCGCGCCGCCTGCACATTCTTCGTCTGCTGGATCAGAATATCCTCGGCATCTTTCAACAGGGCGCCTTTGAAAAACAAAAGCGCACAGTATTCCTTAAATCCATGTATTAGAACTATGTTTCTTTTCTCAAACGTGTAACAAGGAACACCCCACTTCAATTCTTCAGTCAGCCCACAGTCAAGAATGATCATTCTCAATTTCTCAAATTCTTCCCGCCATTTTTTGGTTCTACTTAAGTATGCATCAACCTTAGGATTCATTCGTTTCATTTAGATACTCCGAATTAAAGGTGGCTTATATCGTGATTGGTTTGTAACTATACCTGTTTGCGATCGCGACTCCAATTCCTTGCCTGGCAAATATGTTTTTGGTTTTTGAATGCTCTGGTTGCCTTTGGCTGACCTAGCCCATATTCTTGCCCACAGACGAAGGCCCCACGATTTGCTGGTTAGACTAATTTAATTATGAGACAGCAATCAGTTTGTTTGGCGAGTGTCTGCCTCTCTTTGATGCTGGGTGTGCCTGGCCTTAAGGCGCAAGTAGATCGCCTACCTTCAAAAGATCAAACCCTGCTGTCGGAAGCCCGCAGTTTACTCGATGCCGGAAAGACAGAGGCGGCCATCGAACTTCTCCGGAACAGTTCCAGGAAGGTCCCGGATAAATCAGAGATCAGTTACCTGCTCGGTTTGGCATACCACCAGAAGCGTGATTACGTTCACGCGGTCGAATATTTGTCCGCTGCCGTCAATGCACTTCCCGAAACTGGCGGAAAGTATCCTCAGGCAGTCCAGCTGCTCGGTCTATCCCATTACCTGCTGGGTCACTACCAGGAAGCAATTCCATTTCTTGAGAAGACCAGTCAACGAGCCCCTGACAGCGCGGAGATAAACTACGCATTGGGCGCTAGCTATATTCAAACACGTAACCCTGACAAGTCGCGTCAAGCATTCGCGCGAATGTTCAAGTTGCCGCTTTCCTCGGCGGCTGCGCATTTAGTTAATGCCCAGATGATGGTGCGTCAGCAATTCGAGGAGTTGGCCGAGCAAGAATTAGTTAGAGCGCTTGAACTCGATCCGAAGCTGCCACAGGTTAACTTCCTGCTTGGGGAGATGGCGCTGTACCACGCCCAGATTGATCGCGGCATTGCGTTGCTGCAAAGAGAGATTGAAATCAATCCTGCGTTTGCGCTTGCTTATTACTGGTTGGGAGAGGCTTATTCGCGACAGCTCAAATGGGATGAGGCGATTGCGCCCCTGCAGAAATCAATCTGGCTTAATCCCTATTTCAGTGGTCCCTACATTGTCCTGGGGAAGGTCTACCTGAAGAAGGAGGAGCTGTCGAATGCAGAAAGCATGCTAAGGCGAGCAACACAAATGGATCCAAACAACTTTTCTGCGCATCATTTGCTTGCTCAAGTTCTGCAGCGTGCGAACCGGCCGGAAGAGGCGAAGCGGGAGTTTGAGACAGCTGAGAAACTACGAACCAGCGCTGATAAGCAGCAATAACATGTTGTCCCACAAACTTTAGTTTGTCGCTGCGTTACGACAAGCTAAAGCTTATCGGACAGCCACAACTTCTACTCTCTTTCGGAATGTTCACCGGCATCAAGAAACACCAAGTCATTAGCGTCCGATCTTTCTTTTTCGCCATCAGCCTGACGTGTTGGATCTTTCTCCCCGTCCCTGCATTTGGTCAGGTCGGCTCATCAAAGTCAGTTCGAAACAACGACGTGGTAAAAGACTTTCCGGTGACATTCACAGACGTTACTGGAGAGGCAGGCCTTTCGACTCCCACCATCTACGGCGGAATTGATCGAAAGCGATTCATCATTGAAACCAACGGTTGCGGCGTCGCTTTCTTCGACTATGACAATGATGGCTGGCTGGATGTTCTCATCTTGAGCGGCACACGTCTTGAAGGTTTTCCCCACGGAGCGAAACCAACCAACAGGCTATATCGAAATAACCGCAACGGCACATTTACCGAGACCACCGAGAAGTCAGGCCTTAGGCGAAGCGGCTGGGCGTCGTCTGTTTGCGTTGGCGACTATGACAACGACGGTTACGACGATCTGTTCATAACCTACTGGGGTCAAAATGTTCTGTACCGCAACAACGGCAACGGCACTTTTACCGACCTGACTGAAAAGGCTGGCTTGTCAACGACGCTCACCCGGTGGGGATCGGGCTGCACTTTTGTTGACTATGACCGGGATGGAAAACTTGATCTCTTCGTGGCCAACTACTTGAAATTCGACCTGGCCAACACACCCGAGCCAGGCAAGGGCGCGAATTGCACCTGGAAAGGAGTCGCGGTCAACTGCGGTCCAAAAGGATTGCCCACTGACACAAATCTTCTCTATCGAAACAACGGCGACGGAACCTTCAGTGACGTCTCTGAAGTCTCAGGTGTCGCCAAGGTTCAGGGCCGTTATTCAATGACGGCAACTACAACTGATTTCAATAACGATGGCTGGACAGATATTTACGTAGCCTGCGACTCGACGGCAAGCACTCTCTACCGTAACAACCGGGATGGCACATTTACGGATGTGGCCGTGGAAGCGGGTTGCGCTTACAACGAAGACGGCCAGGCCCAGGCAGGTATGGGACTAGCAACGGGTGATTACAATGGTGACGGGCTGATCGATATTTTTAAGACCCACTTCTCCGACGATTTACCCTCTCTTTACCGAAACAGTGGCCGCGGTTTTTTTGACGATGCGTCGAGAGCTGCGGGTTTCGATCATACTCGCTATGTTGAATGGGGCACCGGTCTGGCCGATTTCGACAACGATGGCTGGCCCGACATACTGATCGCTACCGGCAGTGTGTACCCGGAGGTTGAGAAGATCTTTAAAGAGTATCCGCATCGTGGTCCGCGCCTGGTCTATCAAAATCTGCGTAACGGCAGGTTCAGTGAAGTAACGGCCCAGATGGGTCCCGGCATCCTGTCTCCGAAATCAAGTCG
>DASZDU010000396.1:0-10062 GCA_035941655.1 Pyrinomonadaceae bacterium | reverse complement strand
TGGCCAACGCACTCATGCGCGACTGTGCGCGGGCGCCATCCGGAATATTCACGCCATCGACGCCAGCCTCTTTTAATAGCCGAATGGAGTCCAGAGTCTTTTGCGCATCCACGCCCTTTGGCGGCAGCACCTCGACGGAGGTAACAAACTCGCCGTTAACGATCTTGCGCGACCACTGCGAACGTTCCGCGGGCGGCACGATTTGTAAATCACTGGGAACCACTTCCGTAACCTGGGCCAATGCTCCAGATGAAAACACGACTCTTTGCGCGCGCGGCGAGGCTGCGCGGACCGCGTCGGCAATCAACTTGATGTGCGCGGGTGTGGTGCCACAGCAGCCACCAATAAACTTTGCGCCTGCTTGAATGAAGCGCTTGGCAAACTTCGACATGTATTCGGGAGAACACATGTAGAACTGTCGTCCCTGGACATCGCGCGGCAATCCGGCATTTGGTTGTGCGGACAGTTTCTTTTTGGTCACGGCGCGCATCTTCTCGAGTGCGCTCAAAATGATCGCCGGCCCAACCCCGCAGTTGAGTCCGATTACGTCTGCACCCCATTCGTCGAGACGCGCGGTAAAAAGCTCGGGTGTCGTGCCGAAGGAGGTGTTGCCGTCAGTGAGTATTGTCATCTGCGAAATTATCGGCAGGTCTCCCAGCTCGCGAACTGCGCGAATCGCCTGACGCATCTCTGAAATGTCGGAGAATGTTTCCAACATGAAGAGATCGACCCCGCCCTCGAGCAACGCTGACGCTTGGGCCTTAAACATTTCCTTCGCTTCATCAAGCGAGGTCGGGCCATACGGCTCGATACGCAGACCAAGCGGGCCCATAGCTCCGGCGACATACGCATCCTCACCTGCAACTTCGCGCGCGATTCGCGCGGCGGCAATGTTGATGTCACGCAGGCTTTCGCCAAGTCCATACTGATCGAGGTTGTGCGCGGTTGCGCCGAAAGTATTTGTCTCGAGTATGTCGGCGCCGGCTCGCAGATACTCAGAATGGATCTCGTGGACTAGATCGGGATTGCTGAGACTTAGTTCGTCGTAGCAACGGTTGATGTAAACGCCCTTCGCATAAAGCATCGTCCCCATCGCGCCGTCGACGACGTGAATGCGTTCGGACTCAAGAATGTTTCTGAAAGGTTCCATAGATACTTAGCAAACAGCAAAGGGTGAACAGCAAACAGCCGAACCAGCGAACCGCTTGCGATAACTAACGGATTTTGCCGTGTCCAATTGCTGGATTCCTCCGGCTGTTTGCTGTTTGCTGTTTGCTTGCTTTCAATTAAAAAATCCCGCGCTAAACAACGCAGGACCTTCGTCATCTCCTGAATTTTCGGGTCTTGTTCTTTTGAACTTGCCCGAGCTGTTTAGCCGTTTGTTTTACGTGGCCGCAAGTCGCCTTAACTCACCACGTTTACACTGGTGCTTATACGCCGTAGGAAATACGACTGTCAAGCAGTGACCACGGATTCTTGTGCTGAGAAGATGAAGAGAATTCGAACCTCGTCAATGAAATGAAATTAGTTATTGTTCGCTGACACACTTTCATTCACAAAATAGTTTTCTAAGCGAATCGCGATCGGTATTCGATGGAGTTGATGAAGGCCTTTATCATTTCAGCGTTGATGTAATTGCCGTTGAATTGGTCTAGCTTACGGAGCCAAAAATCATATCCCTCATTATCGGGATCCCGTCGCAAGTATCCCCAATATTGCATCAAAACAAAGACCTGATTGAAAAGCGCTGCTTTAAATTGTTCATCATCCGCGACTTGCAATAAGACCTCAGAGCGAGTCTTGATTCCAGCTTGCAACGTCTGGATCAAATTGTCTCGCTTAGTCACCGGCAACGTTATCCCGCTGTAGGTTTTTACATACTCGAAAAGCAGGTCCACATACTGCTCGTCCGTCCGACCAAAGCTTAGGACCAGCCGATCGTCATCATAGTACCGTTGAACGAACGCCAGCTTGCTTGATTCAAGCTGCTCGTGCCATCCTGGTCGTCCGACGACAATACCGTTACTAATTTCCTGTATTTGACGCATGACGTCAGGGAATCCGGCGTAGCTTACGTTGTGCGGGTTTAGCAGATTAAATCGGTAAACGAAATATCCCGTCTCCTGAAACTCAATTGAGAGATAAAAAGCCGCTGATACATTGATTTGCTTCACTTCACGGCACTGCACGTTTGACCCGCACGATTCAATCTCGTTGCTCCAGAAATCAAGACCCTCTTCATCAGGCTCGCGGCTTAGGAAATCCACGTAATGCTGACGAACAAAATATCGGGTCTCATCAATTGGATTGTTAGGGCGCGGTGCGGAGTCTCTCTCCATCACGGTGACCGTCGCTTCCCGGATACTGCCAAGAAATGTTGCGTTGCCTTCATTGTCAGACAGCGCGATTTTAAAAGAACGGCTTCCTCGCACACTCGCGTTATCGGTTATTGAAATGGATATTGTCTTTGAGGCTTCGCCGGGCGCGAACCGCACCGTGCCGAAGGCCGGTGCATAATCATTTCTTACAGTAGCTGTCCCGTCTTGAGTGGCATACGAACACGAAGCTACCAGATTTAGGTTACCCGTTCTTTTGACAACCATGGGGACGCTCCTTGCGTCTTCAAATGCACTGAATGCTGGAGCGCTGAAGCCTACTATACTCGACGATGAAACGACCGGAGCAGAAACGGGTTGCCAGTCCACGGCGGCATCCACGAAATGCAAATCACTGCGATAAGACAGATTGATCGGATTGCCCCCATCCGCATCCATAACAATTATCGCGGTGCCGAGGTCAAGTCCATTCACGCGGTTAGCGATTGTACCCAAAGCAACGCTGGTGGCAATCTTAGTGCCATCGGGGGACCACTTGGGAAACATGTATATCCCACCTCTATTCGGATCGCCTGTGATAGCGTGGTCATTGCTACCATCGGCATTCATCACGAACAACTCTGAGCAATTAACGAGGTAGCAGTCTCTCGTTCCGTTAAAGTCTCTAGAGCCAGTGAACAGAATTTTGGCGCCGTCCGGCGACCACGAAGGTGCCACATCCTGGTAAAAAATCGCATTCTTAGTGTCGTGAATATCAGTGAGCCTCCGTTGGTTGCTACCGTCGGAATTCATCACCCAAATCCGCGAGCGCCCGTCAGGATCGCGAGTACTGGCAAATGCTATTTGCCTACCATCGGGCGACCAGCTAAAGCCGCGATTTGCGCCGGTATCAGTGGTTAATTTCGTTAGACCGCTTCCATCCGGGTTGATTGAATAAATCTCGCTAGTTGTCTGCTCAAGTCCGAAAGTAAATCCCCCGCCAACAATGAAAGCGATCTTGCTGCCGTCGGGTGACCAGGCTGGACCGCCAGCGTCTATATTCGTTAGGCGCTGAAGATTGGTACCATCTGCATTCATCGTGTAGATGAAACCAGCATTATCTCGGTTACTGCGAAACGCAATTTTAGTCCCATCCGGTGACCATGCCGGTTGTGAATCGTAGATATGGATAAAAGACGGCAGTCGGTCCGTTCGTGATTTTTCATCGGTTAAACGCGTTGGACTGCTCCCATCAGTGTTCATCGTCCAGATGCTTAAACCGGAGTTATGCCGGTCGCTGGAAAAAGCGATCTTGCCGTTGAACTTACCTCCCGGGACGGCTGCGATTCGCGTCCTCGGGTTGGAAGCAGCCGTGACGCTGCCATTGTCAGACCTCACGACCAAATTCAAGATCAGGCTGAAAAAAAGTACCGCCGGAATAGTTCTTCTGGTGATAGTTTGAGTGTTTCTCATGATGGCCTCAAGAGCAACGCACTTTTCTTGGGCAATATAACCCTTTCACTTGTTAATTCCTCATTGGCGACGCGGCGTAACATAACTTGCCCGCGCCGCCGAGGGGAATTCAGTTTGTAACCCGCGAATTTTACTGGCCAAACCTGCGGCGATATCCATCAGGATATCCGGACTTAATAAATGCGTCGATTAGGTGATAAACGCCATCTGGATTTGCCGGATCTCCGTAATTGGAACTTAAGTCATTCAACCAGTAATTGTAACCACCTGAATCCGGATTGCGCCGCAGGTAAATCTGATAACACAATTCAATGAAGCGACCATTCATTCCGCTTCGAATTCCATAATTCGAGGTAAACAATTCGCCGTGGCTGGCGATCCAAAAAGCTCGTGACGTCAGTACGCGCCAGGTATCCGTGCAGGGGGTGGTGTCGTTTAGCCCCGCACTACAGTGACCATGACCTATTATTTCGCTCGTCCACCAATCGAGCCCATTCTCATCGGGTTGCGGCTGGTTAGCGAGAAAATCCGCGTACTGCTGCCAAACGAAAAACCGATGATTGTCTATAGGATTCGTCCGCGTGGGAATCGCAACGGTCCAAAGAAACCGGTTCGGCGATGGTATGGTAATAGCAGGGTTACCGTACTGATCGTAAATAACGCCATTAATATTGCTAAGCCTGTTGAGATTCGCATTGGCGTTGATAAATCGTGTGACTCGGTCAGGGCATGTTGAAAAGTCGCCAAATGTCGGCGCAGATCCCTGGATAGGATACGAGCCGCAGCTAGTCATGCCCGTACGGCCCTGCAAGTACGATGCTACTGCGCCGGCGACATGGGGAGTGGCCTGAGATGTTCCATCCACCGCGCAGTAGGAAGTATTACTTCCATTCCACTGACACAAATAATTACCCGTCAACGCAGACCGGACGTAGACACCGGGCGCAAAGAGATCGACGCTGGGACCCCAATTAGAATTCGCCCAGCGATTCAATAACCAATTAACGGCACCCACGGTAAGCGCGGCTGCAACATTTGCCGGCGCATAATTCTGGGCATTGTCATTCAAGTTGCCGGCTGACACCACATATGTGACTCCGGAGGCGATTGAAGTCAACACCGCATTGTCGAGCGCCACAGCGTCAGTATATGGGTCAGAAATACTACCAGCGAGGCTCATATTGGCGACGACGGGAACTGTAGGATTCGCCAGATGATTGCTTGTCACCCAATTTACCCCAGCAATCAAGGGACCGCTAGGAACGCCCCTGGAAGTGCCAACTTTGACAGACCGAATTGTCACGAGTTTGGCCACACCGGAGGTAGTACCGCCAATCGTCCCTGCCACGTGTGTGCCATGTCCGCGACAGTCGTTGTTGGTTGTGTTCGGCATCGGGTAAAAGCACTGGTCCGTGTTCCAATATGGCGATACCGTTCCCGACTGGCAGTTTGCAAAGTGAATACAGTCGGCAGCCTGGAACGCCCGTGACGAGTATTGACCATAAAAATCTTCATGCACTGTATTGATGCCGGAGTCAAGAACATAGGCTACGACCCCGGAACCGGTTGCATTGTAAATGTAAACACCTGTCGTCCTTCCATTCACGTCCGGTGTGGGTGTGGGAATGCTGCCATCAATCGCGTCGAGTCCCCAAGGCGGAGTTGTCTGGATTGCCTCAGCATCTTGCCATTGAAGCTGTCCTTCTTCCTCGACCCACTTGACTTGCGGATTTCCACTTAAGGCGATGGCCGCAGCTTCGTTCGGCAGTTCAATCGAATACCCTTTCAACGCGGTCTCATAGATGTAACCGATTTTGCCGAGATGAGCTTGCGCGTGAGCATTCGCAACCGACTTCACAGTTGCGCGCCGCGCTGCTAAAGAGGCAGCGGCGTCCACTACATGGTCCTGAAGTACGACAATGTATCTATTAGGTATCGGGTTACTAACTTTGACGAACTTGCTAATTGGAGTAAGTGGTCGTTGTACCTTTGCTGGTCGCGAGGTCCTTAACGGCGAGAACTCTTCGGGAAAACCCGGAAACGGGTAATCAGGATAAGGATATTGTAGTTGTTGCGCGGACGCTGGAATGGGCAGAACGGCGAGCACTAATGCGCTCAAAACCGCAAGGCAAATCATAACTCTTGCCATGACAGTAGCTCCTTTCATCATTTGAGCTACTGCCGCATCTTGCGCTGAGATGCGTTCAAGTCGGGGGGACATCTGTTGCGCAAGCCACGACAGAAGCTATTGAGCAACAAACCCGGTTGGCACGTACCCCGTGGGAGCCGGGATATTATTTTCTGTTCAAGGTTAGCTGTAGGCTCCAACCACAAACGCTTAAAGAGACATGGACTTGTCTTGCGATGAAGTTAACGTCGGTGAGAGGAGACATTGAAGTCCTCGGAGTGAAAATTGACCGCTAAATTAACAACGGTGATCCGAGTAGCGGGCGGCAAACTATCACCCTCGCGGATTGATGTCAATAGGTAGCAGTGACCGCGTTGGTACCGGTCGGTTTTGACCTTGTCTGCTTTTCGCTCTAACAGAAATAACGTGACTGCTCAGTAGTTCTTTTGCCAGACTGGGCCGCGTATTGGCCTTGACAGCCCAATCTTATTTTGGCTGAATGCTCGCGTCTTCTTGCTATAAACGCCAGATCTGAAATTCATAACCCGGGCGGCGCAGCAGTCTCTCCCATTGTTCGTTAACAGAAATCTCCCATCTCGTTTTTCAACCTGTGAATAAGGAAGATTCTTATGAGCACAGCAATTGACGGCACTGGATCGAGTCCAAAAGCCCCGGATGCCGATCGTGGCTTCTTTGGCCACCCGCGCGGACTTGCAACTTTGTTCTTTACAGAAATGTGGGAGCGTTTCTCATATTATGGATTGCGTCCGCTCCTTGTGCTCTTCATGTCAGCCGCCCTTTTAGATGGCGGCTTTGGCATGGATCGTACGCAGGCGTCAGCGATCGTCGGCGTTTACGCGGCCAGCGTTTACCTCGCGTCGCTGCCGGGCGGTTGGATAGCCGATCGGTTACTTGGGTTACGGCGGGCCATCATGACCGGTGCCGTGCTCATCTCGAGCGGCCACATCTGCATCGGCCTGTCTTCATTTGCCCGCAGCAAGGTACCCTTCTTCCTGGGACTGATACTGATCGTCCTGGGAACTGGTCTCCTCAAACCAAATATTTCAGCCATCGTTGGTGACCTATATCCGGAAGGCGGCGCACGCCGTGACGCCGGTTTCTCGATCTTCTACATGGGAATCAATATCGGCGCGTTTTTCGGTCAGCTGGTCACGGGATTGCTCGGGGAGAAGTTTGGCTGGCATTTTGGCTTTGGCGCCGCCGGCGTGGGCATGTTGATAGGCCTGGCTACATTCTCAATCATGGCCAAGAAGACTCTCGGCAGTCTTGGGCTGGAACCGACTCGTGATCCCGATCCTGCGGTACAGGCAAGGAAAGTGCGAACAATCAAGCTGGTGTTAGGCATCGGGCTGGCAATACTCGTGCTGGTGATTGTGCTCGGCGCCACCGGAGTTCTACCACTTAACGCACAGGTGATTGGGCAGAACATGACTTACGTTCTCGTTGGGGTAGCCGTGGTTTACTTTGGTTACATGTTCATTGGCGGTGGGCTCACCACTGAAGAGAAGAAGCGCGTAGCTGTCATCTTCATACTCTTCGTGTTCGCCGCGATCTTCTGGTCAGCCTTCGAGCAAGCTCCCACTTCGCTAAACCTGTTTGCACGCGATTTCACTGATCGGATGATCGGCAGTTTTGAAATTCCGGCAACCTGGTTTCAATCGGTAAACTCTTTCTTCATCTTTCTGCTGGCGCCATTCTTTGCGTCAATATGGGTACGAATGGCCAGTCGCGGGAGAGAATTGTCGAGCCCTGCGAAGTTCGCGTTGGGATTGTTTTTCGCAGGCATCGGATTTGTGATCATGATTTTCGCCGCCAACTCCGTCGTGTCCAGCGGCGGGTCAATTAAAGTCTCGGCGTGGTGGCTGGTCGCCAGTTATTTTTTCCAGACAGTCGGTGAGCTCTGCCTGAGCCCCGTTGGTTTGTCGTCCATGACCAAGCTCTCGCCGCGGCGATTCGTCGGGCAGATGATGGGGATCTGGTTTCTCGCCTCGGCGTTGGGCAATTTAATTGCAGGACTGGTTGGCGGTCACGTCGATCCGGAAAAGCTCGATCAAATGCCCACGCTGTTTATCGTTACATCAGCTTCGTTGATGCTTGCGGCATTGGTTCTGTTTGCACTGACCCCGCTGATTAGGAAGCTGATGCCAAAAGATCAATTGAAACATACTTAACAACAGGAGATGGTCCTTGCGTATTCGTTTACTTGTCTACTTTGTTTTCATTTTTGTTTTTTCTCATGCTTCCATCGTCGTCGCGCAGCAAAAGCTGCTGACCATCGACGACATTTACGATCCGGTAAAGAAAGTCAATTTCAGCGGCACAGTGCCCAGCATTCGTTGGCTCAAGGACGGCAAGCATTATCTGTTGACCAATGAGGCATCGAGAACAGATGTTCCACGGCTACAAAAAGTTGATGCTGTGAGCGGAGTGGCCACAGCTTTCTTCGATAACGCCAAAATGCAAGCTGCCCTGCGGGGCGTGGGGTTGAAGGAACAGGATGTGAAGGAGCTTGCGAATCGCGCCACCTACGAATTCAGCCACAACGACACGGCGGTACTCCTCAACTCAAATAACGATCTCTTCTACTACTCAGTTGGCAGCGGTAAAGCGATACGGGTTACCAGTAATGTCGAAGAGGAGGTTGGCGAAACCTTTAGTCCGGACGATCGCCAGCTGGCGTATGTCCGCGGTAACAATATCTACGTCTATGATCTCGCCGCTCAACAGGAGCGCAAACTAACAACCGATGGCAGTCCCAAGATTTTGAATGGTCGTCTGGATTGGGTCTACCAGGAAGAGCTTTACGGCCGTGGAAACTTTGAAGCCTATTGGTGGAGTCCTGATTCCACCAAGCTGGCTTATCTCCGGCTCGATGAAAACTCGGTGCATGAGTTCACAGTTGTCGATCACATTCCTTATCACCAAACACTGGAAGTAACAGCCTACCCGAAGGCTGGTGACCCAAACCCGATCGTGCAACTTGGAGTGGTTGATGCCGCTGGCGGCGCGACTCGTTGGATCGACACCCAAAAATATCAACCGAACGATTTTCTAATTGTGCGTGTGACGTGGACACCTGACGGCAAGCAAGTAGTTTATCAAGCACAGAACCGCGAGCAGACCTTTTTGGATTTGAATTTTGCGAACAGTCAGGACGGCAAGTCGAATACGATTTTGCGCGAGAGCTCTCGGCCGTGGGTAGACGTGCTCGACAATCCTACCTGGCTGATAGATGGTTCATTTTTATGGCTAAGCGAGCGCAGCGGTTGGCAGCACATTTATCATTACGCCGCTGATGGTAAGCTGATTAAGCAGGTTACCGACGGCAAGTGGGAAGCCGACTCTATCCATGGTGTTGATGAGGACAAGGACCTGATCTATTTCAGTGGCAGCGAACACAGCCACATAGCCCCTAACAGTTACCGAGTAAAGTTCGATGGCACCGGCTTTGCGCGCTTGACCGCCGCCGAAGGTTCTCACAAGTTAAGCTTCAATCCGGCCATGAATTTCTTCATCGACGACTGGAGTGACGTTAACACCCCGACACAGACGCGCCTCTATGACATCGACGGCAAGCTTGTCCGCGTGATCAACGAAAATAAGGCGGAAGCGTTGAAGCAGTACAGACTCGGAACGGCGGAGCTGTTGCAAGTAAAAACGCGAGACGGTTTTCCCATGGAAGCGATGATGATCCGGCCGCCGGATTTCGACGCGAGCAAGAAATATCCAGTTTTGGAATTCACTTATAGCGGGCCGCACGCGCCTCAGGTAAAAAATGCGTGGGCCGGGAACGCCTACATGTGGCATCAGATGATGGCGCAGAAAGGCTACATCATTTGGATCTGCGACAACCGCACGGCCAGTGGCAAGGGTGCTGAATCGGCCTGGCCCGTCTACAAAAACATGGGACCTCTGGAGCTGCGCGATCTTGAAGATGGTCTGACCTGGCTAAAGAGTCAGCCCTATGTCGACGGCGATCGCATAGGTCTCTGGGGTTGGAGCTACGGCGGGTTCATGACGAGTTACGCGTTAACTCACAGTCAGAGTTTCAAGATGGGAATCGCCGGCGGCACCCTTGCCGATCAGCGCGACTACGACACCATCTATACCGAACGATACATGCAG
>DASZDU010000395.1:0-2510 GCA_035941655.1 Pyrinomonadaceae bacterium | reverse complement strand
CCTGATTCCCGCGTAGGTGCCGCAGCGGCAGATGTTGCCGCCCAATCCGCTCTTCATGTCTTCTACCGTCGGACGCGGATTCCGATCAAGAAAGGCCTTGCACGCAACCACAAAACCCGGGGTGCAATAGCCGCATTGCTGCGCGTCGTTATCGACAAAGGCCTGCTGCAGCGGGTGCAATTTGTCGCCATCCATCAGTCCCTCGACCGTAGTGATGGCTTTGCCCTGAGCTTCAATGGCCAGCATTGAGCACGAATAAACCGCCTTGCCGTTCAGCAAGACGGTGCACGCGCCGCAAGTTCCGCGATCACAAACTCGCTTTGAGCCGGTCAGCTCCAAATCGGCGCGCAGCGTATCGAGCAAGGTCATGCGCGGCTCGACCTCAGCCGTGTATGGCTTCTTATTGATGTTGAGTGTGATCGGCACTTTGCCGGGTCCATACACCTTTACGTCCTGGCCCGCGATGCGAATCGTGTGCGCGTCCACCAGCAGTGGCACGGATAGAGTGATACCCGAAACTTTGAGAAAGTCGCGGCGGGAAAAACCTGATGAAGAATCCGGCGTTCCTTCGTCCGCCGGTTCATCCGGTTTCTGATCGTCCGCGTTCCGTTCGTCGTCACGCATGGTTCAGTCTCCAAGTAGTGGTTGGAACGTGATTAAGTTCTTGGGGATTTCGCGGAAAGTATAACGCCGCAGCACAGAACGCGCCAAAGAAAGCGCGCTGGTGTTTTTCGACCTCGCCCTTTGGGAGGGTTGTCGTGATCTGCGTAATTGCGGACCGACTTTAACGCGAGCGCCCGTTTCGCGTCATCGCCAGACGAAAACGTCAGATACCGATTATTGATTTCCGTGGATTCGACAAATCCAAATGCCATCTTCGCAGTCGGACTGCAATCAGCCCCCGGCTCAGATTTCAGATTTCTTGCACACCGCCTGCATTTTTCTTAACAATCCGGAAACCGCGACTTAAGGTGTCGTATTTGCACCTACCTCACATGTGATTCTTTGAAAAAGGGGGGAAGAGAGATGAAGAAAATACTTGCAATTACTTTGACACTGGCCTCATTGGCTTTCACCGGCTTTGGTGAATCTCAGGCGGCTGCTGCGACGAACGTAACCCATGAGAGTAACGCCACAGAACCCCAGTGGCGAGACTCGCAGTGGCGTAATCGCAACTGGCGTCGTAACAACCGCAGTCGCGTGCGCACGTACCGGACCACGCGTATCGTGCGTTACGGATTCCGAACGTACCGCGAGACCTTTTTGGTCAGGTATCTGCCTAACGGTCGGACGCAGACTACGCTGATTAGCCGCGAAAGGATCGCGTAAAGCGGTAACCCCTAAGCGCCTATGGCGCAGCACATAGCGGTGAGCCTTTGGCTCACCGTGCCGGCTAGGTAAATAAAATAGCGGCGTGGCTTAGCCTCGCCGCTTTTCAATTATCGACATGGTTCCCGGTAAGCCAAAGGCTCACCGCTATGTGCTGCGCCACAGGCGCAATCACTTCCAACCCGGCCCATCCGCTACGCTACGCGCGCACCCAACCCTCTGCCAGAGGGAGAGCGGACGGCAGGCGGTTCTGACTGCTTACCGCCCACTGCCCACTGCTTACCGCTCACTCCCATGGCGCTCTCGGCGCATACGTCACGAACGCATCGCCATCAACCATCAGCATCGGATCGCCCGTCTTGGGATGATTGCGCTTTTCGAGCGTAAACGTCTGCCGGCCGCGTGCGCGAGAGAGCGCAATCAGTGTCGATCCATTCACGCGCCATGTTCCTGAATCGCTCTGCTGTGACGCAGTGCCGCCGTACGGATTGCTTGAGCTGGTCTCGCTGTAATAGTCGTAAGTCCCGTTTGGGTAAAGCGTGAAGCAGGTATTCGACATGCGCCCGCCGTTCGACGCGGTCACGTTCGACATGTAACACCATTTGCCTGTTAACTCCGCCGGCGTGACACCGCCGCCTTCCTCGGCCGGTTCGCTTCCGCGCCGCACGCGTCGATAAGTCGAGCGCTCACCCTGGTAAAGAGTAGTCAGCATATCTGCGTCCAACTGGAACTCGACCCGCGCTGATCCTTCATTATTTGTCAGCGTGATGAACCGGCCATCCACCTGGTACCTGAATGGTTCGCCATTAATAGTGAGTTTTCCATCCTTGAAGATCTGCACCGTCACCGAGTTGCCCGTGTAGCTTTTCCATAGACCGACGAGTCCGTTGTCTTCTTCTTGAGCTCCGGCGTCGGCAGGCCGGTCCGCGTTCTTATCGAGACCCTTTTCGAATAAGCCACCCCCGCCGCCGCCCTGTCGTATGAAAGTCAAAGCACGCGGCAGGCTCCCGCCAGAGATAGTCAGCGCATCGCCGTTCAAGGTGAATGTGTAAACACTGTCGCCTTCGTTATCATGGACCAGCAAACGGTTGCCGCCCACTGTGTATTTGAAGCCGTCGCTATTAAGCGAGCCCGTATAATCGGCATTGAGTTTCAGCGTGAGCTTAACTCCGCCTTCACTG
>DASZDU010000394.1:0-3652 GCA_035941655.1 Pyrinomonadaceae bacterium | reverse complement strand
AAGTCAGTACCACCACGCGGTAGCGGGTGGGTCCGTGGCATTTTAAACGTCGAGTTTTCAACGAGGCTGCGACAGGTCGCAGCCGACCCAAAGCGCTGACCGGTCAGCGCACTCCAAAAGCAAAGCATGCGAGCGTTCATTCCTGGTTATCAACTTTTGACTCCGGCATCATTGCCCGAAGCGCTTTCTGCGCTCGCGCGTGAGCCGGGCGTTTGGCAGCCGTTTGCTGGCGGCACAGACCTGATGGTGCTGCTGGAAGCCGGCAAGCTGCCACACAAAAACTATATCAACATCTGGAACCTTGCAGCCTTGCGTGGCATTGATGTTTCGGAGCAGCACGTTACCATTGGCGCCCTGACGACTTACACGGAAGTTCAAAACAACGTAATGCTCCGCGAAGAGTTTCCGATGCTTTGCCAGGCTGCCAGCGAAACCGGCGGACTGGCAATTCAAAACCGCGGCACATTGGGTGGCAACATCGCCAACGCTTCTCCCGCGGCGGATTCACCTCCAGCCCTGCTCGCCTACAATGCGGAGTTGGAGCTGCTCTCCATACACGGCTCGCGCTGGGTGCCCTATCAAGGTTTTCACACTGGATACAAACAAACCGTAATGCAACCGGACGAACTACTGGCACGCATTCGCCTGCCTCGTCTCTGGCCCGATTTGATCCATTACTATCGCAAGGTAGGCACGCGAAAAGCGCAGGCCATATCTAAAGTCTGTTTTGCTGCCACGGCGCGAATTTCTGAAGGCACGATTGACTACGTACGCATCGCGCTCGGTAGCGTAGCTCCAGTGCCACTTCGCTGTCGCGCGACAGAAGCTGTCTTGCAGGGTAGGATGCTCGATGAAAATGTTATTCAACACGCCAAAGCAGAATTGTCGCGAGAAGTAGTTCCCATAGATGACATCCGCTCAACCAAAAATTATCGCCTTCGAGTTAGTTTGAACGTGCTTGACGACTTCCTGCATCAGATACCTGCATGATTTTTAACTCCGCAAACAAAACTGCGCTTCATTTCCTTTGTCTGCTTGTCTTCATTGTTTTTTCCGCTTCGACGGCATTCGCCGACTGTCTGAATAAAAGAGTTCCCGATAACGATCCGTTCCACATGCTGGTGCTGGGCGACTCGGTAATGTGGGGCCAGGGCCTGCGCGAGGAGGAGAAGTTCTCGTCGCGTGTGAAGTGCTGGCTCGAGGAAAAACTCAATCGATCTGTAAGCGTTCATGTTGAGGCACACTCCGGTGCGGTTATTACCGGCGCACCTGCGGCTCGGCTGGAATTCGTCACCACCGACGGCGAAGTAAATAATTCTTCACCCACAATAAACGAACAGCTTGATCACGCCATCGGTTTTTACGAGAACAGCCATGCGAGTCCAGCGTTGATTCTTATGAACGGCTGCATAAACGACGTCGGGGTGAAAAACCTTCTGTCCGCATCCACGCCGCTGGAGTTGTTACGCGCTCAGGCCCAGAAGAGTTGTGGCGACGATATGCAAATGCTCTTGCAGCGCGTGAAAAATAGTTTCCCGCAATCACAAGTGCTGGTCACAAGTTATTATCCAATCGTTTCGCTATTAACTGACGACAATGCCTTCCTGCGCCTGTTGGTAAAAAAATTGAATAGTCAGGGACCTGAAGCCCGGCGCATGACCGACAAAGAAATGCGCCAACGCCTGATAGCTATTTCAGATGAGTGGTATAAGACTTCGACCGCAAGCCTGCTTGATGCTGTCAGGAAAACAAACGCCACCGGCAATAGCGATAGGCCTATGCCCCAGGTGGAATTTATCGAGATTCAGTTTGGGCCGGAACACGTGTTTGCGGCCCCCGATTCATTGCTTTGGAACTTCATGTTCGCTTCCACTAATGTTTCCGGCTTCGCGAAAATCGTGGTGTTGCTTTCATTCGGCACCGCTGCTTACAAAACGAACGATCACGTCAGGGAAAGCAGAATTAAGAGCTGTGAACAGGCCTACAAAAAGCCAAAGGGGATTAATGAAGAAAAGCAGAAAAAGCAGGCGCGCGAAGATCTGTTTCTGATTTGCCGTTATGCTTCGCTGGGCCATCCCAACCAAATGGGAGCGTTGATCTATACGGAAGCCATAAAGGGCCGCCTGCTACAACTAATCGATAAAGCCGGCTGGAAACGCAATAATGAAAGCCGCCTGACTCTCAACTGAAAGGACTCGAATATGAGCTTTCCCTTCAATGAAATAAATTTTAATCGTAACGCTGTACAACCAATCGAATGTATCAAGGGCGGTTGGGAATTGATCCGGAGTCAGTACTGGCTTTTTGTAGGCATGACCGTGGTAGGCGTGATAATCGGCAGTGTGGTTCCCATGGGAATCCTGATGGGCCCCATGATGTGCGGCATCTATCTCGCTCTATTTCAAACCAGGCGAAGACAGCCGATTGAATTTGGTTTGCTTTTCAAAGGCTTCGACTATTTTGGCGATAGTGTGATTGCCACTCTAATACACATGGTTCCCATCGTCGTGATTGTCGTACCTGCCTATCTGCTCTTTTATGTAGGAATGTTTGGAGTGATGGCTGCTTCCAATGGCGAGCCGGATCCTGCAGCAATGCTGGGCTTGCTTGGAGTTTTTGCGATTTTTTGGTTCCTCGTCATGATCGCGATTATCGTGCTTTCGGTTATTTTCACGTTCGCATATCCGCTGATCGTGGACCGTCGTTTATCCGGCCTGAATGCCGTGAAGCTGAGCATACGAGCAGGCTTTGCAAACTTCTGGCGATTGCTGGGGATGCTTATACTCACCGGGTTGATGACTTTTGTCGGCGTGTTGTTCTGTTACGTAGGCGCCTTTCTGGTGATGCCGATCAGTTTCGCCGCGATTGCCACGGCGTATGAACAAGTGTTTGGACTCGGCGAGGTGCAGCCAAATCTGCCGCCACCTCCACCTTCTTTCACGTAACATTGTTTTGAATAGGAAGGTTCCGATCGTTGAAGATGGTAGGGAGTTGTTGGTTACACAAAGTCATAACCGGGAGCCTTAGCGACCTGGTCTGTCGTGCGAAAATGACTGCGTTGAACCGTTGCTTATGTTAAGGAGTGTGCTTGCGGTCCAACCCGGTCGCTACAGCTCGCGGCTCTGAATTAGTGTAGGCATTGGTTTCAAGGACCACCCGGAAGATTTTTTCTGCAAGCATTTCTGAATCCTGACACGATAATGCCGCCTGATCTTGTCATTCGAGGTAAACGAGTTGTCTTACCAAACTCGACCGCTCCTGCTTCAATTCATATCCTGGCGGGCACAATTGTGGACATTGGCCCCTATGACGATGTTCCTGAACGTTGCAAGCTAGTAAACGCAAGTGATGAATCGATCATTATGGCCGGTCTCGTGGACAGTCACGTCCACATCAACGAGCCAGGCCGCAGCGACTGGGAAGGATTCGCGAGCGCAACCCGAGCGGCGGCGGCAGGTGGTGTCACTACACTGGTCGACATGCCGCTCAATTCCATTCCGCCGACAACCAGCGTGGCAGGATTAAATGCAAAATTAACAGCAGCGCACGGCCAGTGCTACGTGGACGTTGGCTTTTGGGGCGGTGTCGTTCCGGGAAACACAAACGAACTTGCCGCGCTTTCCGCCGCGGGCGTAGTGGGCTTCAAATGTTT
>DASZDU010000393.1:0-5839 GCA_035941655.1 Pyrinomonadaceae bacterium | reverse complement strand
AGAAAACATAAGCCGGGGGAATGAGCGAGGTTGGCAGCCTATTCCGAATTCGCCTAAACCACGGCCGACTGCAATCATTTCAAACAAGACCACAACATGCCTGCTTCCATAGAACTCGAGCGTCGTCTGCGTTGGGCCGATTCGGATGCAGCCGGGCGTCTGCATTTTCCGCGCATCTTCGAACTGGTCGAGGAAGCTGAGAGCGAGCTCGTGCGGGGCATCGATTGGCCAATGAATCGTAGCCTGGGCTACGATTTTCCCCGGGTGCATGTAGAGTGCCGGTTCATCCACGTGATTGAACTCGATGCGCCGTTCCGGTTGAGGTTGACCGTGGGGAAACTTGGTCGAACATCTTATCGCTACGACTTTCAAGTCTTTAACGCCGGCGGTGAACTCGCGATTGAAGGCACAATGACTGTCGTGGTCCTTCAGAACGGCAAGCCGACGGAGATACCGGCCTCCTTACGCGCCGCACTCGCCGGCGAGTAGAATCAACATAATGAAAATGGATACCTTTTTGCGTAAGGATATACAGACGGGGTGTTGACGCCCTGTGCGGCCTTTGTGAGCTCAGTGCCTTTGTGGTGGTTGTTATTGCTGACTGAATTCACCACAGAGACACGGAGAACACAAAGGTGGCACAGAGGAAAGCCAAAACAAGAACACCGTTCTTGGTTGCGGCTCGGTTATCTTTTGAAACCTGCTCTGCTATTTTAGCGTTGCTATTCGAGACCGTTTCCAGTCAGTTCTTTCATCGAAACCAATGGCTACCGCTGAAGCAGCATCGTCAACTCAAATCAAAGCATCGCAGGAAACTTTGGACGCCTGGGTTCGGGAGGTCATTCAATGGCACTTCAACCCGGCCACTGGTTGTCCCTTTTGGTTGGATTACGCGCAGAATCTCGGATGGGATCCACGCGAACGAATTCATTCGTATCAGGATCTCGCTCAACTTGGTCCGTTCCAGGATGAGTGGCTGCGTGGGGGCCCGGTGCGGCGCTGGGTGCCGAAGGCGTATGCCGATCGGCCCATCTATACGTTTGAGACCGGTGGTAGTACCGGCGTTCCAAAGTCTCGGATCAACATCGAGGACTTTCGGATCGACTACGAAGCCTTCAGTGCCACACTGCCTGATGAGTTTTTTCCCAAAGGCGCCGACTGGTTATCGCTTGGCCCAACCGGCCCGCGCCGTCTGCGGCTGGCGGTCGAACATCTGACACAGTATCGCGGCGGCATCTGTTTCATGATCGATCTTGATCCTCGTTGGGTGATTAAGCTGCTTAAAATGGGCCAGCCGAAAATGGCAGAACAGTACAAGCAGCATGTGATCGAACAGGGACTGACGCTGCTGCGCGCACACGACAACATCCGTTGCCTCTTTACCACGCCGAAGCTTTTGGAAGCCCTTTGCGAAAAGGTTTCACTTAAAAAACTCGGCATCACCGGCGTCTTCTGCGGCGGCACAGAGATGACGCCTCAGTTTCATCGTTTCGCGGTCGAAGAGTTACTCGAAGGCGCCTATTTTGCGCCGACCTATGGCAACACACTGATGGGACTGGCAGTGCACAAACCGCGGCAGGCAGAAGACAATTTCGCCGTTATCTATTATCCGCCGCAACCGCGTGCGATGATCGAGATAGTTGATCCTGACGATCCAAACCGGGTAGTTGACTATGGTGAAACAGGCCGAGTTCGTTTGACGACGTTGACTAAGGAATTCTTTATGCCGCGCTTTCTCGAACGTGACGAGGCGGAAAGAGAACCGCCTTGCGAACTTTATCCGTGGGATGGCGTACGTAACGTTCGTCCGTTCTCTCGCTTGCAGGCTAATGTGGTTGAAGGCGTTTATTAGCCGCGGGATTAACGCGATCAGCGGCCTAATTGCCTGAGGAATCCGCAATCCGCAATCCGAAATTCTTTTATGCTGCATATCCCAATACTTCGTCACGGTGAACCTTATAAGAGCCTCGATCTCGCGCGCGTGCAGCATCACCAATCGCGCGAGTTGTTTGTTGAAATCAGTCAGGCCAACGCCGGCTTGATCAGACGCGATCTGCGCGAGCAGAAAACGGCGCGCGAAAAGCTCGCTGCTGTTTCGACCGCCGAATTGGTAGAAATTTGCAGTCGCGCTGCCGATCATTTTCTTAACGACCCACTCCCGCTCGGCGACACTACGCAGACGCCCGACGATTACGTGCGGCAAATTTCGGCAACAACGGGCATGCCTTTTGTGCTGGCGCGCCGGAATATGGCAAAGCTTCACGGCGCGCTTTCGGAAGCCGCTAACGTGATCAACGGACTCACCCGGAACATAGATTGGGAAATACTGGATCGCGGCTTTGGTGAGATTAATGGCAACTCGCTGAGTTTCTATCCGCGCACTGAGTCGCTGGGCGTAGTTCTGCCAAACAATTCTCCCGGCGTTCACTCGCTTTGGATTCCCTCGCTGCCGTTGAAGATTCCGCTCGTGCTCAAACCCGGCAGCGCCGAGCCCTGGAGTCCATATCGAATCATTCAAGCATTCATTAAGGCCGGCGCGCCGCGCGAAGCTTTCAGTTTTTATCCCACGGACCACGCCGGCAGCGGCGAGATTCTCAGACAGTGTCAACGAAGCATAGTCTTCGGCGATGCCAGCACCACCAGTCTCTGGTATAACGATCCGCGCGTTGAAATTCACGGTCCGGGCTTCAGCAAGATCGTCATCGGCGAGGACTGCATCGCCGGCTGGGAGAAGTATCTCGAGGTGATGGTTCGATCGATTGCAGACAATGGCGGACGATCATGCATCAACGCCTCGGCCATCTGGGTCACCGATCATGCCGAAGAAATCAGCGAGGCTTTGGCTGAACGTTTGGCGAAGATTCTGCCACGTCCGGCCGAAGATCCCAACGCCCAACTGGCGCCATTCGTCGATCCCAACGTGGCTTTACGAATTTCGCAAATTATCGACCAAGGACTGAGTGAGCCCGGTGCGCGAGAAATTACGTCATCGTATCGTGAGAGCAACCGGCTGATTCAGCACGATGGGTGTTCTTATCTCTTACCAACCGTAATACTGTGCGAAGGCCCTGAGCATGCGATGGCCAATCGCGAGTTTATGTTCCCCTTTGTCAGTGTTGTCAAAGTAACTCCCGAGCAGATTCCTGAAGCCCTGGGGCCGAGCCTCGTGGTTACGGCAATCACTGCTGACCCCAACCTAAGTCGCCGTCTTGTCGCCTCCCCAAATGTCGATCGCTTGAACATCGGAGCGGTACCAACAAATCAGATTAGCTGGGACCAACCGCACGAGGGCAACTTGTTCGAACACCTTTACGCGCGCCGCGCGTTTCAGCGTGCCGTAGCTGTTTGAAACGATGTCCAAAGTCCAACGTCCAATGTCCAATGTCCAATGCAGACCTTTGGAGTGCGCTGACCTGTCAGCGCTTTGGTTCTGAGGCGACCTGTCGCCGAACGTGAAGGTAGACTCAAGCTAACCGTGGCCGCGACAGGTCGCGACCGAACAAAAGCGCTGACAGGCGGGGTCCCCGGCGCGGCAGCCGCGCTGGGGTGCTCACGTCAGCGCACTCCAAAAAATGTGATGAAGATTCTTTATCTCACGGGCGGTGCGGGACAGATGTATTGCGGGAGTTGCCTGCGTGACAACGCGCTTGCCACCGAGCTGATTGCACGCGGTCACGATGTAACCCTGCTGCCTGTCTACACTCCAACACTGACAGACGAACCAAATGTCAGCGGCGACAAAGTATTCTTCGGAGGCATCAGCGTTTACCTCGAGCAGAACCTGCCATTCTTTCGTCACTCGCCCAGGTGGCTCGATCGGCTGTGGGATTCAAAACTAATGCTGAACCTCGCCTCTCGCCGTTCGCTTTCTACCAGCCCGAAGATGTTGGGCGAGCTGACGGTCTCAATGCTGAAAGGTGATGAGGGCTTTCAACGCAAGGAAATCTCGAAACTAACCGAATGGCTCGAACACGAAGGCCCGCCGGACATTGTGAGCCTGCCTTATACGCTTCTGCTTGGCATGGCCGGTCCAATCAAAAAGGCATTAGGGCGGCCCATCTGTTGTACGCTGCAGGGTGAAGATCTATTTCTTGAGGGTCTACAGGAACCCTATCGCAGCGAATCCAAAGATCTCATTCGCGCCAATATCAAATACGTCGATGCGTTTATCGCCGTGAGCAATTACTACGCCGGGTTCATGCCGGGTTATCTGGGCATACCGCCCGAGAAGATTCGCGTTGTCCCTCTGGGAATTAATCTGCAAGGTTACCGGCAAAGAAATCCCGAACGCTCCGAGCCGTTCACTGTTGGATTCTTCGCTCGCATCGCACCCGAAAAAGGATTGCACGTGCTTGCTGAGGCCTATTGCAAGCTTCGTGAGCGTGGAGATTTAGTTAACGCACGCCTTGAGGCCGCCGGCTATTTGGCGCCCGAACATGAGACTTATTTGCAAGACATCCAGCAGGAAATAATCAAGTCAGGCTTCGGCGATGAGTTTCACTACCGAGGCGTACTGGATCGTGAACAGAAGATTGCGTTCCTGCAGACGCTTGATGTGCTCTCAGTGCCGGCGACTTACGACGAACCGAAAGGAATATTTTTACTCGAGGCGATGGCCTGCGGCGTTCCCGTGGTTCAACCTCGACGTGGCGGCTTCACTGAAATAATCGAAACCACCGGCGGCGGCGAACTGGTCGAGCCTGACGATCCCGGGAGCCTGGCTGATGGAATTCTGCGGCTTGCGCGCGATCCGGCGCGCGCTCGGAGCCTGGGACAGAATGGTTTTGAAAACGTGCGCAAGCATTACAGCGTGGCGCGCATGGCCGACCGCGCGATAGAAGCTTATGAGAGTGTAATGGTTCCCAGCGCCAAAGGCGCGAAATGTAATAGCCCGGGGCAACGCCCTGGGTAAGAGGTGAATGAGTTCCGAAGCGCTGAAAGCGCGACATCGTCGACGACTGAAAGATCGAGTTAATTGTGACTGGTTATATTTCGCGCTTTCAGCGCTGGGCAGCATGGTTCGCTCTGAACCTGGGCCGATGGCCCAGGCTATTACATTTCGCGCCGTTGGCGCTGAGGAAGATCATTTGGTCATACTTCTGACCCGTGTGTATCCGTGTCAATCTGTGGCTAATTCGGAGGCTCTGTGCTGAAGGTTGAGAACATCTCCAAGGAATACCCGACTCCGCGCGGGCCGCTCAGGATCGTCTCGGACGTCTCGCTTACGCTCTCTCGCGGCGACGCGGTTTCGATCATGGGTCCTTCGGGAAGTGGCAAGAGCACACTGCTTTACATCATTGGCGCGCTCGAGCCGCCCAGCAGCGGCACCGTCACGCTTGACGGTCAGAATCCTTTTCAACTAAAGGAGAAAGAACTTGCAAAATTCCGCAACAAGCAAATCGGTTTTATCTTCCAGGACCATTGCCTGCTGCCTCAATGCTCAGTAATCGAAAACGTGCTAACTCCAACGCTGGTATCCGAATCAGACCGCAGTGAGGAACGTGCGCACACGTTGCTCGGACAGGTTGGCCTGGCCGACCGCCTCGATCATCGTCCGGCGCAACTCTCCGGTGGCGAAAAACAGCGCGTCGCCCTTGCGCGTGCGTTGATAACAAAACCACAACTACTTTTATGCGATGAACCAACCGGCAATCTGGATCACAAATCAGCCGAGGTGGTCGCTTCCCTGCTCCTCGAGCTGCATCAGCAACAGGAAACGATCCTGATCGTCGTAACGCATAACGCAGAGTTGGCGGCCCGCTTTCCCGAGCGCTATGAATTGATCGATCAGCAGCTTCGTAACGCAAACGGCTAGTCGATCTGATTTCGTGTTCCCTAC
>DASZDU010000392.1:0-10072 GCA_035941655.1 Pyrinomonadaceae bacterium | reverse complement strand
AAGTCCAACGTCCGGTGCGCCACCGTGAGTGCTCGCGCCGGCAGGATCTTCTGCTTTAAGCTCAGAACGTTGCAAACCGGACGTTGGACTTGGGACGTTGGACATTGGACTATCCGTCAGACGTTGGACATTGGACCGTCTTATTGTGTGTCGCGCAGCATCTCCGCCGGTCGGATGCGCGCTGCAGCTCGCGCTGGATAAACAGTGGCAATAACGCTGAGCACAAAGGCCATCAACGCAGCCAATGCCATGTCCTGCAGATTTAGACCAAGCGGGACGTTGCTGATCGAATAAACGTCTGCAGGCAAACTGATAAGCTGATAACGATTGGCGATAACAATAGCGACCGTTCCCAGCAACACGCCGGTGGCGGCGCCGACCGCGCCCACCAGCGCACCCTCAATCACAAAAATACTCATAATGCTTTTGGAGGTCGCACCCAATGCGTTAAGTATGGCGATGTCACGCCGGCGTTCGACTACCACCAGAATCAAGGTCGTGGTGATATTGAGGGCTGCGATAAAAATAATGAGCGCAATGATGACAACTCCGATGCGACGCTCGAGCGCGAGCGCCGTGAACAATGGACGATTCGCCTCCTGCCAATCAACGGCCGCAAAATCACTCCCCAGCACTTGCTTCACGCTTGCTGCGGTCGATTTGACGTCGTAAATGTTTGCGATCTGAACACTGATAACAGACGCGGCGTGAGAAGAACCGGAAAATGCTGACGCAGTTTCCAAAGGCAAATAAATCCACGTCGAGTCGTATTCAAACAGGCCAGAGCGGAACACCGCGGCGACGCGAACGCGACGACGCCCGCTGCGATCCGGCGACGCAGCGCCGGCCGAAGCCGCGATGATTTCGGCTACATCACCCACCTCCAAACCCGCTCGCGCAGCCAACTCGGATCCCAACACGACTGCCGGAATTTCATTCCCCTCAACACCGTTTTCAAACACGTGGTTGAGAGAACCAGCGATGAGGGACTGTGCGATCTCGGCCTTGGTGTGTGCAGCTGCTCCATCGATACCTCGTAACACCGCGTAAGCTGAGCCCCTGGGACCGACGATGATTGCGCCGTCATAGGTCGTCCCCGTGGCAGATAGGACGCCGGGGAGGCTCGCGACTTTCTCAGCCACTTCTTTGTAGTCCGCCATTGCCTGTCCATCACTGCGCATGACAGTGAGATGCGCCGTGCCGCGGAGTATTTTGTCGCGCATCTCATCGCGAAAGCCGTTTGCGAGAGCCAGTGCAGAGATCAACGCCGCCAGTCCAACTGCAATTCCAATCACAGCGATCAGGGAAGTCACACGCGCCAGCCGGCGCTTTTGACGCGAGCGTAAATGACGAAGAGCCAGGAAGATTTCGAAAGGCATAGAAATCAGGGGTCAGAGATCAGAGGTCAGAGATCAGAAAAGAGGCAGGACTTCCGAATCTGACCTCTGATCTCTGACATCTGACCTCTGCTTTTCACGAGCTGATCGGCGGACACTTCTTCGTGTCCTCCGGTCTGTTTTCCGGCAACAATTTTTCCAGCTGCGGGTTATCAGTCGCACCCGCTTCGCCCTGGGGGCTGAGCTCGAAAATCGTGTCCGTAACGCGACGAAAACTAAACTTCTCCTGAAGTTTCACAATCGCCGGGATTTCATCGCGCTGCCAACTACACGGCAGCCACCAGCGCGGATCCGCATCGAGAAACACTCGACGATTTTCCTTTAAGTAGCGCTGTATCAGCGGCACCAGATCGTCGCCGGGCCAACCGCCGCCGGTACCAATTGTTTTCCAGTCGCCGGCGCCGATTGCTTTCCAATAAGTAACGGCAATTGTCTGCGATCCTGAAATCATGACTGCATCGGGCGGCACGTTTCGGAGCTGATTGCGATACTCCTTACTCATCGCACGCCGCGCAATAAACTGCTGGCTGGCGGGCCGGATCATCAAACTGAAAATCACAGCCAGCGTCAATACCGCGATCACGCAAACAGCGAAAGCGATGCGCACGCTGCGGAAACGTCGCGCAAGCACGCGAATCAAAAAGTTCGCGGATATCGGCGCTACTGCAGGGAGACCAGTCAGGAAGTAACGCCAGTTAACCGCAGTGCTGTAATTGAGAAACAGCATTAAATCGGTTAACAAACCCATCGCGCCGAGTAAGAACAGCGGCGAAAGTTTTCGCTCGCGCCACTCGTTCCGTAAGGCGAAGGGTAACGCGATCAACAGGAGCGGCGCCGTTACGAAAAAGTAGGCGAGGTAGGGCCGGAGATTATGCAGCGTCACCGGGTGGCGTGCCGTTTCCTGCCGCATCGATTCGCGCCAGCCAAACCAAATCCAGCGGTAATGCTCATCGGTGATAAACCAAAAGGCAAACCAGCCGGCAGCGCAAAGAAAAAAGATCAGACAGGAAAGCACTACTACAGCTACGTGGCGGCGGCCGAATTTCCAACCGCAAAGGAACGGCGCCACTATCAACCACGGCGCATAAAACCCGACCGTCTCCCGCAAATTTACACCCAGGCCCAGCAACGCGGCGCCAGCAAGCACCAGCCACGCGCTGTCCTTCTGTAGGCCTCGATAGTGGAGAATCAAGGCAACCGATAGCAGCAACACCGAAGGCACGTCAGTCATCACCTGCCCGCTGTAGAGCACAAACACCGGCGAGAACACCAGAAACAATGCGGCGAGCGTGGCTGCGTGAATAGATCTGGAAAAATCGCGCGCCAGTATCCAACAGGCAATCACGGCCAAAGGCGCCTGCGCCACCACCGCGTATTTGAATAGCAGATAAGCGCGTTCTGGTTGGAGGTTAAAAAGCGAGTGAGCTATTTGGTAGAGCGCGTGGTTTCCAAAAATGAAAAGATTTCGGCCGAGAGCCATCGACGATGGGTAACCCGCCAGCGAAAGCATGGTGTAGTCCATGCCGTCCCAATCGCCGATAAAGGGATCAACAAACCACAGCGCGAGGAGAAGTCCGACTACGGCAGGCACAAGCCACCACCGCCACGCTCGCCAGAAGCCGAGCGCTGGATCGAAAGCTTGAGGTGTCGCAGGTTGCCGCGGAAAAACTTCTTCAGACGTTGCCGGCGTGTTTGTCGTTGGGTGTGCCTGGTTCAACTAGTTGAGTCTCGAGCGCGGGTTCCGGTCGCTTCACCATCTTTACACGATTGCCCTGCGCATTGTACTCAACTTCATCCATGATGTTGTAGATGAGCAAGACGCCGCGGCCGGAAGACTTGAAGAGATTAGCGGGGTCGCAAGGATCGGGTATCGTTTGCACGTCGAAGCCTTCGCCTTCATCTTCGACCGTAAAGCAAGCTTCCTTCGGAGAAAGTTCGGCGCCGACACGCACCAACTTGGTGGGATCGTTTTTGTTACCATGCTTTACGGCGTTCACAAATGCTTCATCAAGCGCGATAAAGAGGTTGGATTTTTCCAGAGCAATCACGCCCATCTTCGCGACGCGTTCCAACAGGTATTGCAACACGCCGTTCATGAGGGTGAGATCGCTGGGCAGCTCAAACTCAATTTTCTCGTGAGTATGCGAGAGCAAACTCGGATCGTCTACATAACGCAGTTTGTAAGAAAGCGTTTGTTCGACTATCTCGCGCAGTTCGTCTTTGTTGTAAGGGAAGCGCAGATAGTTTGCGGCAACCATCTTGAAGGCCTTCACGATCGTCGGCTCAGCAGTGTTGGGGACAACTCGCGTTATTAGATGGCGACGAGGGTGAGTCGGTGAAGTGTCGCCGTTTGAATGCTGCAGCTTATCAGTTGGATCTTCTTCAGTGAGGTCGCTGATGATTAGATCAAACTGGTCGAGATCGTCGCGGCTGAGAGCTTCGTCCCGGTCGCCCGTTACCACAGCCTCGTGGCCCAGGCCGCCCAGCGCATTTTCGAGAATGACACGCAGCTCATCGTTATTGTCTACGATGAGAATCCTACGTTTCTGCATCCCGCTCCAATCTGCCGTGATGTCCGAGGAGAGAATGGAAGAGGTTATAGCTGCCGCCCCACCGCTTCCAAATGAGCAGTACGATGTCCCGGGCCGCAGCGTTCAATATATCACGAAACCGACGGACGACCGACGACCGGCGACTGACGGATACAGGAGTTTCAGCCTGAGCATCTAACTGCACCTACCCGGTCCGGAGCATTGTTTGGGTATGTCAGCTTTAGCCTTTTGTCATCTGTCGTCCGTCCGCGGTCGTCGGTCCGTCGTTAGTCGGGTTAGACTACCGTCCCTACCGATGGCCAAACCAGGCAAACTTCAGACGTCGCTTGAATATGCACTTGCTCGGGCAATTCTTTCCGGTCTCGGAATCCTGCCGCGCCGCGCAGCAATAGCCATTGGCCTGACGGTTGGGCGCTTGGCCTATCTGGCACCTGGCGGTTTGCGCCGAACCGGTATTCGCAATCTCGAAATCGCGTTTCCGGAAATGGCTGAGTATGAGCGAAGACGAATCCTGCGCGGCTGCTTCGAAAGCCTGGGTCGCTTGCTGGGGGAGTTTAGCCAACTTCCTCGGGCGACACCGGAGAACTTGCGCAAGCTCATCGAGTATGACGAAGTGGGTCTGGCCCACCTGCGCGAAGCGGAAAAAAACAAGCGCGGAGTAATTTTTCTCACCGGTCACCTCGGTGTTTGGGAGTTGCATAGTTTTGGTTGGTCCGCACTCGAGTATCCGCTGAGTTTCCTGGTACGGCCGCTTGATAATCCGCGCGTGGAAGAAATGGTCGAAGCGATCAGGACGCGTTTCGGAAACCGGGCGATCGATAAACAAAGCGCGGCCCGACAGGCGCTAAGGGTTTTACGTCAGGGAGGCACGCTGGGCATCTTGTCAGACTTGAACACGCAGACGCGCGAGGGCGTGTTTGTGCCGTTCTTTGGAAAGCTTGCTTGCACGACGGCCGGCATCGCAACGCTCGCATTGAAGACCGATGCGGTGGTCATCCCCACCTGCGCGGTGTGGGACAGAAAACGAAAGCGTTATTTTTTTCATGGCGACCCGCCGGTCGAGCTGGTTCGCACCGGCGATCACAATAAAGATGTCGAGGTGAATACGGCCCGCTTTGCAGCCGCAGTCGAACGAATGATTCGTCTTTACCCAGACCAATGGCTTTGGATTCATAAGCGTTGGAAGACAAGACCCGAAGGCGAATCGGACCTATATAAATAGGGAAAGAGGGGAAAAGGGGAACGGGTAAAAGGAAAGAACTGCGAGGCCGCATCTTTACTCTTACCTTCCCCTCTTCCCCTATAACCCTTCCTCCCTTTACCCTTTACCCTTTGCCCCTTTTCCCCTTTCCCTATTCCCGTTTACCCTTTACCCTTTTATCCACCCATGCAAGCTTCAGCCGAACAGCAGTTCAAAGGTGCGCGCGCCTCCGACGAAACGATCACACGCGCTTACGAGTTTGCCGATCTATCGTCTTATCCACTCAAGCAGCGACTACTAATTCGAGCTGCCGACCTCGCTTTTTTTGTGTTGATTAAGTTGATCGGCCGGACCATTCGCTGGCAAGTCGAAGGCTGGGAAAACTGGGCCGCCGCCGGCGAGGGACAGCTTCCGATTTACACCATCTGGCACAACCGAATATTTCTCTCAACTTACTTCTGGCGAAATCGTCGAATCGTCGTGATGACATCGCAGAGTTTCGATGGGGAATACATCGCGAGGTTCATTCAACGATTCGGCTATGGCGCAGCGCGAGGTTCGAGCACGCGCGGCGCTGTGGGAGCAATTGTAGAAATGGCGCGGTTGATGCGCGCGGGGTCGCCCGCCGGATTTACGATCGACGGGCCGAAAGGACCACGATATGTCGCCAAGGTGGGAGCGGTGCTACTGGCAAAAAAAACCGGTCAACCAATTCTGCCGTTCACGATTACAGCGCGAAAGTTTTGGGAAGCGAAGCGAAGTTGGGATGGCTTTCAGGTTCCGTTTCCGTTTTCCCGAGCGCGCGTAGACATTGCACCACCAATCTACGTCCCCGCAGATGCGAATGACGAAGCGCTTGAAGCAAAGCGAGATGAACTGCAAGCAACACTCGATCGAATCAACGATGTCGGTAAGCAGTGGGCCAAGCCGCAGCGTTAAGCTTTCATGAGTGAATCAAGCCCGCAAGTTGTGATAATTGCCGGCCCGAACGGCGCGGGCAAGTCAACGCTGGCGCCATTTCTTTTGAGGGATACATTCGGGCTGCTTGAATTTGTAAACGCGGACACAATCTCCGCGGGTCTGTCCGCCTTCAATGTTCAGTCTGTCGCACTGAATGCTGGCCGGGGTGATGTTAACGAGACTGCGCGAACTCGCCGCCAATC
The DNA here is from genome assembly GCA_035941655.1 of Pyrinomonadaceae bacterium. Lineage (GTDB taxonomy): Bacteria > Acidobacteriota > Blastocatellia > Pyrinomonadales > Pyrinomonadaceae > PSRF01. The sequence goes on along the minus strand of DASZDU010000392.1, from coordinate 3,759 downwards.
AGCAGAACTTCGCATTTGAAAGCACCTTGGCTTCCCGGTCATACGCTCCATGGATCAGTCGTCTGACCGAAGCGGGTTATGAATTTCACTCGCTCTTTCTTTGGTTGAATAACGCCGAACTGGCAATTCAAAGAGTGGCCGAACGCGTTCGCAATGGAGGCCACCAAGTGAGTGAAGAAGTAATTCGGAGACGCTACAATAGGGGACTTGATAATTTGTTTGAATTGTATTTACCACTCGCAAAGACTTGGGCTCTCTACGACAACTCTGGCGCTGCCTCGCCGTTGTTAATAGCGAGCGGGGAAGAACAGAAGATATCATCGATCGTTCAGCCAGGGCTTTGGCAAAGCTTAGGGAATAAACAATGAAAAAGCAGGCCACCTTCTCGCGAGTTAACTTCGTCGAACAAGCCGAAGCCATAGAACATATTTTGCAGGCGGGCGTTCGGCAAGCTTTATCGATTCACAAACGCCTCGGAAATTCAATCGCCATCTGGAAAGACGGCAAGGTTGTTATCATTCCCCCTGAAGAAATCGTTATCTCGCCCGAGTATTCTGATTCTGAAGCGTAACCGCCCGTAATAGTGATAGCCGCTAGGAGGTTGATAAGCATGTGCACAAGCCCGGCGGCCTCCAAACGAAAAAAGCATTCCTCGCCCTGGAGCTTGCTTTTGTTTGGGATCATATCCGCAATCAATTGCTACGCCCAGCTTGCGCCCAGTCAGCCAAAGCTACAAACAACTACGGAGCCAGCCAGCATAACGTTTCGATTAAAAGACCACCCGAACGCGAAATCAGTCGCACTGGCTGGAACGTTTAATAATTGGAATACTCAAAGCACTCCTATGACCAGGAAGGGCGCGGATTGGTCGGTGAGCATCAAGCTGGCGCCCGGCACTTACCGATATAAGTTTGTGGTGGATAAAGACCGTTGGACCGTTGATCCCGAGAATTCACAAACTGAGGAAGACGGCGAGGGACACGTTAACTCGGTGCTATCGGTTGTGGTCGATAACCATGCCGCATATTTGAACGAGCTAAAATTCCGCCTTAAGAATACGTCATTTCATCGTCGCCTGGACGTCGGCGGCTACCAGCTGTACATCAACTGCGAAGGCGGCAGGCGCAAGGGAGCTCCGGTGGTCGTCATGGATGCGGGTCTGGGAAACTCATCTGAGAGCTGGCTTGGCATTCAACCGAAAATTGCGGAGTTTGCTCGCGTCTGTATTTACGATCGTGCGGGTTTGGGTAACAGCGATCCGTCAATACACACCCAGACCATCACGCAAATTGTTCTCGACTTACATAACTTGCTTGCGCGGGCGGGTGTTTCGGGACCCTTGATACTTGTCGGTCACTCGCTGGGCGGGATTAACGTTCGCCTCTACGCGAGCATGTATCCGAAAGCAGCAGCGGGGATGGTGCTGGTCGACTCGGCCCACGAAGAACAGTTCGCGAGAATGGACGCCTTGATCCCGGAAGAGATCAAGAAACAATTCCCGCCTGGAGCGTTTGAAGTGATAAGTCCGGAGAAAATCGACTTCAAAGAAAACAGCGAGCGGAAAGCAAGGTTGGCCAAATGGCGCGCCGACATTCCACTGGTTGTCTTAACGGCGGCCAATGCTAAGCCGGACCCGCCCGGCCCACTAGCATTCTTAGCCCCAAAGTGGGAGGAGATTCGTCAGGAACTTCAGCAAGACCTGGTGCATCGTTCAGCAATCGGCAAGCATATAGTCGCAACCAGGAGCGGACACTTCATCCATCACGACGAACCGGAGTTGGTTGTAAATGCTATCCGGGAAGTGGTTGAGTCAACGCGCAAACAGAAAGCAGCGGCAACCAAACGATGATTGAGACGGAGGAAAAAAACTACCGCAGCGGCTACGTGGCGTTCATTGGCAGACCGAACGCTGGCAAGTCGACGCTATTGAATCAGCTCGTTGGTCAGAAGATCGCTGCCGTTTCAGACAAGCCACAAACTACGCGATTCAAAATTCAAGGTGTCATAACCAAAACCGAAGGTCAAATTGTTTTGGTGGACACGCCGGGAGTCCATAAGCCTGGTTATGAAATGAACCGGCGCATGATGGCCACTGTTCAGGACGCGCTGATGGGCGTGGATTTGGTCTGTCTCATTCGTGACGCGTCTGTGTCGACTGGCAGCGGCGACAAGTTTGTTCTCGAGCTCATCCAACGTTCGAAGAAACCGGCGCTGTTGTTGCTCAATAAGATAGATAAGTTGCGAGATAAATCTGCGCTGTTGCCGCTCATCGACTGGTATCGAAATGAGTATGACTGGGCTGCACTGATTCCGATCTCAGCGCTGCGCGGAAACGTGGTTGACGTTTTGCCGCCGGAGATGATTAAACACTTGCCGAAGAGTGAGCCGCTTTTTGGCGAAGATGATCTTACCGACCAATCAGTGCGCACGATGGTGGCCGAGATCGTGCGCGAGAAGATTCTGCAAACGACGGCAGAAGAGATTCCTTACGTGACTGCCGTGGTAGTGGAAAAGTGGGAAGAGGAACGGGAAGACTTCACGCGTATCCACTGCGCGATCTTTGTAGAACGAGCTTCACAGAAAAAGATCGTGATTGGAAAAAGCGCGGCGCGCTTGAAAGAGATTGGCATCGAGGCGCGTCGCGATATCGAAAGTATGCTCGGACATCGCGTTCACCTGGAATTGTTCGTCAAAGTTGAAAAAGATTGGCGGGATAGAGTAGGACTGCTCGACGATCTCGGCATCCGCCAGGGATAAAAAGCTAATCATTTAGCCGCCTAAATTAGCTTGCGACCCAGTCTCCGTCTCGTCCCAGATCAGAACGTGTCTGGTTTCCTTGAGCAAAAGTGAACCGACAATGAACGTCGTGCCAGCGACAATAATCGGGTAGTACAAACCGGCGTAAATGTTTCCCGTTTGCGCCACCACATAAAGTCCAATCAGCGGCAGCAACCCTCCAAACACGCCATTGCCGATATGGTAAGGCAGGGATAGTGAGGTGTATCTGATTCTGGCCGGAAACGCTTCGACCAGATACGCCGCAATCGGACCATAAACCATCGTCACGAAAATCACCTGAATAAACACGAGCAGGATTAGCTTCCAGGCGATCGGATTGCTGATGAGGCTCGCAAAATCGGTGTAAGGCAAAACTTGCTTAGCGGGTTGCAGTGCGCCGTCAACATACGTCTGTGGCGTTAGGTTGATCGAACCGGTGATTGCGTTTCGTACCGGCGACGCAGTAACGACGTTGGAGCCGGCCGCGCTTTGCATCGCTCGATAAATTGGTATGTAGGAGACCGCGGCCAGCAAACAGCCGAGCATGATAATTCTCTTGCGACCGAGGCGATCAGACAAGGCCCCGAAGACGACGAAGAACGGCATACCCAACAGCAGGGCCACGGCGATGATGTAACTCGACGATGTACCGTGCACATTAAGGACCGTTTGCAAATAGAACAGAGCGTAAAACTGTCCGGTATACCAGACCACACCCTGGCCCGCCGTCGCGCCGAAAAGTGAAATCAGAACCCGCTTCAGATTCACCCACTTGGTGAATGCCTCCTTCAAGGGCTTCGCCGATGTCATTCCCGCGCTCTTGATGTGTTGGAAGATCGGCGATTCCTTCATGCGCAAACGAATGTAGAGTGAAATCCCGACGAGAAAGATCGAAATGAGAAACGGAATCCGCCAACCCCACGAGCTAAACGTGTCCTTGCTCATCAAGTTCTGCACGATCAGAATCACGGCCAATGATAC
>DASZDU010000391.1:0-5156 GCA_035941655.1 Pyrinomonadaceae bacterium | reverse complement strand
CCGCCTGCGACCACGTCGCCGCAGCAACAGCCGACCATTCCACAACGACAAGCCGCTGGATTTGAACTTTCCGACTATGGGGTCGACTTCCAAATCGACCCGCGCCTGATAGTGACGATGGCAGCCCTCGAGGCGGCTGGTTTCGATCCTGTACCGGTGGGTGAACAGCCTTCGCCCTTTCGGGCGCAGGTGAGAAAAGATCTCGCTCAACTTGATCCTGATCTGCGCACGCGACTCCGCAGCTTCTATGAACGAAACAAATTACCCGCGCCGGCCACTGCCGCCGATCAAGAGGCGCGTTACATCTCGCTTGCGTTCGTCCTTGGACCAGCGCCGGAATTCGAATCGCCCCCACGATCTGAAGAACTACCCAAAGGTTTGCTTGAAGTTCTCGATTTCGCGCCGCTGCTGAAAGACTTTTACCGGCTTGCGAATATGGAAGAGAAGCTTCCCGGCTACGTACGCGCTTATCAGGCTGAAGGCGATCGGCTGCGGCGACCTACTGCTGAAATGGTTCGAGCGGTATTGTCGTACCTGCATACCCGACCGATTACAGTCACCGCCGAACGTGTTCTCGTTAAATCTCCCACTACGCCTAAAAAGAATGACCCGAAGCGCTACACTATTCGAGAACATGCCCGACGTTTTTCTATTGTTCCCGATCTGCTGGGCGCCACCGGCGCGATTAATTTTCGTGTCATTGGCGATGAGTACTACGCGGTGCTTCCGGCAGGTACCGACCCGGCTTCCTCCGAACTTCGCCGCGCTTATCTGCAGTACGTAGTCGATCCGCTGGTGCTGCGCTTCAATCGCCAAATTGCCGAACGACGTGATCAGATTAAAGCGATCCTTTCGGCAAGAGAAAAAGCCGGCGCCGTGGTTAGTCCTGATGTTTTCTTGACGGTGTCTCGCTCACTTGTGGCGGCCGCCGACGCGCGCTTTGAAGAAGAAAGAAAACTGGAAGGACTGCGTCAGGAAGCTCGCATCAAACTCGCTGCGGCCAAAGATGAGAACACCCGTCAGGCGCTTTCAAAGGACTTTCAGCTGAACGTTAAGACCGTTGAAGACGAAACGGTCGCGCGGCTGGCGGACGATTACGAACATGGGGCAGTGCTCGCCTTCTTTTTTGCGGATCAGTTAAAAGGGATTGAGAGTTCCGGCTTTGACATCGCCAGTTTTTTCCCCGACATGATTGCCTCGTTTAATCCTACGCGCGAAACCGGGCGATTAACCGAGCATGCCGAGACGCGCCAGCGTGCGTTGGCGGCCCGTCAAGCACGCCTGTCAGCCAGACGCGCTGCTGAGATGGAGCTGCCAATTTATTCTGAAGCCGAGACGGCGAGGGCGGCGCTGCTGGTCAAGAGACTTGGAGAAATAGAAGAAATTCTGCGAGCGAAAGACTATAACAACGCGGAAGCGCGACTCAAGGATTTACTAAAAGATTACTCGCGTGAACCAAGAATATTTTTCGCGCTCGCACAAACTGCGAGCCTGGCTGCCGCCGATGCGATCGATGAAGACGTGCAGGCAGAGCGGTTGAATCGCGCGCTGGGAAATTACCGGCTGGCGGTTGAGGCCGCGTCGCCGGAAGTCGATCGCGCGCTAATCTCCCGCGCGCATGAGGCTATGGGGAGGATTCACGCGTTTCTGGAGCGTCCCGCGGAGGCTTCGAAAGAGTTTGACGAGGCTATCAAGATCGGTGATGTTCCGGGTGGCGCATTTAGAGACGCGCTGGAAGGAAAGAAAAAACTGGGCCCCGGGAATTAAGCAGGACAGGCATTTCTGTCTGTCCTAAGGTCCTCGAATCAATCGAGCAAGATCAGGATTCTGTCCTCCAACGCACCGGTCCTGCCCTGTCCTACAACTCGACCTCCTGCCCATTTCCCGTTCTAATCACGCGCACCCTCGGTGCTCTGATGGTGCGCGGAACTACCACATTAATCTCCGGCATGATAGGGATATCGATTCGCGGAATCTGAATGTTGATTGGCGCTATCGAGCCCAGCTCCACGCGCGGAATAGTGATGACTCTTCGGCCTTGCGGTGCGGCGCCTGGCGTTGGCATGGGGTCTTCTTTCGGAGTCACATTGATGGTCTTCTGATTCTTGTTGCGGACTATCGTCAGCGAGACATCGCCGTCTTTCTTCTTGTTAATTGCTCGCGCCAGATCGCCCGCTCCTTCAACCTTCTCACCATCGATTGCAGTGATGACGTCCCCGGCGCGGATGCCGGCCTTAGCGGCGGGGCTATCGTCGGCAACAGAGGTGACCAATACGCCTTTGCCGTCCGCGACCCCAAAGTAGTCTGCAAGCTGTTTTGACAACTGCGTGGTGCTGACGCCAATGCGCCGGCCACCACCAAACGCGAAGAACATTCCGTCTTTCCCCGGGCCCTCGCCTTCCCACTTCCACACCTGGGCGCCTGGAGGCATCATCTGACGAAACTCCTTGAGCCCTTCGAGTTTCTCCAGCCCCTTGAACCTTTCCAGATCCTTGAAACCCTCCGGGCCCTGCAAGTGCCCAAAGGTATTCATTGATTCGTTACGCTTGCCTACCGTGACTGCCACTTCCTGTTCGCCGCCGCCACGACTTATGCCCAGCTTCACGGTCTGATCCGGTGCAACTTCGGAAACCAGTCGCGTCAGTTTACGGACACTGGTCACGCTGTCGTTCTCAAACCGCAGAATAACATCGTCCTTTCTTAGTCCCGCTTTTTCGGCCGGGCTATCTTTTAGGACCTGGGTAATGCCCACACCGCGAACTTCGCGCATTCCGTAGCGGCCCATATTTTCCTTGCTTATGTCTTCCGCGTGGACACCAAGAAAACTGCCACCGGCAAAGAAAAATGAGAAGTTTGAGGGAGCATCAATCATGACGTCTGGTGGCGCTGGGGCAAGTGCCGGTGGGGGAGTTTGTTGGGCCAGTGCAATGCCGCCGGTTAAGAGTAGGGAAACGATGAAATAGAAGGCGTTCTTAAGGTTCATGACAGAGAGAGTCCTCCGGATAGATTTAACGAGTTACACGCGAGTCGGGATCGTGAGTTCCAAAAAGTAAACCGCCGGGCTCAGATTTTCCTTTTGTCATTTTTCGGTCTTCATTTTTCATTGAAGGCACGAGGCAAACGGTCGCCAATCGCAAATGAAAAGTGAGAAATGATATATGGAAAATCTGGTGTTTATCCGTTCCTGGCGGGGCGTGAGGACTAATGTGCGGGGCGGTAAACCTCTTTCCCATCGCCCACTTCCAGCCTGACCTTGCCTTCGGAATGTGCTAAATCGAGATGGGCGACCGCCTCCGAGACCGACAAGAAGCGATGGACGTCGTCAGTTCCGGGAAACATCTGCCGCGCGATCTCCCAGGCCGTGGCGCCGGTTTTCGGGAGCAACCGGATTACTTCCGCCTGACGTTCCCTGATGGCGCGAAAGTAACGGTTGAATAATTCCTCGAAATCATGCACCGGCTCGCCGTGCCCGCCATGAACGAGCGTAGGCGCAAACGCGCGCAGCCGCGCCAGACTAACCAAATATTCTGCGAGAGACGCAAAGCGCTTGTTCGGATTAACGGGATCGGGCGAGAGGATCGGATTGGGCGTGATGCGCTTGAGCACGCAGTCGCCCGCTATCACGGTCCGATCGGCCTCGCGTACAAACGAACACGACCCCGGCGTGTGGCCGGGCGTGTGCACCACTCGTAAAGTGCCAGTCTCAAACTCCAGTTCTTCTTCGTCGCGCAGTTCGCCGTATTCACCCGCTTCGAATGAGTCGGCATACTGACGCACGCCTTCGTACATCCTGCGCATGGTTTCAATTTCGTCAGCGGGGACACCGGCGCGCACCAACAGCGTGCGATGTTCTTCATACTCCAGCCGGCCGATGCGATGTCCTGTCTCCCACGCGTGCACCAGTACTTCAGCATCCTTCGCTTGATCGCGTACTGAGCGAGCCAGTCCGCAGTGGTCCTCATGTGCGTGAGTAAGGACGATGCGACGAATGTCGGAGATGCGAATGCGCGCTTTCCGCAGTCCTTCATGGAGCGCATCGTTTGCCTCTTTTGTTTTTGGGCCAGTATCGATTAGCGTAACCGGATCTTCCGCGATCAGATAGACGTTAACCGGCCCGATGTAGAAGGGCGTCGGGAGTGATATGGGGATGATTTTCATTCAGCTGTGTTGCCGTCAGGCTTGGGCCGCGAACCCTCGCGCACCTTCCGGAGCTCGTCCAGAAACTCTTCGCGTTCGCGAGCTTCTCTACTTCTGCTTCTGGTTTTATCCGTCAGATACCTTTGGCCCCGAACGTCTGAGTTTTGCAATGAATCGGCCCAGGCACGCAGCTGCCTCGACACACCTTCGGCGCGCAATTTCAAATTTGAGATCTCAAATTTCAAATGATCAAAAACCGGCAATCCGTCAAGCAAACACAGCATCGATCGCACTTCTCCACAAGAGCCGCGTGCAATGTACAAGAAAGTGAGGAGCTCTTGAGTAGTGCCTCGTTCAAAGCCTTCAGCGATATTATTGGAAACAGAAACGGCTGCACGTTCGATTTGATCTCTTAAACTGTACCTGGATTTGAATTCGGGTCGATCAGTCAGACTATAAATCTGCACCGCGAGTTCAATTGCAGCTTTCCACACCGGCAACTCTTCAAACCGTCTGTACTTCATTCACGTGTCCTCCCTCTCCGCAGACAAGGAAACTTATCCGACCTTAATCTCAGAAATTCAATTTGAGATCAGGTAGTCAAGGAGTGACCAACGTGAAAGAAAACTTGCAGCGCGAAGAAACACGCAGAACGGAGGAAAATCCAAGTGAAAACCCGACGCTTACCCTTTCCCCTTACCCTTTTCCCCTCTTCCCCATGCTTTTAGTACACGTACCTGTTCGCTTCGATCATGACGCCCGCAATCCGCTGGCGGGCTACGATTGTATTTACCGGCGTAAGTTTGGTGAACCGCCGCAGGGCAGCCAACAACGTGCGCAACTCATCGCCTTCCGCCATTCCCGCCAGTGTGTTTTTTGCGCGCGCGTCAATGCGTTCAACCGCGTCGTTGCAAAACACCCGCGTCATGTCAACATAACGTGCCGCCGCTGCTTCGCCCTGCGACGCCGCCAGCTTCTGCGCACGCAATATCGCCGACTCCATTGCGTATGCGTCCATG
>DASZDU010000390.1:0-12549 GCA_035941655.1 Pyrinomonadaceae bacterium | reverse complement strand
CCGGTGGGAACATTGATTTCGTCAGAACTTGCTAAACCGGAATAGTTGCCAAACAGGCGGCTAAAAGTGTAATTCGCGTTGAGGTACCAATTTTTTGACAAACGCTTTTCCAGTACAAATTCCAGCCCGTGGTATTCACGTTGCGGCCTGGTGGATTTGGTATAGCCGAGGTCCTGCAATACCTGCAGATGCAGCCCATCACCCGGATTACCGATAATGTAGGCCTCGCTATCCTGGGCGTTTCTTACACCCGCGTCCTCAACTGCCTTAGTGACGTATTTCCAGGTGAAACGCGTACGGAAGACGAAGTCGCGGTTCAACTGGCGCTCTGCCCCAATGGTAAATTCAGATTGACTGAAAGGCTTCAGATTGGGGTCAACCTTGCCATTAAGAATTGATGCGCTGGGGTCATTGGAAGCAACTCTCAAGTTTCGTTGAAACCGACTGCGACCGCCGAGGATATTCTCAAGCGTGAATTGCGTATAGGTTTCGCCGGGGAGAATCTCAAAGAAGTCTTCTAAGAAAAGTTCACCGCCGAACAAGCCGCGTGGGAGGTTATATTTCAAACGGTCGTTGAATACTCCGTAACTGCCGAAGATCTTCGTCTCACCGTCGCCGAATAGGTCGTAGGCAAAGCCGAGGCGCGGAGCGATCTTATCGGTCCAGTTAAAATTAATGGGTGGAGCAAAGCCATTGAACGAGGGAAGGTTTTCCTTTTCCATGCGAACGCCCACATTCAAGGTTAAGCGGCTAAAGGGTTGAAATTTATCCTGGATATATAAACCCTGGTTAGTATTTGAAGCTTGTCCGAATGTGCCCTGGCGTCGAAGAATGCCTGATCCGAGAGCGCCGGGGGTTGGTGTAACTGTTCCCGCGCCCAACGAACGGATATCTACGCCATACGAATAGGTAATTCTGCCTTTTAGCGCGAACCCCGCTGCCACATCGTTGAAGATCTTGGCACGTTGATAACCGCCTTTGACTTCGTGCCTTCCACCCAGGCTAAAGATGTAAGTACCATCGGCTTCAAAATTGTTACGAACTGAAACGTCTTTGATAGTTTCCGAGTTTGCCGGCGTCTGGAAACCCGTGACGCAGGCGCCCGGAATTGTGTTTGAACCTACCGCACAAACTAATTGGACCCCCGGCGGGACAAAATAATTACCCAATTTTTCATTCAGAAACCCGCGTGAGAAACGCCCGCTGAAAGCGAGGCTGCCGTTTGGTGTGTAGACGCCTTGCAGCGTGAAGTTGTTGGAAGATTGGCGTCCTCCCTGGCGATCGGTTAATTGTCGTCCTGTCAGCGTGCCAATTGTGCCGCCGAAATTTGTTGACGGGAGCGGGGTCAAGCCGCCAAAGGACGGGGGAGACGAACCAGTATTAAAGCTGGCAACCGGAAGGTTGCCTTCGTCTATTATCGGGCTCCAGAGAAAAGTACTGGTCAGATGTAAGTTATCCCACGGCGTTGCATCCAACCGCGCGAAAGCATATTCGTAAGTTCGCTTTAATCTGTAGGTCTCGGAAACGACAAATGTTCTGGTTGCTGCCGGAGCATTAGTGTAGTAGTCCGTCTTTGTTTCGATATCGAAAATTTGGGGAGAGTAGCTGCCAAAGAAGTAAAGCCTGTTCTTGAGAATGGGACCACCTAAACTGGCCGTCGGAAAAGTGTTTCTGCCGCCTGCCTTCAGCGGGTCGATATACTCAGTTGATTGCACAAAGGCGGCCCCGGTTCCACTGGAGAACCGCTGTAAAATTGGACGTGGCTTGCCGTTAAGTTTTGGCGTTTCAAACTGCACTCCCGCTTCACCATGGAAATCGTTGCTACCGCCTTTTGTCACGGCGCTGATAACGCCGCCCGTGGCACCACCGAACTCAGCTCCGAACCCACTCGATTTGACTTGTACTTCCTGGAGGAGCTGCGTCGGAATATTGTTATTCCCATTCAGGGTACCGGTGCGAAAGTTAGTAACTTCCTGACCGTCTATCACAAATACATTTTCCGCGCCTGAGGCGCCGTCCACTGAATAGCCTCCCGTACGGCTCTCCGGGCGCGTCCCCGGAACCGCTTTTAAGAGGCTCGTAAAATCAACGCCCTTCGGCAGCAACTCAATTTTTTGTGCGGTAACGCTCGTTTGAATAGCACTGTTGGTTGTGTCAACCGGAGGCGCATCCGAAGCAACAATATCAACAGTGGTCACACTGTTTCCCGGGTTTACCGTGATGGCTAGCTGGGTACTCTGTCCGATAGCCACCGTAACGTTTTCGTATCGTGCTTCGCCAAATCCGCTCGACGGTGTTGTGACCACATCGTAGGTTCCCGGTGGAACCTGCAAGATGCGGAAAAACCCTTCTTCATTAGTTGTAATCGTGCGCCGAAAACCAGCACCAACGCCCGTTGTCGTGGTACCGCTCGCTGCAGCTTTCGCATTCGTAATCGTTAACGCGACATTAGGCACCAGGGCGCCCGCTGGATCCTTGACAGTGCCTTCGATACTGCCAGATGTTTCTTGTCCGAGAGCAAATGTGCAGGCGGCCAGGACGATTGCGGCGAGAAGGAACGCCCTTGGGGGATTAAGCTTGTGCATGGATAGACTCCTTATCTAGAAACGACGCAGACTTGGGTAAATGAAGGGCAAGCTTCCTTGCTGGGAGTTGACCCTTCCTAATCGCGAACGGAGTTCAAAATGGCTGGATCGATAACCTGCCGACCGTTGGATCCCGGCTTGTCATTGATAGGCTTCCAAGGAAACTGGACAGCCCGGCTGAATCGCTGAAACGGCGTTATTATACGCAGTCCGACAAATAACAAAAACTAAAGATTCTTATTGTTGGGATAAGGTCTCCTAATGGCCGCCCCTTATGCCCCAGCGACTGTAGCCGTCATCGGCTCGGTTGGTAGGTAAGCGGCCGCTACTCCGTCAAGAAATTTCCAAAGCGCTCTTGCGCTCTCTCTGGCGGAAGCAATTGCCTTATCCTGAGCTGCCGCTGACTGGCATTCATCCTTCAGAATCTGCATCTCAACTTGCTGATGAAGGAGGTCGACACTTTCGTGAATCCGAAAGAATGAGACAGCCCGCTCGTCAGCAATGCCATAAAAACTCTTCAAGCCTTCGCGCTTCGTCTTCGCCACTTCCGGAATCTGCGATTCGTAAGCAAGCAGGGCTGCGAGACCCTGACGGTAGTCCTCGCTTTGAGTCAAGGACTGCAAACTTTTCACCGACGCTTTGGTGGTCGGCAACAATTCAGCAGACTTCGCGGCTTCGCGATCCACTCCGAGAGCTTCCGCAAAACGCAGCCACAACTCCGGATGGTTCTCATCGCCTCTTTCTTCTTCAATCAAGTTCTCGAGCAACTCCCGGCGAACAGCTAAATCTTCACAACGCGAGTGGACGCCGCTGACATAAGTGGGAAAAGCGCGAACGTGAGCGTAATACTGTTTCGCGTATTCCGCCAACACCGGCGTGCTCAGCTTGCCTTCAGTCCAGGCCACATAGAACGGATGTTTGAGCATTGAAAATTCCATCACCGCATCACGCAATCTGGATTCAAACTCTGAACCGGCGGCCTGCGACGTTGCATTCATTATATTCTCCTCCGTTGTATGTAAGACCCTCTGATGTTGGGAAGACGGGATTATAGCTGCTTGTTATATCGTGTGCCTAGTCCAAAAAACTTTCAGCCTGAGCTGTTAACGCTGCGCGCGGGCCGAAAAAATAAGGGCCAAATATTTGACGCCACGCGGCTGGATAAGTGCTGCAACCACTCAAAGGTCGCAGCGGCACGTTGGGTTTCAATTTTGAGTTCGCAGTAGTTGAATGCTGCACTCGTCGCCTAACGAACGTTTTAGTCATAGATCAAGACGCGGGCGCGTCTGGTATTGAAATCTCCAAGTGGCGCCACCCACGACCTCATAATGTCATTAACAGACTCGCCGCGCTTCAATCTTTCCAGAGTATCTGCATTCGCCAGCAGACGTAAGTAGCTATCGACCTTCCACTGAGCCGGGTAGAGCTTGCGTAACGCCACTGCCATCTCTAAACCGGTCGTGACGGGTCGAAACCGCGCACGATCGGTGATGATGACGTTGACACCGCCGCACTCCTCGCCCTTAAACACTGAAGCGGCCGGCGTAAAGCGGATCGGCACAAAACGAACACCGAAGATTCGTAGGCTGTTTAAATACGCAGCAAGCTGCTGTCCGTCAATCCATGGCGCGCCTACAACTTCGAATGGCGTATCGGTACCACGTCCGACCGAAACATTCGTAGTCTCCAGTAACCCGATGCCGGGATAAAGCGTCGCTTCCGTCAGGCTGCGCATGTTAGGCGATGGATTCACCCAAACCAGATTCGTTTCGTCGAGCCACATCCTGCGCCGCCATCCTTCCATCTCCACCACTTTTAAATCGCAACCAATGTTTCGCTCCTGGTTGAAGAGCTTCGCCAGCTCGCCGATTGTCATTCCGTGACGCACCGGAATGCGGTGATATGCCGTGAAGGAGAGTTTATCGTCATCGGCGATGGGCCCCTCGACGTCAATCCCGCCGATTGGATTAGGACGATCAAGCACGTAAACCGGTCGCTGCGCTTTCGCCGCCTCTTCCATCACATAGCCGAGCGTAGACATGTAGGTATAAAACCGGGCGCCAATATCCTGTATGTCGAAGACGACCGCATCCAATTCTTTGAGTTGCTCGCCCTTCGGTCTTCGCGTTTCTCCATAAAGCGAATAAATCGGAAGCCCGGTCTGCTCGTCTTTTGAGTCAGAAACTTTTTCATCCGAGCCGCCACGAATCCCATGCTCGGGAGAAAACAGCGCGACAAGCTTTACGTTCGGTGCCTTGTAGAGAACGTCTATCGTCGAACGTCCGGTTCGATCACGTCCGGTATGGTTCGTTACCAGGCCAATGCGCAAGCCAGCTAACTGCTTGAACTTGTCGCGCTCAAGTACGTCGATTCCATTTAAGACGCTGACATCTGGTTTGTATTCGTTCACGGCGGCGGTCGCAAACGCCTGTTCGCGTGAAAGCCTGAAGCGAGCCAGATCGCTGATTCTCTCGTAGTAGTTCATCAATTCGAGATGCGCTCGCCCAACTACAGCAAGGTCGGTAACAGCACCGGCCGCAATCGACGCCACGCGGCCGCGCAGAGCGGCAACATCTCCCTTGCCGTCCGGATGTACCCGATTGCTCAAGAACACAACGAACATGTCGCTGGCCGGATCTATCCAAAGCGAGGTGCCGGTGAACCCTGTATGTCCAAATGAACCCAGCGGAAAGAGATCGCCGCGGTTGGTTGAGAAGCTGGAATTGATGTCCCAGCCCAAACCGCGGGTCCAGTTGCTTTCGTTGATAACACGAGGCCGCGTCATCTGATCGACGGTCAACGGCGACAGAATTTGAACGCCTCTATAAGAACCACCGTTTAAGATCATCTGGCAATAGATCGCGAGATCGTCAGCAGTCGAAAACAGCCCGGCATGCCCGGCGACGCCGCCCATGCGATACGACGTCGGATCATGAACTTCACCCCGCAGCCACTTGTCCAAATCGATTTCTGAATCCTGCGGCTTGTCACCGAGATAGCCCAGTTGCCCGCGTCGCTTTTCAGTCGGCGCAATGCGACTGCGCAGATTTGGTTTCGGACGAAAGCCTGTGTCCCGCATACCAAGCGGCACGAAAATATTTTGTCGCGCAAACGCGTCAAGAGTTAAGCCGCTGACGCGATGAACAACTTCACCCAACGCGATGTAATTAATATCGCTGTAAACAAACTTAGTGTCGGGTGGATTCCGCAGCGGCTCGCGCAAGAGACGCTTGAGGGCTTCGTCGTAACCAGTCCAACGATCTTTCAAATCAAAGTCGGGTGCGTAACCGGCGCGATGCGTCAATAGCAACTCGATCGTAATGCGTTCCCGGCCGTCGCCTTTGATCTCCGGAATGTAATTTGAAAGTGGATCGCTTAGCCGCAATTTGCCGCGCTCGATCAGGATCATGATGCTGGTCGCGGTGGCGACGATCTTTGTAAGACTGGCAACGTCGAATATGGTGTCTGTCGTCATCGCTTCGCGCACTGGCTCCACCACTCGCGATCCGTAAGCCTTGCGCCAAACGACACCGCCATTTCGAGCAACCAGAACCACAGCACCGGGGAGATGTTTCTGGTTGATCTCTCGCTCGACCTCCTCGTCGATCGCAGCAAGCTTTTGCGCCGAGACGGCGACAGTGGAAGCTTTGACTACTCTGAGACGAGGGACAGAACTTGACGGCAATACAGGGGCTGCGATTGCCAGAACGCTTAGCAGGATCGCAACTCGGTATTTCGCAAACTTAGTTGGACGGAACGTGGAAAGGGTTGAGTTGGTCAAGACGAGACTTTGAAGTCCGGGAATGACGGCTGACGCGTTTAGCTCGGCCTTGTAATCAGCGAGACCTGCCGTTGCGACCTTCCTTGACGATATCAATCAAGGCATCAAGTCGACGATCGCCGTGCGCCTGGGACTCTGCTAACTCAGTTTGTGCCTGAGCTAATTTTGCAAATCGTTCTTCGTTCTTAATCTGCGCATCCATCATGATCGTGATCTTGTCATCCTGCTGGCGCATTTCACGCCGCGCCCGGAGACCGGCACGCACCAATAATTTGGCGATGCGCTCGAGTCTATCCAGTCTCTCTTCAGTGTTCTTCATGGAATTTGCACATCAAGATAAAACAAACGCAGGGCTTTGTCACCTTTGTCAGCTGCCACGCTTGATTTGTATGCCGGTTCCCCGCGGGTAAAGTCCAGGTAAAGAAATCGGTAGCTTGCCGGTAACGTCGATCTCGCCGAGTATTGCGCGGGCCGCTGCTTCCTGCAGGCTGGGCATGTCGCCGTAAGCGACCATATACGTACGCAGCCCGGGAAAACTTTGAAGCAGATAAGGATTTCCAAAACTGATCCCTACCACTTTCATGCGACTAGCTATCAGCGCCGCGAGCGCTTTTGCGCCAGGGTCAGGTAACCCGACACTCCGAGCCTGGCCAGTTCGCACGCGCCCATAGAGTGAAGCGATAACCAGATCGGCGCTGTTGGCGCGTTCCAGCGCCTTCTCAACCTCAGCTTCCGTTGAACGATCGTCGAGCACCACGGTTTCCATCTTGTGTCCGGCGCGGTTGATTGCGCCCGCGAAGGTATTAGCGATCCATAAACGATCGTCGCCATTTGTAATTGCCAGGTTAAAAATACGCGCCTCAGGTTTCAACGAATTCAACGGCAGCAGTTTGTCATCATTGCGGACCAGCGTAATCGCGTGTTCGGCAATCTCGCGCGCCAGTCCGGTGGCTTCGTTGCCCGCCACATTGACGTCGATAGCATCCAGCGGAGTTATCTTCTGTTTGACCAGACCAAGATCATACTTGGCGGCGAGAACCTTGCGTGCCGATTGATCAATGCGCGCTTCTTTTAGTCGGCCTTTCATTACCGCGTCACGCACGCCGCGTAAAACCGCATCCGCATCAGCCGGTTTCAGCAACAGGTCGGCTCCTGCTTCCAACGCCCGCACCGACGCTTCCTCCTGCGTGAAGTAAAGAGTCAGACCGCTCATGCTCATCGCGTCGGTGACTATCAGTCCTTCAAATCGCAGGTCGCGTCGCAGGATGCCGTTCATCACTGGTGACAGCGTGGTCGGAAGTGTGCCATTTTCTACTACAACCTCGCCGTCCTCATCCGTGTCGATGGGCTTTAACTTCACATCCCGCGGCAACGGAGTTACCGCGGTCGGATCGATCTGCGGCATGCCGATATGTCCGGTCATCACCGAGCCTACGCCCGATTTTACCGCTGCCTCAAACGGAACCAGCTCGACGGTGTCTAATCGTTTCCGGTTGACGTCAATCTGCGGCAAGCCCCGGTGTGAATCAGTGGCTGTATCGCCGTGTCCGGGAAAATGTTTCGCCGTTGCGATCACTCCATTACTCTGCGCTCCCTGGATGAAGGCGGCAACAAACCGCCCTACGGCCGCAGGATCTTCTCCATACGATCGAACATTGATTACCGGATTGGCCGCGTTGTTGTTGACGTCCGCTACCGGCGCATAAATTTGTTGCACGCCAAGAGCGCGCGCCTCATGCGCGGTCAAGGCACCCTGACGTCGCGCGTAGTCGGGATTGTCGGTCGCACCGACGGCCATGTTCCAGGGAAGGTTTATCGTATCGTCGAAGCGCATGCCCGCACCCGCTTCCAGGTCCGCGGAGATCAGCAGCGGGTAGCGCGCCAGCTTCTGCATGCGATTAACTAACATCACCGACTCATAAACCGGGCCGCGAAAAAGGATGATTCCGCCAACGTGATTGTCTTCGATCTGATGGCGCAGCGCTTTGAAAGCAGCGCTGTCCTGATTCAGAAAAGTGGCGTTGATGCCGACGGAAATTAGCTGGCCAATCTTCTCGTCAAGCGACATGCGTCGCAATTCTGCGTCGGCCCATTTGAGCGCCCCGCTGGTCGGTTTCGATGAATAAGGCTTGACGGAAGCGTTCGTCTTCGCGCGGGCCGCGGCTGTCTTCCTTTGTGCAGCGATTGGCTGAAAGAACGTTGTTATCAGCAAAGCCGCCAACAGAACGGTCAGTTGAAACTTTTGAATGGCAGGTTGAGTCTTTTTTTTCATTATGAATGCTGTATTTCTATTTACGTGGAAGTTAGCGAATCTTTTGCGAGTCGCGGCAACTTTTTTGGAGTGCGCTGGCCTGTCAGCGCTTTGGTCTTGGGCGCCCTGGCGCATAATTCTCTGATGTTCAGGTACGCTCGCCGCGACAGGTCGCGGCGGACGAAAGCGCTCACAGGCCAGCGCACTCCAAAAAATAATCATCCAGTTGGCGAAAGCTCGTCACGCTGCTTGCTTGAAGCTGGCGGAAACGCAAATCCGGCCAGCCACGCAACCACAAAAGTTATCAAACTCCCGATAAGCACATACCACGTCCACGCAATCGGCGTCCAAAAACGAATGTAGATCATCACCAACATACTCGTTAGCATTCCTATCAGCGCCGGCGGTTCGCTAACGCGTCGCAGAAAGGTTCCCACCAAAAACACACCTAACACCGGGCCGTTAATTAACGACGCCACGGACAGTGCCTGATCGAGCGCTGAACGATTCTGCCGCATTACGAGGAGCGCCACGCCGATTTGAATAATGCCCCAAAGTAAAGTCAACCAATGCGACACGCGCAGGTAGTGCTTGTCGTCGCGTCGCGGCTTGAACGGTTTGTAAAGATCGTTGACTGCCGTAGCCGCAATCGAATTTAGCGATGATGAGAGCGCAGCGGCAAAAATTGCAGCCACTACCAGACCGGATAAGCCCGATGGCATAAACTTCGTGATGAAGTCAGGAAATACGCGATCGCCGCCAACTGTCTGAAACGCGCCCGCAAAGGGCAGAGTGGCTACGCCGTTTCCCAAGGTCGCATAAGCAGGATCGGTATGCGGCGCATAAAACGCAAACAGCAGCACGCCGATGAACAGGAAACCGACGAACTGCGCAAACACCACCAGGCCGCTGGTGAGCAGCGCCAGCGCCGCGCGCCGCGGCTTGTCTGTGCAGAGATAGCGTTGCACCAGATATTGATCGGTACCGTGAGTGCTCATGGTCAGGAAGCAGCCGCCGAGCAGCCCGGCCCAAAGCGTGTAAGTCTTCGTCAAATCGATCGGCAAACTAAAAGTGAACGCGCGGTTAGTAAACGGTGCAGTAAACGCGTAAGTAGTCGGTCTGATTC
Source organism: Pyrinomonadaceae bacterium (assembly GCA_035941655.1). GTDB lineage: Bacteria > Acidobacteriota > Blastocatellia > Pyrinomonadales > Pyrinomonadaceae > PSRF01. The sequence goes on along the minus strand of DASZDU010000390.1, from coordinate 2,806 downwards.
CGAAGTCGATGAAGTTGAACTTGTGAAACTGCTCACCTATAGAAATCGCCTGACTCCAACCGCCGTTGATGGCGTTGACCAAAACGATGCCGGCCATTGCCGCGCCGGCCAGGTAAATTCCCAACTGCACCACCTCGACCCAGATGACAGCTTCCATGCCGCCGAAGTAAGTGAAAATGATCATCACTACGCCGAGCAGGATCACTGAACCGATTACGATAGTTTCCGCATTTGCCTGCGGTTGAAAAGCTGTGTAAACCGCAGCCAGAACGAATGCCGTCAGTAACAGACGAATCCCGTCCGCGATGTTACGCATGATTACGAAGAGCGACGCTGCCAGCATTTTGATGCGATTACCGAAACGCCGCTCGAGCAATTGATACACGGTCATCAGCTCGCCACGAAAATACGAAGGGATAAAGAGGATAGAGATGACTATGCGGCCTAGCAGGTAACCGAAGACCAGTTGGATGAACTGAAAATTGCCGTTGCGTGCAAACGCGATTCCGGGCACGGAGATGAAGGTGATGGTGGAGGTTTCAGTAGCGACAATGGATGCCGCGATCGCCCACCAGGGCACGGTACGATCCCCGAGAAAATAATCGCGCGTGGTTTTTTGTTTACGAGAAAACCAGACGCCAAACAGCGTAATGCCAATCAAGTACCCAAAGATGATGACGAGGTCTATTGGTTTCATTTACTTAATTTTGGAGTGCGCAGACCTGTCAGCGCTTTGGTCTTGGGCGGCCTGACGCCCAAGTGACCAGCTGAAAACGAACGGTGGTTGCGACAGGTCGCAACCGATCCAAAGCGCTGACAGGTCAGCGCACTCCAAAAGATGCCTGCGCTTCCAGCAGTGCTCCAGCTTACTTCCCTAATCCGTCAATCAAAATCTCAGACAGTCGCGACATCAAAAGCAGCGCTGGGTTATCGACCGTCCAATTCACGTCTGGCATTTCGCTGCAGGTGATTGCCAACACGATACGTCCGCGCGGATGATAAATAATTCCGATGTTACTGCGCAGGGCGTCGAGCGCTCCGGATTTCGTTGCCTTGGGCACGCGCCATTGTTCGCGCCAGATGCCATTAGTTCCCTGCTCGCGTTTCATCAGTTCGAGCATTTCTTTGGACACGGCCGGACTGATGATTTCACCGCGCTCCAGTTTTTCGATCAGCGTAGCCATTTCATGTGGTGTGGTGCGTCCCAAACCGAAGCGCTTGCTCTCTTCCTTCTTGCCTTCCAAACTCTCACCGCCCCCGAACACGCGCCGCATCAAACGGGTTTCGTTCAGACCGAGCGTCGCCATTCGCGCGTTCACGGCGTCGGCGGTTAAGACATCGATCACCAGATTGGTAGCCGTGTTGTCGCTCATAATCATCATCAACGTCACGGCATCCCGCAGTGTCAGACGCAGGCCGTCGCCAAATTCGTTGAGAATTCCCGAACCGCCAACCTTCTTCTCTTTCGTGAGCACCAGCTCATCGGTCCACTTCGCCTTCCCTTCACTCACGCGCGCGAATGCTTCCACCATGATCGCGATTTTGATCGTGCTGGCGGTTGACACGCCTTCGTCGCCGGCCAATTCGTACACCGTTCCGGTATCGAGGTTCTTCGCAAACACGTTGACCTTACCTTTAAACTGCGACACTTCCGCTCGCACCCGTTGGTCCAAAGCGGTTTGCTTTACTCCCTGATTCGTTTGCGCAAACCCAGGTGCAATCGTTAATAGCATCAGAGCGACAGCTAAAGTTTTCATAAGTACCTGAGACAGAAGATTACTAAACGAAGCTTTGATTAAGTCTCTTCAACGCGTAGCGCCGGTATGAATTTAGCCCGGTCTTTCAAGGGCCGGAAGAGTCGACTTGATCAGACCTTCCTAATACCGGTGTTAATCGAAACATAACTCGTCCAGTGTTTTAATCCGCGGGCAAAGGCTTTCAGGATGTAAGCCAAGCGGGTCGAGCAGAATTCCGCGCAGGCCAAACGCACGCGCCGCCAGTGCATCGTGCACATAAGAATCGCCAACAAAAGCGGCTTCGTGGGCCTCGATACCGAGGCGCTCCAGAGTGAGCCGGAATATCGCCTCATCTGGTTTGCGACAGCCGACCAGGTGCGAATCAATGAGTAGATCGAAGCGGTCTGAAATGCCTGCTGCGTCAAGCGAATCAGTTAATCGCCCGTCCTCAGTGTTTGAAATAACGGCGAGGATCAAACCTTGTTGTTTCAGATTATCGAGTATGCGGGAGGCCGCCGGATCGGGACTGCACCAGATATGCCGCTGTGCATGCGCAGCGTTCAGGCGTTCGATCACCGCAGCGCTGGCCGTCTCGTCAAGACCCAGCGCCGCATATACGCGTTGGAAGGTCCAATGTGGCCGCTTCATTTCATCCGGCACAACAAACCCTTCGCGTTGTATCTCGATGCCGACGGCTCTCAGCATCTCGCCGAAAGCGCGAGCCATCTCCTCGGAATTGAACGAACGACCCGAGACTTCCGCCGCGATGCGCGAAAGACGCATCCAGTCCGGATGCACGATTGTCCCGCCCGCGTCAAAGATGCACGCACGCGCGCCGTTTAGTGCTGGATGAAGAGTAACAGACAAGATAAAGGTTCTTGGTTTCGGATCTTAACTACTTCGTGAGCATCTGAGTCGCGCGTTCAATTACTCCGTTTGCTGCTTCGAGCGCGGCTTTTGCTTCTTCGCTAGAACTTCCTGTCCTTATCATGACCAAAGCTGCACGCGGATCGTCGCCCGACTTGTCTAACGCGGCGCGCGCTGCTTCTTCATTTAACCCGCTTTCGGCC
>DASZDU010000389.1:0-19087 GCA_035941655.1 Pyrinomonadaceae bacterium | reverse complement strand
GGGCGGCCGACGGCCGCGACTGCTCTCGCTGAACTCCTTGAAGAGTTTCCTGGCCTGAAACGATTCGGACGATCGTTACTATTTGCGGTGAACCAGGAGTATGCGGCGACGGATCGCGAAGTCCGCGACGGCGATGAACTGGCCGTCTTCCCACCCGTCAGCGGCGGCGCCGACGAAGCATCTGAGAATGCCGGGCCTGTGAATACTGGGAACGCGGGTGTCTCGCCCGCCTCAACGTCGAATGCCACTCCTTCAGCCAACAACCGGGACTTCTTCGAATTAACCTCGGAACCAATCGACGTCGGCTCCGTTGCTCGCCGAGTTGTAGTACCTGAGTGTGGCGCAACAGTCACGCTCGACGGCTACGCGCGCGAATGGACGAATGGCCGTAGAACACTTTATCTGGTTTATGAAGCGTACGCCCCGATGGCTGTGCGCGAACTCGAGCGACTTGGACGCGAAGCGCATGAGCGTTTCGAGATCGCCCACCTCGGCATCGTTCATCGCTCCGGACGGCTTGAAATTGGCGAAACGAGCGTGGTGATAGCTGTCAGCGCACCGCATCGGCGTGCTGCGTTTGAAGCCTGCGAGTGGGCGATTCGTGAGTTAAAGCGCACCGTGCCGATCTGGAAAAAAGAAGTGTTTGAAGACGGTGAAGTTTGGGTCGAAGGCGAAGCCCAGGCAAGCTGATCCCTGTTGCGCCCGCGTTCTTGATCGAAAGGATTCCGACCTTAGAATAGCCGACTCTCAGATCGGGAAGGTGGGCTAGCCCCCGCTGCCTGGTTCAAAAAAACTCCAACTAGCTCGCCGGCGTACCCTCAATCTCTTCTTCCGCGGCCGCCTCAACCAACGATGCGCTGGTTACGCGATCTCCTTCGTCAGTCTTGATTAACCTGACGCCCTGCGCGCTGCGTCCGGTCTTGCGGATATGTCCCGCTTCGAGCCGGATCAGTTTGGCCTGTTGCGTGATGATCATGATTTCCGATTCGGCATCAACCGGGAAAACCGCCACCACTTTGCCAGTCTTCTCCGTGGTCTTCATGTTAATCACGCCCTTGCCGCCGCGAGACTGCAGCCGGTAGGTGGTAATTGGTGTCTGTTTGCCGTAGCCGAGTTCGGAGACTGAAAGCATCTTCTCGGTATCATCGGAAGAGACCGGACAAACTGAAACGACGTAGTCATCCGCGCGCAGGTCGATCCCGCGGACTCCTCGTGTCGCCCGGCCCATCGGCCGCACGTTCTTTTCATCAAACCGAATTGCGAGCCCGTTACGTGTGGCAATAAAAATTCGTTTAGTGCCGTCGGTCAGGACAACGTCCAGCAGTTCGTCTCCATCGTCGACATTGATGGCAATGATTCCGTTCGTTCGGATGTTTTGGAAATCGGCTAACGACGTCTTCTTGATGACGCCCTTGCGTGTGACCATCACCACATAACGCCCTTCGAGAAAATCGCGCACTGCTACAACGCCTGCAAGTTTCCGATCAGATGGAATGTTGATCAGATTCACGACCGCTTTGCCCCGTGCCGAGGCAGCAGCATCGGGCACCTCGTGCACTTTCAGCTTGTAGACCATGCCATCGTCAGTGAAGATCATAATGTAGGCATGTGTGGAAGCTATGAACAGATGCTCGACGTAATCGCTGCCTTTCGCCGCAGCGCCAAAGCGGCCCTTGCCGCCCCGGCCCTGTCGTTGATAGGTCGAAACGGGCGTGCGTTTGATGTAGCCGCTATTCGTTACAGTGATCGCGACGTCCTCGTCAGCAATCAAATCTTCGATTGAATACTCAACGCCTTCCTCAACGATCTCGGTCCGTCGTTTGTCGCCAAACTCTTTTTTGACTTCTTCGAGTTCATTGCCGATTACGCGCCGCAGCGAACGCTCATTCGCCAGAATCTCCTCCAGCTCGGCGATGAGTTTGATGATTCCTTCATACTCGTCCGTGATCTTCTGCCGCTCCAATGCCGACAAGCGCCGTAGTTGCAGATCGAGGATCGCCTGCGCCTGGATTTCGGAAAACGCCAGGCGATCCATCGCTTTTTGCAATTTCGGCAAATAACTTTTCAACGACGTATCCGAAGGAATTCCCTTCCAGGTTTTCACTTCACTGGTCGTCTTCATTTGTCCAGTCAGCCACTGGCGCGCCTCATCGACCGAGCGCGAGTTGCGGATAAGCGTAACTATGAAATCGAGCGCGTCTATCGCCTTGGTCAAACCTTCGAGAATGTGTGCGCGCGCGCGCGCTTTGCGAAGATCGTACTCGGTGCGCCGGCGCACGACCTCGCGGCGGAAGTCAATAAAGCATTCGAGCATCTGCTTCAGATTTAGAACGCGCGGCTGCCCGTTTACGATTGCCAGATTTATGACGCCGAAGGACGACTGCATGGGCGTCAGTTTGTAGAGCTTGTTGAGAACAATCTGCGGGACTGCATCGCGCTTGAGCTCAACCACGATTCGCATGCCGGTACGGTCTGACTCGTCACGCAGGTCGGAAACTCCGTCAAGCTTTTTCTCGTTGATGAGCTCGGCAATACGCTCGATCAGGCGAGCTTTGTTTACCTGGAAGGGTATTTCAGTAATTACTACGGCATCGCGCTCCTGTGTGCCGCGTCCAATGCGGTCGATGCCGGCGCGCGCGCGCATCTGAATTATTCCGCGTCCAGTTAAATACGATTGCTTGAGTTGCTCGCCACCGTAAATAAAGCCTCCGGTTGGGAAGTCGGGACCGGTGACAATTTTCATCAGGGCTTCAATAGCGATGTTCGGATCGCGAAGCAGGGCAATGGTAGCGTCTACAATTTCCGTGAGATTATGCGGCGCGATTTTTGTCGCCATGCCCACGGCAATTCCATCTGAGCCATTTATGAGCAGGTTCGGAATGCGTGTCGGCATTACCTTTGGCTCGCTCAGAGATTCATCGTAGTTTGGCTGGAAGTCGACAGTTTCTTTTTCCAGATCGGCGAGCATTACATTCGCCACTCGCGCCATGCGAATTTCGGTATAGCGCATCGCCGCCGCGGCGTCGCCATCTACCGAGCCAAAGTTTCCCTGACCGTCTATCAGGGCGTACCGCATGGAAAATTCCTGCGCCAGGCGCACGATCGTGTCGTAGACCGCCGTGTCGCCGTGTGGGTGATACTTACCGATAACGTCGCCGACGATACGCGCGCTTTTCTTGTATGGCTTGTTGTAAGTATTTCCGAGTTCGTGCATGGCCCAGAGCACACGCCGGTGCACCGGCTTGAGGCCGTCGCGCACATCCGGCAAGGCGCGTCCGATGATTACGGACATCGCATAATCGAGATACGAGCGCCGCATCTCATCTTCAATGTCTATAGGTTTGTGCTCAGATGCTGTTTCCATCCCGTTGGCCTTTCCAGTACAATCCGCCCGCAGTTTCGCTTTGCGTTAGACTATTTCCGACGAGCTGCAAGAACGGGTTTTTTTTAGGGACTTGTATTTATTTGTGTTGAAGTGCGCTTCCCTGGCGCGGAATTCAAGCGATCAACAAGGGTGCTCAAATAGACAACCCAAAGGACTGAAGTAAGCGAAATTATAGCCGAAGCGATCATGTTTTGGCAACCGCGAACAACGCCGGAACCCTTGTAAAATCAATAGCTTCGACGTTGGGCTAGCGTTTCAGAAATTATCCCCCAACATCCGAATTCGAAAACTCGCACTGCCTCGGCAGAGCGAAATCTTGAATCAACAAAAATGGCAGAACAGCGAACCTGGAAGCGCATTCGCGAGCGATTGGAATTACAGCTTCCCGTGCGCGTGCGCTGTCGGGAAACCGCAGACCTGGAGTGGACCGAAGTTACCCGGCTTACTGACGTCACTCCTTTCGGCGCAGGCTTCACCTTGAAGAGACCGGTTGAAAAGGGGCGGCTACTGCATATGACCATTCCCATGCCGCGCCAACTGCGTGTCTTCGATCACGTTGAAGATCAATATCGTGTTTGGGCACTGGTGCGGTATATCAGACCGTCAGCGCTCACTGAGAAGAAGGCGGCTGCCTTTGAAGTAGGGGTTGCTTTTATCGGGAAACAACCGCCGCGCAGTTACGAAGGCGATCCGTCGAAGCGATACGAAGTTAGCGCGTTCACCGGTCAACTCACCACCGTTGAGGAGTGGGTGGCTGTCGAGCTGACTGCATCGGACAATCGCTCGCAGACGCGGCATAACATTCCGGTTGACATGTTGCTTGAAACACTAAATGAAAAGGGTGAGGTCGACTTTAGCGAGCGGACGGTAACCGAAAACATCAGTCAAAAAGGTGCGGCAGTTTATACCACCCTGACGTTGCCGGTGGGTCGATTTATTCGGCTGTCGAGTGAACAATATAAAACATCGGTTTATGCAGCCGTACGCGGCTCAAGCATGGGACCTGCCGGTGTGCCGCGCATTCATGTTGAATTCATCGATCGTGAGTGGCCGCTCTAAAACAAGCTTCAAAGTAAGACAGACATTCCTGTCTGTCCTGGTGAACACGCCTTCCGAGTTGGGGCACAGAAGAAATTTTCCATTTTCCATCTGTCAGTTTTCATTTTTCATTGAAGGAGAAGCTGCGAGAGACACCATGTTCTGCTGAATGGCAAATGAAAAATCTCAAATGGTAAATGGAAAATTCTTTTTTGGTTCAATTGACTTGAGGCAACTGTAGGACAGGCAGGAATGCCTGTGGTACTGAGACACCCGCCCGCTAAAGGATTGTTCCTCGTCAAGTGAGTAATCCGGAAACCAGTCCAAAAGACAAATCGGTCGGCGGTTCTAAGCGCGCGCAAATGGCGCTGCCGCAATGGTCCATTAACCTGATGCGACCAGTCATCGGAACCGGCAGCCGTCTCTTATGGCATCTGGAACATAAGGGAGTTGAGAACATCCCTCAAAACGGCGGCTTGATCATCGCCGCCAATCACCAGAGTTATGGCGATCCATTTTGGCTTGCGCTACCGGTAAAACGAGCGGTTCGCTTTCTGGCGTGGAGCGAAGCCTTCTCATGGCCCGTGGTTGGCGAGGCTATCGGGCTGCTGGGCGCATGGCCGCTCCAGGTTGAGGGAAGCGATCCGGCGGCAATTCGTCGTTCATTGACCTGGCTGCGCGAATCGGGTGTGATTGTAATTTTCCCGGAAGGCGGACGCGGCCTGCCGGACGGTTCTATGATTCGCATGAAGGCCGGCGCGGTGCGGATGGCGCTGGAAGCTGATGTTCCGATTTTGCCAGTAACGATCCGAGGCGCCAATCGCGTTTGGCCTGCTAACCAGCTCTTTCCCCGCTTCGGAAAAGTCGAAATTATTTATCACCCGATTTTCCAGGTGGAACAACTGCCAGGTGAAGAAACGCGCGCGTGTGCTCGTCGCGAGACAGAACGGCTGGCGCAGGTTATCCGCTCGGCTTTGTGATTTTTTTGGGAGTGCGCTGACCTGGCAGCGCTTTCGTTCGGTCGCGACCTGTCGCGACCATCTCCCGTCGAAGGTAATGAACGCGCTGGGCGTCAAGCCGCCCAGGACCAAAGCGCTGACAGGTCAGCGCACTCCAAATGAAACTACATTGTTCCCAGCACGCGTCTCATCGCGTTATGAACGAGACCATTGCTCGCTAAAACTTTGGGTGTATAGATATTCAGCCTGCCACCCTCAAAATCAGTTACCAGCCCACCCGCTTCTTCGATTAGCAACGACCCGGCCGCGACGTCCCAGGCGTTTAGTCCATCTTCCCAGAACCCATCGAATCGCCCACAAGCAATATATGCCAGATCAATTGCGGCGGATCCATCACGTCTGACAGCCTGCGCTGCCATCGTGAAGTTCGCAAAATCACGCGCAAAGTTTGGCCGTTCACGAACGTTGTAAGGAAAGCCTGTGCAAAGCATCGCACTGTTCAGATCTTCCACATCGGAAACGCGCATGCGCCGGCCGTTTAAAGTCGCGCCTTGACCGCGTTCAGCTGCAAACATTTCATCTCGCATTGGATCGTAGATCACGGCAATCTCGATCGAGCCGGCATGTTCAAGTCCGATCGAGACACAGAAGCAGGGATACCCGTGCGCATAGTTCGTTGTGCCGTCCAGCGGATCAATGATCCACTTCCAGTCGGTCGTTCCAGGTACGAACTCAGTTGCGCCCGACTCCTCCGCAAGAATTGCATGCCGAGGATAATGAGACTTGATGCGCTCGATGATGAGTTTTTCGGAAGCAAGATCGGCTTCGGTGACCAGATCGATATCACCTTTGTTCGACACCTGTAGCGCGCGGCCGAGTCGATCGACAAGTATGGCGCCCGCATCGCGAGCAGTTTGAATGGCAAAGTTAAGCACGAGCGTCTCTTCTTGATTTCATCATAGAAAATCTGATTGGTTGAAAAGTATCATTCAGCCAGAAAGTCTCAGGGTTGGGAAGGGTGGCTTGCTCCCGCTTACATCGAATGCCGCTCAATCAAAGCGGGGGCAAGCCACCCTTCCCAACCCCGAGATTTTCTATCTTGATTATACGCTTCCAACGCCGAGCCTTGCAGTGACCACTTTGCTAGCGCGTCGTGATACTCACCGCATATCATTTAGTTGACATAAAACTGGCCGTGGTTATTCTAACTGAGACTGAGAATGATCAACGGAGCTGCCTTAATGAAAAGAACCATTTCCATCCTGCTCGGTGGGATCCTGCTTGTTGCTCCAGCCGCTTCAGCTCTTGCATGGGGCGACGACGGCCATCAGACAGTCGGAAAGATTGCTTCACTTCGCATCAAACCGCGAACGGCCCGAAAGATCGCGCAGATTCTCAAGCCTGGCGAAACGCTCGCCAGCATTGCAACCTGGGCGGACACGGTGAAGGATCGCGTGGGTAAGACTGATCCGGACGCGGACACCAACGCGTTTCTTCAGGATGTCACGCACAATGAAAAGAACCGCGAATGGCATTACGACGACCTGCCGCTCAATTGCAAAAGTTATCAGGCTTGCCCCGACTTCACGCCCGACAACGATATCGTTCATCTGCTCAACGTTTGCATTCGCACTCTGCAGGGCCAGCCTGATCCAAATCATCCGTTGAGCGAACGCAATGCACTTAGATTATTAGTCCATTTTCTCGGCGACATTCATCAACCACTGCACGTTGGTTGTGGCTTTATTGAGGTCAATGGGCCTAACGGCCAGATCTTGATTGCCAGGGACCCGGTCGTCATCAAACAAAAAAATCTGCCCAGCGATAATGGCGCTAATCAGTTGGTGATCGATCGCGACAGGAAGAAACTGCATGGATACTGGGATTTTGATTTGGTTACATCGCTAATGCTGGCCACTGACAAACAGACTTCCGACACGCTCGGATTGTTTTTGAAAGACACTGTTCGCGCCAAATCAAGTTGGAATCCGCGTGGCCCAGTTAACGGTTGGGCGGTGCAGTTTGCCAATGATTCTCTACGGCAATCGCGCGAACACACATATAGAGGGCTGAACATTACCGGTCAGCGGACCATCACGGTCACTTCGCGCAACGGGCAGCCGGTCATGCGGGATGGCAAGCCAGTCACCGATGTCGTTTACGACATCACCCGTCCGAGCAATTACGAGGCGTTGAATCGCGAAGTGGTACGGGAACAACTCGCTAAGGCTGGTTATCGCCTGGCCAAATTGCTGGATGAAATCTACGGCGGAGCAGACAGCAAACAGTAAACAGCAAACAGCCGGAAGGCGAATGTTGTTTCTCTTCTGACGCGGCCGCGCTTCATGGTTTGCTGTCTGCTGTTTGCTGTTTACTTCTGAATATGAACAAGATCAACCTCCACGAGAAGCTGTCGCTGATTAAGGACCACTGGAACCCGCGCATCCTTGCCGAGCTCAATGGGCAATACGTGAAGCTGGTAAAGTTTCAGGGTCCCTTTACGTGGCATCACCACGAGGCGGAAGACGAAATGTTCCTGGTCGTCAAAGGAAGATTTCGAATGGAGTTTCGCGAACCCGGCGAAGATTCATCCCAGGCTGATCAGCAACGTGAAGTGTGGCTGGAAGAAGGCGAGTTCATCGTCGTCCCTCGTGGCGTTGAGCACCGGCCGGTCGCCGACGAAGAGGCTGAGGTTTTACTCTTCGAACCCGCGTCAACCCTAAATACCGGAAACGTGCGCGATGACTTTACCGTATCAAAACTTGACTGGCTGTAAGATATTGAGGTCAGTACCAGCTCGCGGTAGCGGGTCGGTCTGACACCTTTTGACATGCGCATCACTCATTCGCCCGCTACCGCGAGGCGGTACTGAGTTGCTTTTCGACTGGCGTTTTGTCGGAACATTAATGTCTAGATCAATCTGAATGGAGGCTTCGGCTGTGCAAAAAACTCTAGGTTCTCTCCTGGCAACTCTTTTCCTGGTGACGGCTACCGCGTTAGGCGCTCAGGCGCAAAATGCGGTGGGCCAGGCCAACGTCGGCAATACAAATTCAGGCGCACCTGATTCTGCAACTGCCGTGACAAAGACCTCGACAATCTCACCCGCCACTCAGGCGGTAATCAATTCGCTCGCGAACCTGCCTGAAGCGGATATGCTGATTTACGTGAACCCGCAACGCATCCTCAACGAAGCTTTGCCGAAGTTTCTCCCGGCGAAAGATATCGAGGGCATGCGCAAGGGCTTTGAAGAAATGAAGCAAAAAGCCGGCGTCGATCCGACGAAGTTGGATTATCTGGTTATGGCTATTCGCTTCAGAAAGCCAACTGCAGATCTAAACTTCCAAGCACCGGAGATTATGTTCGTGTCGAGTGGCGACTTCAGCGCCGATTCAATAATGACGTTGGCGCGGACAGTTTCGCAGGGCAAACTTCGCGACGAGTCGTATGGCGGCAAGACCATGGGCGTGATGACGATCGAGCCAATCGCGAAAGAATCGGAAAAAAATCCGTTTCTAAAATCGTTCACAGAGATCGCCGTAGCCGCACTTAACGGTAATACCTTAGCCACCGGCACGCCCGGATATTTGCGGGCGGCAATCGATGCCAGCGACGGCAAAGGACGCATCAGCAGCGAAGCCCTGGCGTCGCTTGTGCGTGATCCAAATGCATTGATAAGCCTGGCGGGTTCGCCCTGGGGCTCATTTGCCAAGAGTTTCGGTATGCTCGGCACTGAGACCACGCCTCGTACCCCGCGTTGTGAATCCAAAATTGGCGACTTCTACGCCGCGCTGACGATGGATGAGACGAACTTCATGATTCGCGGCGTGTCCAACGCCGATAATCCCGATACCGCAAGAATTTTGGCAAACTTGTATTTTGGCCTGCTGCAATACGCAGCTAAGTCAGTTCCGGATGCGTCTGCGCGGTCGCTGCTGTCAGCCATCGCAGTCACGGCAGAGGGCGATGAGGTTCTGGTACGCGCGAGTTTTCAGCAGCAAATGATTTTGGATCTGATTAAACAGAAAATGAAGCCGAAGCAAGAGGCATCATCGTCGAGCGCACCAGCCGTACCGCAAGTGCAGGCGCCAGTAAAACCGGCGGTCAAGAAACGACGAACGCGGCGCCGTAACTAACGCGAAGTGAAGTAGTGGATCCAACATCTACAGCGGTTGCCGTGCTGACGGCGATGATTACGCCGGCGGTATTGATCTCCGCTTGCGGCAGCATGATTCTGTCAACTTCATCGCGGCTGGGCCGGGTTGTGGATCGTGTTCGCTCGTTATCCGACAAACTCGAAGAGCTCGCGCGCAACAGTTCAGATGACACTAAAGAACGCCAGGGCGTAATCTTCGCACAGCTTGACAAGCTAACCAGCCGCGCGCGCATTCTGCAGCGAGCGATGGTAGCTTTTTATCTCGCCACCGGAATGTTTGTGGCGACCAGCGTGGCTATTGGCGTGGTGGCTGTTATCCCCAGCAGTCCACGCTACAACTACGTGCCGGTGATCGTTGGTCTGGTGGGCGCCTGTTTTCTTTTTTACGGCAGCATGTTGTTGATTTTCGAAGCGCGTCTGGCGCTGAGCACCATTCATGCGGAGATGGATTTCATCTGGAGTCAAACTACGAGGGTGGCGCCGGCGGATCTAGTCGAGCATCACAAACCGCACTTTGTACACTTTCGTGGACACAGATAAAGGCAGAGTACAGATGTCAGAGGTCAGAGATCAGCAAAGACTGGAACCTGGTTATTTGCGACTGCTCCAGACCGGAGAATTGGCAAAACGCGTTGATGCGCTCGAGGCTTTGCTCGAACGTTGTACCGTTTGCCCGCGCGACTGCCTCAACAACCGTCTGCAAGACGAAATCGCTGCCTGCTATTCAGGGCGGTTGCCGATCGTTTCTTCTTATACCGCCCACTTTGGCGAAGAGCCCGCGCTGGTAGGAACGCGCGGTGCCGGGAATATTTTCTTTGGCAATTGCAATCTGCGCTGCGTCTATTGTCAAAATTATCAAATCTCCCAAACACACAAAGAGCAATTAAAGAATGAGGTAACTCACGAACGTCTGGCGGAGATGATGCTTGAACTGCAAGGAAGAGGTTGTCACAACATCAACTTCGTTTCGCCTACACACTTCGCACCGCAGATGGCGCGCAGCATCATGTTGGCGGCGGAGGCCGGCTTGAAGCTTCCGATCGTTTACAACACCAACGCCTATGACTCGGTCGAAGTATTAAGAAAGCTCGAGGGCATCGTTGGCGTGTATCTGCCTGATCTGAAATATGCTGAAGACGAGGCCGGCTATCTCTATTCGAAGGTTCGCAGTTACAAGAAATATGCTCGCCGCGCGATCGCGGAAATGTACCGGCAGGTGGGCGATCAATTGGTGTTCAGCGGAGATGGGTTATTGCAACGCGGACTGATCATCCGTCTGCTGGTTTTGCCGAATGATGTTGCCGGCGTGCGTGAATCACTGGAATGGATTCGAGACGAGCTCAGTCCGCGAGTAGCCGTTTCAATGATGGCGCAGTATTACCCCACGCATCAGGCAGCCACCAGCCGGCGTCACATTCTGCTATCGCGGCGCATTACAGAAACTGAATGGCTGCGCGCGCTCACCGCGCTTGATGAGTTGGGAATGGAAGATGGATGGATGCAGGAGTTTGACGGTGCTGCTTATTACTATCGACCCAACTTTGACAACCGCGAAACTCCCTTCACAGACATCCGCGATTTCACTAGCTAACTCGTAGTGAGGTCGGTAGCACCTCGCGGTAGCGGGTGGGTTCCTACCCGGGCAGATGCAACGCTTACCCACCCGCTACCGCGAGGTGGTACTGACCTACTTCATCCGTCAAGATCGGCTGACTAAGAGTTGTTGCGATTCAAATGGTGAGTCGTGTGCTCGGTTACAGAGGAACGCGGAGCGATTTGATCAGCTGGGTTTGCAAGGTCGTTCGTTGAATGAGAGGCACTGGAAATTTGATTACCGGCGTACCCAACTTGATCAGCGGTCTCCAATTGCCTTTGAGCCTCAGCGTCGGCTGTCCGATCGGCAAGCGTCTTGCGGGGAACAGTGAAGACGAGTCCATTGATCACCATCCCCAACCCCACCAAAAAGGCGATAACACCCAAGGCGATAAAGGGAACCAGATCGAAAGCCTGGTGACTCGCCACAATCAGAAAAACCAAGAGCGCTGTGCCAAGGCCGGCGGCAGCCGTGATTACTCCCGCCCTCACGCGCCGCAAACGCTTCTCCTCCGGCGACTCCAGAAATTTTTCAATTTGCGGCAGCACGTCTTCCGCCACTCGCTTCAGATCCTGTGACGACTCCATTTGCCGGATTTTCTCAGCCATTGCCTGACTAATCTGTTCGCGCGCGGAAACTGCCGAAGCCGTAATCGTGTCGGGCCGTTCGAGACCTCTACGCACGACGCGCAGGTCAGTACCACAAGCCCGGCAGTACTGGCTTAGTTGTCTTTCTTCTGAACCGCAGGTGGGACAATACATCGTGCTGGGTTGTACGCGGCGTTGGGTGGGTAAGTTCCTTCGTTCGGCAATGGGAATTTTAAAACGTTCGCTTAGTTATTAAGAGATTTTCCATTTTCCATTTCAAATTTTTCATTTGTCATTGCCGAATTCAATTTTGCAATGCAACCTGGTTACAAATGCTTAAACTATTCACGATTTACGATTCACGATTTACGATTCACGATTCACTATTTACTAATCCTCACGCCACGCCAGAAGGCAATGCGGTCCTTGATCTCGGCTGCCGCCTCTTTCGGTTCCGGGTAATACCAAGCCGCGTCCTTATTGGTCTCGCCGTTGACGACCAGGTTGTAGTAACTGGCGTCGCCCTTCCAGTGACAGTTGGTGTGTGTATTGCTCGGCTGCAAATACTCCTGGTTAACGGAGTGGTAGGGAAAGTAGTGATTGCCTTCAACCACAACAGTCTCATTGCTGTCGGCTATGACTGCGTTGTTCCAGGAAGCCTTCATAATTAATAGTTTCAAGTTTCAAGTTTCAGGTTTCAAGTTCAAGACTGACCACAATTGATGAGCTACTCAGAACTTGAAACTTGAAACTTGAAACTCTTTCACTGCTTTCCGCCGCTGACCGACGGCAGGATCGTAATCTCACAATTCTCCGGGAGTGTAGTGTCGAGTAATTCCTTACGCCGCACGTTGTCTTCGTTAAGAAAAATGTTGACATGCTGTCGAAGGTTTCCTTGTTCATTCACTACCCGATCGCGCAAACCCGGATGTTGGCGCCAGAGGATTTCCAAAGCCTCAGCGAGTTTCTTCGCACCGGAATCGACGACGATCTGGCTTTGCCCGGCGGTAAAGTCAGTCAGAAAACCTGTCACGTTGAAAGTGATCATAAGCGGCGTATTAAGGAAGAACGCCTTCGGGAACCAACCACGGGTGCAGGTCAATTGCGAGCCGGCCGGCTTTCACCGCCGGGTCTGTTTCGGTCAGGGCTCGTGCTTCTTCAAGCGATGCCACTTTGAAAACGAAGATTCCGCGCAAGGTCCCGTTATCGCCGAACGGCCCGGCCACCACGAGCTTCTTCATGTCCGCCAGGCGAACGATGTTTGCGATATGCGCCTTTTGCAATTCTTCGGTCGCAGGCGTTTTTTCAGGCGTCCACTTTGCACCTCGCGTTAACAAGGCGAGGTAAGCAGTTGTTAACTTGATTGGCGTTGATGGTTTCTTCATTACGTCTTCCGACCACCAGGGATGCATCTCAGCTGTGAAGAAGCCGGCCTTAACTGCAGGATCGTTCTCCGCCCAGGCGCGCGCCTCTTCCGCGGATTTCGCGCGAAAGATAAGGATGCCGGCAATCTCTCCATCGTCGCCGAGTGGCCCGGCAATAACGGCCTTGCCTGATTCGAGCATTGTCATGACGTTCGCGATGTGCTGCGTCTGTAAGTCTTTTGCCATGCCCGCGGCATTAAACGCCGGCCCGCGCTTCAACAAAGCCATGTGAAACTCGAGCATCTTGTGCTCAGGTTGTTTTTCCTGCGCAGAAACGTTTGGGGAAACATGCAAGAGCGTTCCCATGAACATTGTGACCAGGGCCGAAAGTGAAAGCGCAAACACCCAAGTTCTCTTCATAAGTTACCTTCTATTGCAATTGAGATGTCGGGTAGCCCTGACTGTCAGTCGGGGCTACTGCCCCCGATACTCAGCTGACGATCGCTGTCTTAACGCACACGACAGGTGGCAGGCTTTCTTCAATCGCGGTCCATGATTCACCGCTGTCAACCGAACCAAATAACTTTCCGCTGCGTGTGCCAAAGTAAAGTCCGGTAGGTTGCAACTGATCTGCCGACAGGCCGTCGCGCAGTACCGTCTCCAGCGCATTCTCCTGCGGCAATCCATTCTCGAGCGCGTCCCACGACTCACCCGCGTTATTCCAGCGATAGATCCGCAGTTTCCCTTCCGGCGTGCAGCGAAACTCATCTGACTCCAGCGGAATGATGTAGACGCTGTCAGCATTATTCGGATCGACTTCCATCGCAAATCCGAAATCCGACGGCACGCCGTTGGCGATGTCGGTCCAGGAATCGCCACCGTTCTCAGTCTTGTAAAGACCCCAGTGGTTCTGCAAGAACATGCGCTGCGGATTCGCCGGATGACTGACTATCTTGTGCACGCACTGGCCCCACTCAGGATACCTTTGGTCCTCAGGCAGAAACTGTGCGCGCACGCCCTGGTTGCGAGGCTGCCAGTTCTCACCGCCGTCGTCGGTGCGATAAACGCCTCCGGTCGAAATTGCGATGAACAGGCGCTGGTTGTTTGAAGGGTCAGGCAGAATGGTATGCAGGCACAGTCCACCACCGCCCGGCATCCACTGGGGCCGATGCGGATGATCGTAAAGTCCCTTGACCAGTGTCCAACTCTCCCCGGCGTCTGTTGATTTAAACAAAGCCGCCGGCTCGACACCGCAATACATCGTGTCGGGTTCGTCCGGATGGCCCAACGCGATTTGCCAAATCTGTTTGACAGACGAATCGGCTTCCTCTGGAAACTTCACGCCGTAAGTCTCTGGCTCGGTCCAGGTCTTCCCAAAGTCGTCTGACGAACTCAAGTACGAACCCCAATAGGAACTGTTGACCGCTGCCCAGAGGCGCGAGCGGCCTTTGCGGTCGTCGTAGCAGAGCGCGTAGATCGCGCGACCGGGGAAATAAGGACCGCCGACTTCCCACGCCCGGCGCTGTTTATCTGAACGGAGGATAAACGCTCCCTTCATAGTTCCCGCGAGTAGCAGCACATCTCCAGACGCAGCTTGAATGTGATTTGGTTGGGGCATAGAAAACTCCGCGGACTAAATTAGCTGAACGGTGGCTAGCATTATAATTAACTGAAACCATAGCGCAAACGACGAGTCGATATTTCATCGAATCCAAAAATTCGTATGTTTTGGATCGATGTCTTCCTTCCAACAAGATCAAGATCAGCTGCCCGTTTTGAATTGGCACCTGCGGCTTTGCCGCCTTCCGTGCGGAAAGGCTCTGCCTTTCCGACGCTCTGTTTTCTCTGTTGAGGCTACGCCTCCAGTGAATTGACGGAGGCATAGCCTACAGCCTTTCCGCACCGAAGGCGGCAAAGCCGCGCATCGGTTTCACAAGCTCGGACAAGACTCAAGAATTCCTCATCCATTCGCAGTTTATTAAAGCATTCGGAAAACTGTGGAGCACTGAAGGGTAACGGCGGCACCACCCCCGGCACGCGTGTGTTCTGATCTGCCTGCGCGTGTCGACCCTTTCAACATCGTCAACTTTTTCATGGCTATCTTGATTACATCCGTGCCTGGCCGTAGCCGGCTACCGTCCCTGCGCTCCGCTGCGGAAAGTGTCTCAACCTTTTTTCATGACGACCCGTTAACTGATCGACGACTCCTCCTCCGTTTCTTCTGCGGTCTATTTGTGATAGCGCTGGCGGTTGGCGGCGATTCCCTGCTGAGTTCCTACAAATATTACTCGCGCCTAATTGATGCCCGGCTTGCCGGCGGCTACCTAACCAGCCGTCCCGGTCTCTATGCCGCGCCGCGTTCCTTAAGGCCCGGCCAGAAACTGTCGCAGACTGATTTGGTCGTAGCCCTACGGCGCGCGGGTTACGTCAAGTCAGAAGGTAGCAATGTCTGGAGCGGCAGCTTCCGCGAAACGAACGCAGCGATCGAAATCCGACCCAATGCGAACCAGACCAGATCGGCCCTCATTGAAATCAGCTTTTCTGCAGACGACAAAATTTCCGGACTGAAGCAAGCCGGTCTTGTCATCGACTCATTTACGCTCGAGCCGGAAATTCTTTCCCAGGATATCCTCTCGAAAGCGGGCAAACGCGAAGCGATCCGCTTCTCGGAAATACCGCCGCTGCTGGTCCGGGCGATACTCGCTACCGAAGATAGGCGCTTCTTCCAACATCCGGGCGTCGACATAGTTGGTACAACTCGTGCGCTGCTGCGCAACGCCAGCGCCCCCGGCATCGGCCAGGGTGGCTCGACGATTACTCAGCAACTTGTAAAAAACACCTACCTCTCTCCCGAGCGCACCTTACAGCGCAAATACGCCGAAGCGATGCTTTCCTACGCGCTGGAGCAGCGACTTACCAAGGAGGATATTTTCGCGCTCTACTGCAATGAAGTTTATTTGGGGCAACGAGGCGCGGTGGCCGTACGCGGTGTCCAGGAGGCGGCCAGTATTTACTTCGGCAAAACTCTAAACCAACTATCGCTCGCCGAAGCAGCAACAATTGCCGGCATGATTCAGGGCCCGACCCGATTCTCGCCGACGCAGCATGCTGAAGCTGCGCGCGAGCGAAGAAACGTGGTGCTGGAAGCGATGGCGCGCGATGGTTGGATTAGCAGCGAGCAAGTCGCGGCAGTGTCGCAAGAACCTGTAGCGCTATCCAATGCGTCCTATACCGACAATTCACTGGCGCCGTATTTTGTCGATTATGTAAATCGAACTTGCGATTCTCAGTTTGACGCTTCGCCTGACAGCCAACGGATCTACACAACTATCGATCTCGACTTGCAGCAACTTGCGGAGGCAGCGTTACGTCGTCAGTTGGATCGTCTCACTGTGGCCCATCCGCAGCCAAACTCTAAACCACAGGCAGCACTAGTCGCCCTCGATCCGCACACGGGCAACGTGCTCGCGATGGTTGGCGGCAGCGACTACGCCGATTCGCAACTTAACCGCGCCACCGATGCGCGACGTCAGCCGGGTTCTGTTTTCAAACCGTTCGTCTATGCCGCCGCGCTCGAAGATGGGATGTCCCCAGTGCAGACTTTTGCCGATGCCCCGAGGGAATTCAGCTACGACCGTAACAAGACTTATCGTCCGGCAAATTTTGGCGGGGCTTACTCGATGCACGATGTGACCATGCGCACCGGACTGGTAAAGTCGCTAAACGTGGTTACCGTCGATCTGGCTCTGCAAACCGGTTTGGCTCGAATTGCCAATTTGTCTGAGAAGTTTGGTTTGCCAAGGCCGGAACGTTATCCAGCGATGGCGCTCGGAACTGAAGAGGTTACGCCTCTCGAGCTGGCTGCGGCCTATGCGGCCTTCGTGAACGGCGGACTTCGCGTTAAGCCGAAAGCAATTTTGAGTGTCGGCGAGCCGCCGGCGGCGCACCTCGGCGCCGAGGTCGCCGATGTGCCGGTAATTAGTCCCACCACTGCCTACATGATCACAAACATGCTCTCGGCGGTAATCGATCACGGAACAGCTCGCAGAGCACGCGAGGCAGTCAGGGGCACCGCCGTCGCCGGCAAAACGGGCACGTCGCGCGACGGATGGTTTGTCGGCTACACCCCCAACCTGGTATGTGTTGTCTGGATTGGTTTCGATGACAACGAACAACTCGGGCTGACAGGCGCCGAAGCTGCGTTGCCCGCGTGGACAGATTTCATCAACGGTGCAGTGGCGTTGAAACCCGAACTTGGCGGGCGAAATTTTGACTGCCCGGAAGGAATAAAGTTTGTGGAGATTGACGCTGAAAACGGTGCGCTTGCTACCGTGTCCTGCCCGCGTCGCGAGTTGATCGCGGTAACTGAAAAACTCTCGCCAACCGTCGAGTGTCTATTGCACGGAAATCTGCCTGATTCAATCGGAGTTGACGTCGGCGAAGTAGCCGAAACTCAACATGGGAACGACGTTGTGCCAACCCAACATTCCACCTCCGCCAGTCACAGCTATGGCAGCAGCAATTTGTCGTCGTCGAGATTGACGCGCGTTGATATTGATAAGCGAGGGACTCGGACACTCGTGAACGACATGCGTTAGTCCAGTTCAACACTCTTTACCTCAAGTCCTTTCCAGTACAACTTGCGCGATCGCGTGTTCGCTCGTGTGTGACATCGACAGATGTGCCGTAGTCGCTTCGGAGCTTTCCATGAGTCTCTTCACTTCGCCGTGAAAAGTGAGAACAGGCGCGCCACTCTCCAGCGAGGTGATCTCTATGTCATGCCAACTGATCCCGCCTCGCCATCCAGTCTGTAATGCTTTCAAAGCTGCTTCTTTTGCGGCGAAGCGCGCGGCATAATGTTGCGCCGCCACCGCGCCGCGACCGTCGCAATATTCGCGCTCGACAGCGGTGAACACACGCTCGCGAAAGCGCGGCGTCCGCAGCAGCACTTCGCGAATGCGTGCAACTTCGATAATGTCTATTCCAATGGCCACGATCATAAGCGATCAGGATTTATCACTCGCCGGCTTCTACTGGCGCCAGCTTGACGGCCTGCAGGCACTTATTTGCGCGCCGCTCGAAGACGCTGGTTTCGTCAACGGTTTTTCGACGCGCGTTGGCGGAGTCAGCCCAATGCCGGAGAATGCACTTAATCTCGCCGGCTTCAATGAAGACACTGCGGAAAACATTCTGGAGAATCGCCGCCGGTTTCTCAAGCTTTTCCCGAACGAGTCGGAAGACTGGGCGCTCGCTGGTTGTTGGCAGGTACACGGCGCCGACGTGCGTTTGATTAAGAGCCACGCTGAGGCAAGACCTGCCGCCGATGCCCGCGGCGATACGATCTATTGCGACGCGATCGTGAGTAACGCGCCCGGAGTTCTGGTGGGCGTAAAAACGGCTGACTGCGTTCCCGTTCTTTTAGGTGATCCGAAGACAGGGGCTTTTGCTGCGGTCCACGCCGGCTGGCGCGGCACGCTTGCTGAGGTCGCGACGAGGGGCCTGGCACGAATGTCCTCCGAATACGGCACGAGCCCCCGCGACGTCTGCGTCGCTATTGGTCCTGCCGCGGGCGCCTGTTGTTATGAAGTGGGAACGGAAGTAATTGACGGGTTCAGAAATTCCTTTCCACACCAGGATCTGTTCACAGAAACGCGCGCAGGTCACGCCTGTATCAATCTGCTGGAAGCGAACCGTGTGCAATTGATTTCAGCCGGAGTTGCAAGCGACAACATAGACATCGCGCCGCTGTGCACGATGTGTCGCACGGATCTCTTTTTCTCGTATCGAAGAGAGAAAAATGTTCACGGGAGGGTCGGGAGACTTATGTCGGTGATAGGGAGGAGAGAAAAGGGTAAGAGGGCAAATAGGTAAAGGGGTAAGGGACTTATCCTTTCCCTTTGCCCCTTACCCTTTTCCCCTCTTCCCCCTCTTCCGCTTTTTTATTCCACGTTCAGCCACATTTTGACTTCACGAGTCTGCGGCGGAAAGCAAGTATCATCGTTGCAGC
>DASZDU010000388.1:0-16250 GCA_035941655.1 Pyrinomonadaceae bacterium | reverse complement strand
GTCTCGATGAGAATCGTCAGCAGATAACCAATTGGCAGGAAGCGCCAGAGTTCATTTGGGGACATCTAAGTGAGCAGTCAGCAGTAAGCAGCAAGCAGCTTTGGTCTTTCTCTC
Organism: Pyrinomonadaceae bacterium; assembly: GCA_035941655.1. GTDB lineage: Bacteria > Acidobacteriota > Blastocatellia > Pyrinomonadales > Pyrinomonadaceae > PSRF01. The sequence goes on along the minus strand of DASZDU010000388.1, from coordinate 16,136 downwards.
TTCACCGCTTACCGTTCACTGCTTACTTTTCTTATAGCATTCGCAGCAGGAACGGCGCCTCGGCGAGCACATGTGCGATCGCAAGCGTGAAGTAAACGTCGCGTGTGGCTGTGTAGTCCAGAGAAAATCCAAACCAAAGTACCACCACAAGAAAAACACCTAACGCCAGCGTAGTCGCGATTAGCCTGGGAAAGCCGCGCGGGTGGCGTGCAACCGGAATCGCCCTTGCGTTCCAGATGCGATCTCTCCGAGCCTCACCCTTACTGCTTTCTAAGTTATGAGCGATTGGCAAAATTAGTGGCAGCGCGACCAGCCAGATGCCGTAGTGCAGCATCTCGAGAAATACATGAGTGGCGACAAGTACATGACTGGAAACGCCTGGCAGCAACTGGGCGCCTGCGTGTTGCGTGATGCGCCAGAACAAACCGTTGTCATCCGGCAGCGCGGGCGCTTGCGAGAGTTGCCAGAACATTCCTCCGAGCAGCAACGGCAGCAGGCACAAACAGCCGCGGTACGTACGCAGCCACTCGGGACGCGTGCGAGCGAGATGACGATCCAGAAAACACAGCGCCACCAGCGGATGTATGTAGACGATCCCAAGGCTAAAGAATTCCGGCGTTAACCAGTTGAGCGAACATAACGCGAGCGTTACGGGAAACGCCCACGACCAGTCGCGCCTGACTTTATTTCTACCGCGTAGCCAGACCAACAGGCCAAGCCACAGCAGCAATAGCGTGTTCCAGGTCGCGAGAATTGTCGGCCATAAATGATTCGGAACGAGGCCGAAGTTGTACAGCGCGGGCAGCGAAACGTAAGTGAGCGTCAGAAAAGCTATGCCGGCAAAGGCGGTTATAAAAAAGTTGCGTGACTTACCAAACCGAACCGGCAAACGCATCAGGAAGTAGCGCAGCTCAAACCAATTATGCGGGCCGGCAAACAGAAAGACTGTGACCACGGATACCTGCAACGGCAACCAGCTCGCCAACATTGCGGAGACAAAGGCACACGCGATTAAGACAGTTGCGAACACTCGAAGGCTGAGTTCGCGAGCGCCGGCCAGCGTCGCGTCTTTCAAACGCCAGGACCTTGCCAAACTGATGTTTTCGGTTCGTTCCAACTGCAGGCTTCTCCTTCTTAGTTGGGTCTGGTGGGCATGATTAGTTTCATACCGGAACCATCACCTGGGTCGGGCACGACTTCAATATCGATCCCGCCATTAGTCGGCGCGCCCTTGCTTAAATTCTGTGGCAGTCTGCGCCAGTAAAAAGAACTCGGTGGCCCAGCGTTGGCTTGAACCATCATTGCTGCGGCATTAATCAACGCGGTCCCGAACAGCAAAGCAGCAATGGTTTTTTGGCTCCTTGTCTGAACTGAGCGCGCCAGCCAGACCCCTGCAAACGACAGCGACAAAAACATGAATATGCCTGCGAGCATGGTGCGCGTTGAGCTGCCGGTTAGACTCTGGGCCATCGATCGCTCGACAGGCGTGTTTGCCAGCGCGGCTCGTAGTTCCTGCAGACTGCTTTGTGAGATTTGCAAGCGCGCTTCGTTAGCCTTACTGTCAGGGACGATGGTAAGGCTGGTGTGAAGTAAGATCTTCGGTTGCTCAGGGGAAGGTTTTGGGCGCGCAATGTCGCCATAAGCGGGCATCGCTGCTGCCAGAACTAAAGAAAGAACGCAAAGCTTGAACGGTCGTTTCATAGTGGCCTCCGGTAGATTTAGCAAGCATCGTGGCTTGCCGGTTGGGAAATTGCCGCGCAGTATACCAGACGAGGTCCGGTGTTCTATCTGTTTTCACGATGTTAGAATGTGCCGGAAACGTTAACTTGCACCCGGCCAGGAGAAAGCTTTGTCTCGCGAACTTACAGTCATCAGCAACACGTCAAAGCCTCGTTTGCCAAAACCGGAATGGTTGAAGATTCGGTTAGGTGATCCGGCGAACCAGAACAATGTTTTGAAGCTGATTGAGGGCTTGAACCTGCACACTGTTTGCCAGGAAGCGCGTTGCCCAAACATTTTCGAGTGCTGGTCTGATCGCACGGCGACGTTCATGCTCGGCGGTGATATTTGCACGCGACATTGCGGGTTTTGCGCCGTCGGCAAGGGGCAGCCCGGCTCACTTGACCGGGATGAGCCTCGCCACGTTGCTGAGGCTGTGCGGCAACTCAACCTGGCCCACACTGTGATCACCTCAGTAAATCGGGACGACCTGCCGGACGGCGGTGCTGCACATTGGGCAGACACTGTGCGCGAGGTGCGAGCTCTCAATCCTGACTGCCGCATCGAAGTGTTAATACCGGATTTCAATGGTGACGAGGATGCGCTGAATACCGTGCTTGATTCGCAGCCCGACGTGCTCAATCACAATACTGAAACCGTCGCTCGTCTTTATCGGCGCGTGCGGCCCGATGCCGGCTACCAGCAGTCTTTGACGCTGCTCGGACGCGCCGCCGCACGTCGTGATCTTGAAGCGCGCGGCATGAAGACTAAAAGCGGAATCATGGTTGGTCTGGGTGAAACGTTTGATGAAGTTGTTACCCTGATGAAGGACTTACGTTCTGTTTCGTGCGACATCATGACGATAGGCCAGTATCTACAACCTCACGCGCGACGGCTGCCGGTGGAACGTTATGTCACCCCGGAAGAATTCGAACGCTGGCGCGACATTGGAATGGAGTTAGGTTTCAAGCACGTGGAATCGAGCCCGCTGACGCGCTCCTCTTATCATGCGAGGCAACAAGCTGAGGATGCGCCGCTGCAGCCGGCGGAGATCAAGCCGCGGATTTACGCGGATACTCCAGGATAGGAATAACAAATCAGCGCATAAACCCGGCAGCAATGTCGTCGGCAGGGAATTTACCCATCCTCCCTCCCATGAGTTCTGTTCAAAGGCCCTAATGTCCGCGTGAATCGCTTGAATCCGCGGCAAAACATCTTCATGAACGCAGTCGTCTTCAAACAGCACGGTGGACCTGAGGTACTGGAATATGCCGAGGTGCCGGAGCCAAACATCAAGGCTGACGAAGTTTTGGTGGAGGTGAAGGCATGTGCGTTGAACCATCTCGACGTCTGGACACGGGGCGGTTTGCCGGGAGTTGAAATTCCTCTGCCACACATACTCGGCAACGACATCGCCGGCGTGGTCCGAGCAGTCGGAGATTTAATTTCGTGGGTGCGAAAGGGAGATGAAGTCCTGCTGCATCCCGGCATCTCGTGCGGTCATTGCGCCGAATGCCTCAGCGGCCGGGACAATCTTTGTCGCGATTACGACATTCTCGGTTATCGGCGCAATGGCGGCTATGCCGAGCTTGTCGCAGCGCCGGCCGTGAACGTAATTCCTAAACCACAAAATCTAAGTTGGGAAGAAGCTGCCGCGTTGCCTCTGGTAACGGTAACAGCGTGGCACATGCTGGTTACGCGTGCCGCGGTGCAACCGGGTGAAGACGTGCTGATTCATGCGGCGGGAAGTGGCGTCGGTTCGATGGGAATTCAGATCGCCAAACTTCGCGGCGCGCGGGTTATCGCCACGGCAAGCTCGGAAGAAAAACTCGCGAAGGCGAAGGAACTCGGTGCCGATGAAGTCGTGAATTACAGCTCCGAAGACTGGCCGAAGGAAGTCAAACGGCTGACTAATCGGCGGGGCGTCGATGTGGTTTTTGAACACACTGGCGCGGCCACCTGGGCGGGCTCAGTGGCTTCATTGAAAACCGGCGGACGCCTCGTCACCTGCGGCGCCACCAGCGGGTTTGCGGCGCAAACTGATCTTCGCCAGGTCTTCTACCGGCATCTTACAATTCTCGGATCGTTTATGGGTTCCAAATCCGAACTACTCGAAGCCTTGAAGTTTATTGAGAGCGGAAAGATTCGGGCGGTGGTTGATCAAACATTGCCACTACGAGAGGCGAAGAAGGCTCACGAGCTTATGAAAGATCGCTTGCAATTTGGAAAACTGGTGTTGATTCCGTAACGGCTGGTAGGCTGCCGGGACGCGTGGTAAAGGGTGATTTGCTAGGTGTCTTTTTTCGCAGGGTTGTCGTGAGGATCGCTAGAAATCATGGACGAAAAAGTTACGAAGCCTACGATTGAAACGGTCCTCGAACGCGTGGCCGGAATGGAGGAACGCCTCGGCGTGAGGCTTGATCGTATTGAGAGCGTCGTGCACTCTACGCGGGGTGAAATGCTTGAGCTGCGCGCTGATTTTCGTGAGTTGAACATCAAGCTTAAAGAACATTTTCTCGAACTACGCTGAATTTGATCCTGCGGTTATTTACTTCCCCGAGTAGTCTTCAACGTTGAATCGTTTTTGCAGCAAAGCGAGATTTCCCTGAGCCAGATCGAAGTTTGTCCCCGCGATTACCTTTTTACCTCCCTCGCTTGTAACCCAGTCAACCACTTGCGGCGCATTGCTTCTGAGGTAGGCGCTGTCGTTCCTATCCAAAAGCTGCCCGTCTTTGCGTGAAATAACCCAAACATAGGTGTATTGGCCTTTGCGGACGTAATCAAGATCTGCCTCAAAACCGGTCTTGGGTGAAGGTAGCGGTGACGACGGCGCCGCCACAGGCTGGTTGGAAGAGCCGGTTTTTGAACCGCCACATGAAGGCAGTGCAATACTGCTGAGGATCAAAATGATCAGTGCGCGACTAAGAATTCGATGTGACATGATGGTTAAGATATTAATCCAAAAAATCATGATTAGGAATGTTCCGACCTACTTCAGTTACCGTCGGCTGTAGGCTGTCTGGATCCCATTGCTTGCTCAGGGCGTGTTTTTCTGTTGAGGTTCATTCGTATCACTATCGTTGGTTTGGGTTTCGTCTGGTTCTGGTTCCACTTTCTGATCGCGAATGTGAAGCACCGTACAGTCCTGATCTTCATAAACTATTTCAAACCAACCGCTCGTCCGTGCATTGTCGAAAAAATCCTCATGTGAGTTATCGGTAAACACATAACGCGCGCCAAAGCGATCGCGAATTAACGGACCGGGATCCTCCTCCTCGCCGAGTGTAATTCGATCATAAAGTTTTGAAAGCGCCGGATCCCGGTCATAAAGGTAGGTTGGATCGAGACCGGATACATAAGCGTGACTGGGATCGTAATAGAACAGCCTGGGGAAGTCGTCCCAATCCGTATTAAAGATTATTTGCTGTGGTGCAAGATTGGCGCGCATCCACTGCGATCCGGCGCGGTAATGGTCATGTGGTTCGCTCTGCCCAATGTCCTTGAAAGTTGCGCGTAAATTGAAAAAGAGAACTGCGCCAAGAGCAATGGTTACTACTCCGATGGCGACTATTTGCCAGACTACCTTCAGATCGGCCGCATCTTTTGCCGCCGTTGAAAGTGGCCGGTCAAGGAACGGTTGCAGTTCATCAAGCACATCAGTCGACAGCCGAGTCAGCGTCGAACGCGTACCCTCCAGCCAGGGTTGCAAGGCAAAGGCAGAGAACAGGATTGCAAACGGCGGCCAGTATTCCGCGATTCGTCGCCATCGCGCAGTCATGATCATCAGCGCGCTCGCGAAGATCAGAAAGAACAAGGAATGGTGCGCGCGTTTTCTGTCAGACGGGTCGAAAGCCAGATAGCCCACCACCATAGTCACACAAGCCACCACGGAATTACCAAGAAATTCCCAGGAATCATAGGGATACCATTCGCTACCGACTTTGGTGGAAAACTCTGCGGTCAGTTTAATTTTCAGGTGTTCGTAGAGTAGATGAAGGTTGGTTGGGAAGTAAGGATTGATAACCAGGCCCGCTATCGATCCCAAAATAACCCAGGCGACTGGTCGCCATTCGACGCGACGTTCAGTCCAACCGATAACCGCCGTCCAAATGATTGTGGCCAGGATCAGTATCACAAACATGTCATAGGTCAGCGCGAAAATGAATGCGAGCGGCAGCAGCGGCCAGTATTTCCTGTTGAAAAGGAGTCGGATAGCAATGACGAGAAAGATGATCGCGAATGGCGGCGCCTTCGCCATATTCATGCGATAGAAAAATGGGGCGGAACATGCCAGCAGAGCCAGCAACCACACCAGGGAGTAACGAATTCGGTAGCGCACTAACAGCCAGTAGCAGGAGAAGACCGCTGCGCTCGAAAAGATAACGGCAGAGACTTTGGCGCCCATTCTGAGATCGCCAAACCAGGTGAAGGGCATCTGGAAAAAATGGAACAGCAGATGATGGTCCACATAGTTTTTTGGGTTCAGGGTGGTGAGCGGCAGCCAGGTAAACTGAGGCGGGAAACTATGATTGCGCAGCGATTCCCAGAGCAACCGGCTCCACTTGATGTGATAGTAACCATCGAAGTCGCCGCAACAAATAGCAGAAGTGGAGAACTGAAGTTTCCAGAACAGGGTGACGATGATTATCGCTGCTGTGAACAATTGCACTGCGCGCAAGGCAGACTCAGACCGAAACACTTCAGGGAGATGCAGCGATCGTTTCATTTATCGCCCAACTGCCTGATGAAGAATGCAGCGTAGTCTCACAGTTGTTCAATAAGTTCGAGAAAGGCACGAGGGTCGATCGGCTTGGTCACATGCTCATTAAATCCCGAGGTCAGCGAGCGACTACGATCGTCAAACATGGAGTAGCCGGTCACTGCCACCATCGGGACGGCGTCATATCCGGGAAGCGATCTCAAAGCCTGGGCTAGTTCATAGCCATTCATTTCGGGCATGCCAATATCTGAAATGACGAGGTCAAAGTGGTGTTCACGCGCGAGGGCAATGGCCTCCTGAGCAGACGATGCGGTCGATACGTCGTAACCCGCATGGGTCATTAAGACAGACAACATCTCAGTCACATCAGAAACATCGTCAACAACCAGAGCGCAGCGATGAGTCTCGGAGCTGTCAGCCGACGAATGCTTGCCTGAAGATGGCAACGCGGATTCCTGGCCGCGAAACGGTAGCAGATGACTCGACGAGAACAGTTGTACGGGATTCAAGCAATGAGAAGCTGTTGGGAGAGAGTGTGGTGCGATCATCAGGACCTTCCCGGGTTAGTCAATTTCAACAATTTGTAGTACTGCGTTGGGGGGTGATTAATGTAGCCCAAAGAGGAATTCCTGTCTAGGAATTCATTTTTGACTCATGAAGTCAGTACCACCAGGCGGTAGCGCGTGGGTTCCGATCCTATGCAAGTATGGGGATTTTAACTCGGTGCTTAGCTGATCTCCTCTTCAGAACCCACCCCATACCCCGTGGTGTACTGACCTCACTGGCTGCGACCGCGGGCTCGGAACTGTTTGTGGTTGACACCGCTAAAGCGACGGTGCTGGTGAGAGGAGCGAGTCAACTGCCTCCGATAGTTCGGTCGGGTCGATCGGCTTGGAAAGGTGGACACTGAATCCGGCAGCAATGGCGGTCGCAGCATCTTTGGTTGAAGCGTAACCGGTCAATGCTATCGCAGGCGTGTTCTGCGTTGCTTCCTGCTGCCGTAGCTTCCTGATGAGTTCCAGCCCGTCCATCCCGGGCATTGCCAGATCTGAAATCAGCAAATCGAAATGTTCCCGGTTAGCGAAATCCAGCGCTTCGGCCGCCGTAGTGCAGGCGAACGTTTCGAAACCTCGAGTGCGAAAATGCTGATACAACATTTCCAGAGTGTCGACCTGGTCTTCGACGATCAGAAGGCGTCGACGTGCGGTGTCCTCTTGCACACTTGGCTCCTGGCTAAACCGTTGCGAGGGGGCATCTGGCAATGTCGCCAGCGGCAGCTTGACCACAATCGTGCTGCCTTTACCTTCACCCGCGCTCGTCGCTTCGACAGTTCCGCCATGCGCGGACATGAAACTCTTAACCAATGCCAGTCCCAAACCCAGTCCGCCATAGGTGCGCGTGCGTGAGCCATCGGCCTGGCGAAAACGCTCGAACACGTGTGGCAAAAACGAAGCCGGTATGCCCTCGCCCTGGTCGCTGATTGTGACAGTCACTTCAGAGTCAGCTGCCGCACACTCGACTCGTATCGTGCCGTTGGCTGGAGAGAATTTGATTGCGTTATGCAGGATGTTGCAGAAACTTTGATTGAGACGACTGCGATCGCCCTTAATAGTAGGCGAAATTCCCTGAGCTTTATTCTTGAACTCGATGCGAACATCTTTCTCACGTGCATAAGAACGCATACTGTCTATAGCTTCCGACAAAACGTCTGCCACTGAAAGGTAACTCTCATCGAGGCGCATCTTCCCGCTCATTATCGCCGACATATCGAGCAGGTCGTTTATCAAGCGCTTCAAGCCGTATGCGTTTCGATTGATTATCGACAAAGCCTTGTTGAAATCGCCCTCCGGCAAGATCCCGTTTTCCATCATGTGGATCCAGCCGATGATCGGAGTGAGTGGTGTGCGAAGTTCGTGAGAAAGAATCGTGAGGAATTCGTCCTTGGCTCGGTTCGCATCTTCAGCTTCAGCTCGCGCGGTCCTTTCCACCAGATAAAGACGCGCGTTCTCGATCGCCAAGGCGATGCGGTCGGCCGCCAGTTGCAAAAGACGCACATCCTCCTCGCTGAATTTCGTAGACTTCAGAGTGCCGACGTGAAGCACACCGATGGGGCGGCCTTCAACAACCAGCGGGACACCAAGCAACGACTTGATGCCTTTCTCACGCAGCAGCGGATTGAAAACATCTGCCTGACTGACGTCTTCGATTACGATTGGTTTTCCCTGCGCCACTATCCGGCCGGCGAATCCAGCTCCAACCGGAATACGCACGCCCAATTCAACTTCTTCTTCCAGGCCTTGCGCGGCCCAGGCGACGAGTTCATCGCCTTCGGTCCGGAGTAGCAGAATAGCGACGGTGTCGACGTTTAAGACTTCGCGAATCCGGTTGAGCGATTCCGGCAGCAAATCGTCCAGCGATAAATGCGCCAGCGCCGAGTCAGTAATTTTTTGCAACGCGGACAGCCGTTGCTCGGCCTGTTTTCGCCTGGTAATGTCTCGCGCGATGCCGGTGAAAAACCGCTTGCCGTCTTTGTTAAACTCTCCGAAAGACAGTTCCAGCGCGATCTCGTTACCGCTTTTGTGGAGGCCGGGCAGTTCTACTCCCGCCCAGGAAATGTGTTTCTTTCCGGTGGCAACATAATCCCCAAATCCCGAACGGTGCAGATGTCGCAGGTATTCGGGCATGAGCATTGTCAGATCGGCATTTAGCATTTCTTCCATCGTGTAACCAAAGATTTGCGTGGCAGCGCGATTGACAAAGAGAATGCGGCTGTTGGTATCGATGGTAATGATTGCATCGGCAGCCGTCTCGGTAATGGCTCGGGAGCTTTCGACGATGTCGTCAAGGGCAATCGGCGAATTGTTTGCAGGTTCAGGCGGTGAATTGTCGCGTGTCATTCGCTGCTCCTTGTGCGATTAAGTAAACGACTGCCGTGATCGATGAAGAGTGAAGAGTTTGTCGTTCAAGGACGGTAAGCTAAACTCTGAACGATTCGAAAGTCAAATTTCTGTTTAAGATTTAGTTACGTTCCGAAGCGATGTATCCAGCTGGCAACCTCTTCATTCCTGCAGCGCACGGCCAACTTGAAGCGATTCTCAAAGAACCGCAGGGCGCCCCGCAGTCCGGCGTTGCTCTGGTGCTTCATCCGCACCCGTTGGGAGGCGGCACCATGCACAACAAAGTCGTGTTTCGCGCCGCTGCTGCGCTTAACGACGCGGGACTGGCTACACTGCGAATAAATTTTCGCGGCGTCGGGCAGAGCACCGGCAAGCACGACGAAGGACGCGGTGAACTTGAAGATGTTCGCGCCGGTTTGCAGTATCTTGCTGCAACTTTTCCTCAGCAACCAATTACGGTTTGTGGTTTCTCGTTTGGCGCGCGCGTGGGTTTGGAAGTGGGAATTGCAGACGAGCGCGTGCGAAACCTGATAAGCATTGGAACACCTTTGAACAAATATGATTTTGCTTTCCTCGCGAACTGCCGCAAACCGATTCTGTTTGTCCATGGCGACCGCGATGAATTTGGTGATCTGTCGCGACTGCGGGCACTGGTTGATCAGATTAGACTAAACAACCCGAAGATTGAACTGAACGTCATCAAAGACGCAGGCCACTTCTTTGAAGGGCATCTTGATGAACTGAAGCAAGAGATAACAAACTGGGCAAGACGCCAGCTTGATATCCAACTCGTATCCTAGTTTGCTTGATTTTCTCGCACTAATGATTCAACGAAGATTAGTAACGCTGGCTTTGCTGTTCACCTTTGCGTCAGCCGGCGTCGCCGCCCAAAAGATAAGTAGGCAAACGATTGTCTCTGAAGGCAAGAAACGAACCTACTATATTTACGTCCCTGAGAAACTGAAGCCGGCCTCGCAGGTTCCGCTCGTTGTGCTGCTACATGGCTCAAACCATGTAGGTCTCTCGCTCGCGGAGAAGTGGGATGATTTAGCGGAAAAAGAAGGCGTGATTATTGTGGCGCCTGACTCAACCGATTCGTCGCAGTGGTCGATCCCCAGGGATGGGCCTGCATTTCTGCATGAGCTAGTGGAGTCGATAAAAAGTAAGTACCCGATTAACCCGAAACGGGTTTACCTCTTTGGACATTCAGCTGGCGCCATCTTCGCGTTGTTGATGTCTCTTTACGAGCCGGAGTATTTCGCGGCTACCGCCATTCATGCTGGAGCGTTGTCAGGAGGTTCGACTTTGGCAATCGATCTTGCGAAGCGGAAAATGCCAATCCAGATCCAGGTGGGTACCGTTGACGCCTATTTTCCGCTGAACGTCGTAAGAGCCACGCGTGATGCGCTGAATAGCAACGGTTTTTCGGTGCAACTTGTCGAGATACGGGGACACGACCACTGGTATTACGATCTGGCGCCGAAAATAAATCAGACGGCCTGGGAATTTCTGAAAACGTTTGAACTACCGGGTGAGCCGCTTTATGAGGAACACAAGTTTCAGTCCGAAAGTCGAGCATCAAGAAAAGCTATCGAGCAATACAATCTGGGATTGAGTCGCCAGCGGGCCGGCGATCTTACAGGAGCCATCGAAGCTTACACCCGTGCCATCGAGTTGGATAAAAACTACGCCGACGTCTACAACAACCGTGGGGTCGCATACATGGCTCAAAAGGACTACACAGCAGCCGTTGCCGATTTCACTCGCAGCATCGAGCTGGCGCCATCGGATGCGGCATACAATAATCGCGCCAACATCTACTTTACTCAGCAGAAGATCGAGGAGGCGATTGCGGATTTCACCGCTGGTTTGAAAATCAAGGCGTCGGCGGAAGCGTATGTCAACCGGGGCGTTGCCTACGAACGGACTAATCGAGATACGCTCGCGTTGGCAGACTATGAAGCAGCCATCAGGTTGAATCCGAATTTTGGACGCGGCTATGTTCTTCGGGGTTTGATTCTGCTGAAGCATGGCGGTCAGGATGTGGAGGCCTGGAAAGATCTCAACAAAGCATTTCAGCTCGATCCGAGCCTGCATGAGGAGTTTGATCCAATGATCAAACAACTGCGTCCCTCAGAATAATAACGGCAAAGTAGTTTCTGACAATCACGTTTCGCCAGGTGTTTTCAGTTCCGCAGTGGTCTCCGTTCTTTCGGCGTTGATAATGGAAATGAAGGGCGTCGGCGGGTGTTTGTCGCGGCGGCGCAGTTTGATGACGGTGAATGAGACTGCGACAGCAACAGCCACCAGAAAACCTGCGAGCAGCTGCCTGCCAAGCTCGTTGAAATCCGAACCAATCGTTTCCTGGAAGAAAATAACTGAGAGGGAACCGAGGCAATAGAACGTGATAGCTGGCATGGCTTTACAAACCTTTCGTTTGCGAAGTACAACGCAGCCAGCTATTAGTTAGACGCGCTCGATCTGCTTTTGTTCCGCCGCGTGCAGGTTATTGTTTAAATTGATCACATGGGGACGTCCACAATGAATTCCTTCCGCGATCCGGCTATTCGAATCACTCTACTGCCGCGCGATACAAATTCGGCAGGCACAATCTTCGGCGGCATCATCCTCAGCTACATTGATATGGCTGGCGCCATCGAAGCGCACAGGCGCACGGGCATGGACCGTTTTGTTACCGTCGCCATGCGTGAAGTTATCTTCCACAAGCCGGTCTTCGTGGGCGACCTGGTGAGCTTTTACGCGGAAACCGTAAACATCGGAACCACTTCGATCACCATTCGCGTGATAGTGGAAACCGAACGGGTGGGATCGAAAACAGAAGTGCTGCGCGTTACGGAAGCTGAGGTTGTTTACGTCGCGGTCGATGAGAAGCGAGTGAAGACGAAGATAGTAAATCGTGAATAGTAGGCACTGCGAGAGATTCGGGCGGTCCGCTAGAAAGAGCCTTCAGTTAAAAAAGGAGTGATAATTGTCCGTACTATTTACGATTTACGATTCACAATTTACTAGTTCAACAGCGCTTGCATCCGATGAAGTCCGGCCGCTGCTTCGCTGAAACCCGGCTGTTGTTCGAGTGCCTTGCCATAGTGTTTAGCAGCGTCGAGATACTTCTTCCGTGTCTCGTAAATTCGCCCAAGATTGAAATGCGGAAAGGCGTAGGATTCGTAGCGGGGCGCATACAGCGCGCGTTTGAACCAGCGCACGCTGCTGTAGGTGTCGCCTTTGGCCAGGAGATAGCTGCCAATGTCGTTGTAAGGATTTCCCAGCGTTTCGTCGACACGAATCGCTTCCAGACATTCTTCAATAGCTTCGTCGTAGCGGTTCTGAAAACTATAAACCCAGCCAAGGAAGGTATGGGCTTCGGCAGTCGGGTAGGTTTCAATCGAGCGCTTGTAAAGCTCGATCGCCCGGTCGTAGTTTTCAGCCAGCTGCGCCTGATACGCCTCCTGAAACAGCTGCCTCGCTTCATACTTCGCAGCCGGCGAAACATCATCCGTGTAAGCGTCGTCGTCCATAGGTCTTACTTACAATCACTCGTCGTTTTCTGATTCTGGTCCAGACGCTTAACGCGTCCATCGGTCTTGGGAGCAATGATTTTCTTCGCAACGATGGCTGCTTGCAAGACATCGGAATCAAACTTCGCTCGCTCTCGCGGAATCAGCACGCGCGCCGATTTCAACATCTCATAACCGTCGCCGCCATCGATGGCCACGTAATCGCTGGCGGCAAGCGTATACGTTTTCTTCTCATCCAGCGGCTTGCCGTTCACGGTTAGCTCGATGATCCGCGAACCCGCCGGCCGTCGCCCGTCAAAAGTAAATCGGATACCAGACACTTGTGGAAAACGGCCGGGCTCGGCATCCTCGGCGCTGCGCGCAACACCGTGTTCCAGTGCCTGGCGCAGCGTGGCGCCGCTTAACTCCACCTTCACCACTTTGTTTTTAAAAGGAAGGATCGAAAGCACGTCTCTTCGTGTCAGCGGGCCGGCCTGGATTATTTCATCCGCTCGAATCGAGCCCCCGTTCATCAGACCAACGTCAGAAGCTGTCGACGAGCGAAACGCATCAGCAATGAAATCGCCAATGTTTGTTTCCCGAGTTCGTCCCACCGCGCTACGCGCATCCAGATCGACACTGGTGCGGCCAACCACCTGGGAAAGCTCCTTTATCAATGCTCCATATTTGCGGTCGAGGCTCGCGAATTGTCGATCCGCAGGAGTCTTATCCGTGACCGGGATTACCTTCCAGTCAATACTTTCGACAGCGCCGGTGCTTTTTGAGATGTTGAGATCTATCTGCCCCAACTCGCGAGCGTCTGCGGTCATTTTGAAAATAGGAGCGCCACCGGAAGATGACTCCAACAGAGTATGTTCATGACCGCCGATGATCACGTCGACACCGGAACAGCGCGCGACTTGTTTGTCCTCGCTCATTGAAAGATGTGTCAACGCTACGACTGTCTTTATTCCGCGGGCATGAATTTCGGCAACCATCTTCCGCGCAGTATCGCACGGATTGAGAAACTCAACGTCGGGACCTGGTCGAGATGTCGTTTTAGTTTCCTCTAACGTGAGCCCGAAAATGGCAACCTTCACGCCCTCAAATTCCCGCACCACGTAGGCCGGTGCATCGCCGAAGGGCTGACCGGTTTTCTTATCAATCACGTTGGCGACGATCCACTTGAATTTCGATTCTTTCATTCGCTGGCGCAAGACCTCAGGACCAAAATCAAATTCATGATTGCCAAAAGTTGAATAGTCGAGGCCGAGCGTGTTCCAGGCATCGATCATCTGCGCGCCTTTGTAAGTAATCGATTCGACTGAGGGAGAAATCGTGTCGCCCGAAAGTAGAAAGAGAGTGTTCGGCGACTCCTTCTCGATATTCTTTTTCAGAGTTAGAACCCGGGCCAAACCTCCTCTGGTTCCCTGATCGACTGGAGCAAATTGGTAGACGTCGTTCACCTGCAAGAGCGTCACACGGACAGTGCAGTCAACCTTTTGCTGGGCCGACAACGACGCTGCGCCCGCCAGGATTACAGTTAATATCAATGCCAGGTTGCGTCGTGAAGGCCCGTTACATCTCATCGGGGTTTGTCTCCCATCCTAAGTTAGATTCTACCGAGTGCTTTATCCCATGCGAGGGTACTGAATTATACTCGGCGGCTGAATAGAAGCTAAGGTCGTTAGAATTTTGGCTGGTGGATCAATTTGATTCGCTTGAGTATTGTCATTCACACTGTGGCTTTAGCCCGGTGCTAGAGCGTTATTGCTTGATGTCGCTAACCGTTTTAACGGTTTAGAGTAGGCTGAACGCTACTGCTGGTGAAAGAAACCGTTAAAACGGTTTCAGGTTGACGTTTGCGTTGACACCGGGCTAAAGCCTCGGTGTGAATGAGATTAATAGGAACACTGCCACCACTGAATATTCCAGCGATCTCCACTTTGAAAGTTGCGGAGTTCAGCTAGATGTTGACAGGCGAAACAATTTTCTTAACCGGCTTTCCCGGTTTCATCGCGACTCGTTTGTTGCAGCGACTTGCTGCCGACGGCGGGCGTTTCCTGCTGCTCGTTCAGCCGGCATTTGCCGCACGCGCGCAGCAGGAACTCCTTAACATTGCGCAGCAAGCCGGCAGACCGATCTCAAACTTCCGCTTGTTATCAGGAGATATCACCGCGCCGAACCTCGGATTGTCTGCAGCGGATTTGGAAACCGCACTTGAAGAGTCGACGGTGGTGTTTCATCTCGCGGCGATATACGACCTGGCCGTAGCTCGCGCCCTCGGCTATCGCGTAAATGTGATCGGCACGCGTAACGTTAATGACTTTACGCGCCGGGTCCGTGGACTGCGCCAGTATCATTATGTGTCCACGTGTTACGTCGCCGGAAAACGTACTGGCCGCATACTCGAAACGGAGCTGCATCACGACGCGGGCTTTCGCAACCACTACGAAGAAACAAAATATCTTGCGGAAATAGAAGTTGAAGCGCTGAAGCCTGAACTACCAGTCACCATTCATCGTCCCGCCGTCGTCTGCGGCGATTCCCGCTCTGGTGAGACCGCGAAATACGACGGCATTTATTATCTCATCCGTTATTTATTGAAGTGGCCTTCGGTGTTGTCTGCTTTTAACATTGGCAACAGTGAGGTCGCGCTGAATCTTGTGCCGGTTGATTTTGTTGTTGAAGCAATGTCGGCGCTCGCGCGTGACCCGCTTGCTGTGGGCAAGACGATACAGTTGGCCGACCCAGCACCCTTGACGACTCGCGAACTCTTTAATTCAATCGCGCGGTCAATTGGAGGCAGGCAATCGCGTATGACAGTTCCCGCTGCGCTGGTTCACACCTCGCTGATGTTGCCGCTGGCGCCGCGGATTTCAGATTTGCCACATGCGGCCGTCCCCTATTTTTTCCTGAAGCAAACCTACGACATGACGGAAGCAAGTGCGTTGCTCAATCCTCATAGCATCTCGTGTCCGCCGTTCAATAGCTACGTCGATAAGATTGTCGATTTCGCCACCCATCACCCTAATCTATAGGTTTTCTGTGTCTCTGCTTGGAAAGAGCAGGCTGCCCCACCGTGTCTAGTTAGCCCAGACTTGACAGCTATTTAGAATTAGTCTAAATTCAATCAGATGGTGACAAGGACTGAAAATCGTAAGCCTGAAGAGAAACTCACGCGGCAGCGCGACGCAGTGCTGCAGGTTATTCGCTCGCGCGAAGACCACCCGACTGCGAACGAAATCTTTCAGGCGGCGCGCGAGCAGTTGCCGACGATTAGTT
>DASZDU010000387.1:0-2437 GCA_035941655.1 Pyrinomonadaceae bacterium | reverse complement strand
TTCCAATCTTTTCCCACCCGTTTGAATACCAGAGTCATTCGACCCGTAGCCGTCTCGGGTGTGCCCTTGTATGTTTGCGATTGGGTCCAGAGGCAACTTACAACGGCGCCGTCACGACCGAGCATGGTGATCGAGAGGTCGCGAATATCCAGCTTTACATCTTTCAAATCGCGGTATGAACTCTCGCGGTTCATGCGCAGCTGCTCCCATCCCTTTGTAACCGTGCCGTTGCTATTGAAGAGTATTAGGCGAGGAGAATTCAGGTAAACGCCTGTAACAGCCTTAACATCAGCGTGCCGTATTCCGTTAATCAGCGCATTGAATGCGGCGACGACGCTTTCCGAACCCGGAGTTTGAGTGGTCGCCATCTTCGGTTTGGTCTCCGTGCGCCTCGCCGCAGGCTGCGTAGTTGTCGGCTCCTGTACATCTGTATTCTTTTGCTGATCGACCGCCTTGTTTGTACTGGTCGGGGAAACGGTAGTACGCGGCCGCCCCGTTTGAGAGGAATTTGAGTTTTGACCCAACGCAGCCAGGCCGGTTATGAATATGATTCCCGCGGCTAAAAGTAGTTTGTTAATCATGCTCTTTGTCTCCGTCAAATACCCGTTTAGAAAGGGCACTTGGGCCCCTTTCGGCAGGCGGACAAGTCCGCTTTCTAAACTGAATAATCGTTTCCTTGTTTTGTGCGTGCGTAAACCGTAGCTCCTAAACATCGCCGAGCGCATTCATGGCGTCGAACCATGGTACTCCACTGCGCAACCTTTCAACAGAACGTTTTTGGCCGAGGATTTCAAAGACTTCGAACATCGACGGACCGACCGCCTGGCCAGTCAGCATCGTGCGCGATCCGTTAATTAGCAGTCCTGCCTTCACGCCCGAGTCCTCCGCGAACTTACGAAGTGCAGCCTCAGCCGTTTCCGCCGTGAAAGGATCAGTTTCTTCAAACCGGTCGGCGAGAGCTGGTAACAATTCCTTCAGGCGCGGCTCCTTCTTCAAATTCTTGTTCACGGCAGCCTCTTCAAAATCGAAGTCGTCAGAGAAATAAGCACGACCCTGTCCGGAAAAATCTTTCAAGGTGAAAAAGCGTTGGCGAATTAGATCGACAGCCTTTAACAACCATTCGCGGTCGTCATCGTCATATTCTTCACGCCAAAGTTTGTTAGCGCGCAGCTCCGCTTTCACCAGCGGCAGCAACTCTTCAACCGCCATGTTGCGAATGTACTCCGCGTTCATCCAAAGCGCTTTTCCGTCGGTCCAATGTCGCGAATCATTTTCCTGAAAGTTGAATACTGCCGGCGAGCGATGAATGTGTTCCAGCGAAAACTGCTGAACGAGTTCGTCTACCGAGAGCATCTCTTTGCCGTCTGAGGGTGCCCAGCCGAGCAGTGCGAGAAAATTTCGAAACGCCGCCGGCAGGAAGCCACGATCGCGATAGGTGGTCAACGAAACCACTTCACCGTGTTTACGTTTGGAAAGCTTTCCCTTGTTCGGCGCCAGGATTAGAGGCAGATGTGCAACCTGGGGCACGGCGGCGCCGAGCGCTTCATACAGCAATACTTGTTTATGTGTGTTGGTTAAGTGGTCCTGGCCGCGAATCACGTGGGTAATGTTCATTTCGATGTCGTCGATTACGACCGAGAGGTTGTACAACGGATGGCCGTCAGAACGCAGCAGGACGAGGTCTTCAATTTCACTGTAGTCGCGCTCCTGCGGTCCATAGACGATGTCAGCAAAGTGAGTCTTACCCTCACGAGCAATCTTCAGGCGAACTGCGAACGGTTCGCCCGCGGCAGCGCGCTTCTCTGACTCCTCTTTCGACAAATCGCGGAAAGGGTTGCTGCGATGATCCGTGCCTTCGGCCGAGTGAGCGCGCGCGCGTGCGGCAATGCCTTCCTTAACAGTCGCATAATCCCGTTCGGCTTTGGGTGTGAAATCGCGATACGCTTTGCCTTCGTCAACCAGTTTGTAAGCAGCGGCGCGATGCTTGTCGGCGTTGGCGGATTGAAAAACAATCTCTTCGTCGTAAGCCAACCCCAACCATTCCATACCGTCGATGATTGAGCGAGTTGACTCATCGGTTGATCGCTGTAGATCGGTATCCTCAATGCGAAGCAGAAATTTGCCGCCGGTCTTTTGAGCGTAAAGCCAGTTGAAGAGTGCTGAACGCGCTGCGCCAATGTGCAGATAGCCGGTGGGAGATGGAGCGAAGCGGACGCGTACCGTCATAATAATTAGAGGTCAGAGGCCGGAGATCAGGGGTCAGTAGAAAAGAACCAAACGCCTCTTACTGACCTCTGACCGCTGACATCTGACCTCTGTTTTTATGGCGGAGATGACAGGATTCGAACCTGTGAAGGGCTTTTAAGACCCTTAACGGTTTAGCAAACCGCCGCCTTCAGCCACTCGGCCACATCTCCGCAGCCTGCCAGGACGGAAA
>DASZDU010000386.1:0-6905 GCA_035941655.1 Pyrinomonadaceae bacterium | reverse complement strand
ATGGCTATGGCCTCACTAGGTATGCAGTCGAGCAGTTGTGCCTCACTGACGCTTGACCCATCTATTTGTACTGACGGATGATCTCCTTTCCACAAGAAGGGCGGTATTCCGACTTGAACCAATATCGTTTCATTCAACTCGACGTGTTTACGGAAGAAGCCTTCGCGGGTAATTCGCTGGCGGTGTTTCCTGAGGCTGAAGGATTGACTGACGAGCAGATGATGAAAATTGCGCGGGAGATGAATCTTTCGGAGACGGTGTTTGTGCTCAAGCCGGAGAACAAACAGCTAACTAGTAAACAGCAGACAGCAAACAGTAAACAGCCGGAGCAAGACGATTCCGCGTTGAGCGATGGTAGTCGGGAAGACTCGTCAGTCGCGGCTGGGCCAGAGGTACTGAGACGCTTACGAATCTTCACGCCCGTGCGTGAGCTTCCTTTTGCCGGACATCCAATTGTAGGCACTTGGAATGCGCTGGCACGGGAAGGTGTTGTTCCGATTCCTGAAGGCGGCAACGGCTGGACTCGGATTCATCATGAAGTCGGCATTGGCGTGTTGCCGGTGGATATCGAGTTCAAGGATGGCGCGCCGGTGCAAGTTGTAATGACGCAGGGAAAGTTTGAGATCAAGGGCGAGATCGATGACGCACACGAACAGGCGGAAATCGCCAGAGCGCTCGGTCTGGCAACAGAAGATTTCGATGAGACGCTTCCGATCCAGATCATATCCACCGGCATGTCGTTTCTCGCGGTGCCGATTCGATCGCTTGCTGACGTGGGCCGGTGCAGAGTAAATGCCGCCTTGCTTACCGAAATTTATCAGCGGTCCGGTTCTACTGGTTGCGAGGTTTTCACTCGCGAGACCATTGAAATCGGCGAGGCTCGTGCGCACGCTCGCATGTTTGCGCCCGGAGACAACATCGCGGAAGATCCTGCGACCGGCAGTGCGGCCGGCGCGTTGGGAGCGTACCTTGTCTATCATGGCGCCTCAAATGCCGAAACAGTTGAGGGAAGGACCAGGTTTGTCATTGAACAGGGTGACTTCATGCATCGACCGAGTCGAATCAACCTTGACGTAAGCGGCAAACCAGGAGCGATTGATGAAGTGCGTGTGGGTGGGCCGTCGGTCGTCGTCGCCCGGGGAGAAGTTTTCGTTAATTAATCGAAGGCGGACGTCCAATTGAACTGCGCCAGAACCAAAGTCGGTCAAGCAGTTTAGAGTTCAACCTTTAGGTTGCCCATATCAAATGGGTTGCAAGCTAAAGCTTGAACTCTGAACTACCGGCGCGTGGCGAATGTCACACCTGGACATCGGACATTGGACATTGGACGTTGGACATTGGACGTTGGACATTGGACTTGTAGATGACTGAACCACTCGACCTATTGATCATCGGCGCCGGCCCGGCGGGATTGTCGGCCGCGGAGACTGCAGCTCGCGAAGGGCTGAGTTATCTCGTGCTCGAGAAGGGCACGATTGCCGACACGATCCGGCAATATCCTGTCGGCCGCACGCTCTTTTCCACACCCAACGAATTGGAGATGTACGAAGGGGCACTCAAGCCCTGCCGCGAGAAACCCACGCGTGAAGAACTGCTTTCACACTACATCCATTTTGTTCTCGATCAGGATCTCAACATAAACACAGATGAAGAGGTCATCGGTATTGAGAAACTGGCGACTGATGGTTTCCGAGTTCAGACGAACAGAGATCAATATGTTACCGCGCGAGTCTTATTTGCGATCGGCGCAATGGCTCACCCCCGCCGCCTGAACATTCCCGGCGAGGATCTGCCAAAGGTGCACCACCTTTTTGTCGAACCATACGCTTACATTCGCAAAGATGCGCTGGTAGTCGGCGGTGGCAACAGCGCTGCTGAAGCGGCGTTGTTTCTTTCCGAGGAAGGAGCGCGCACCACGCTGGCAATCTGGCGCGAAGACTGGGAGAACCGCGATCCTAAAGCAGGAGCGATGAAACATTGGGTGCGCACACCGCTCGATCGCGAGGTCGCTGCCGGCCGTTTACGCGTCGTGCTCTACAAGAACATTGTTTCAGTTGCAGAGCATGAGGTCACCATAACAACCGAGGAGGGCGAGTCGCTGACAATCCCCAACGATGTAATGTTCGTGTTGATCGGTAGCGATGCTGACCTGTCGCTGCTAAAAAAGCTTGGCGTGAATACCGAGCCAGGTAAGTTAACCGAAATTCCGGTTTACGATCCGGAGACGTTTGAAACAAACGTGCGCGGCATTTACGTTGCGGGCCACTTCACACACGCTCGGCACATTAAGGCGGCGATCGACGTGCCGCGCCGCATTGTTCCACTGATCGCGCAAAGCTTGCGCACACAACCTGGATCTCGATCTCTGGTGTGAGAGTACCTACCGCGAGGTGGTACTGACCTCATGAAGCTACGCCGCTTTTACTTCTCGCAAACCCTCTTTGCCCAGACTCTTCATTAACTCTGTAAACCCCTCGAGATCCAATGATTGAGGACCGTCTGAAAGCGCCCGCTCAGGACATGGGTGCACCTCGATCATCAAACCATCCGCGCCGGCCGCCGCCGCAGCCTTGGACATCGGAGGCACCAAACTACGCAAACCTGTGCCATGCGATGGATCCGCAATCACCGGCAAATGCGACAACTCCTTAACCAGCGCAATGGCTGACAGATCGAGTGTGTTGCGGGTCGCTGTTTCAAAGGTCTTGATGCCGCGCTCACACAACACGACATTGGCATTGCCGCCGGCAAGCAAATACTCGGCCGCCAGCAACCATTCCTTGATCGTCGCGGAGGGTCCGCGCTTCAAGAGGATCGGTCGCGGGA
Source organism: Pyrinomonadaceae bacterium (assembly GCA_035941655.1). Taxonomy (GTDB): domain Bacteria; phylum Acidobacteriota; class Blastocatellia; order Pyrinomonadales; family Pyrinomonadaceae; genus PSRF01. The sequence continues at coordinate 4,079 of DASZDU010000386.1, read as the reverse complement.
ACGTTGCCAACTTTCTCAGCAGTGAAAAGTTTTGCATATTGCGGGCGCCCACCTGCAGCATGTCGGCATACTTGGCTACGACTTCCGCATCCGCCTCGCTCATGACTTCCGTCACTATAGGCAGTCCAGTTTCCGCGCTGGCATCACGCAGCAGACGCAGGGCTTCGACGCCCAAGCCCTGAAAGTCGTAAGGAGAAGTGCGCGGCTTATAGGCGCCACCTCGCAGCATGTCTGCGCCGGCGAATTTTACTGCCCGAGCCGTTTCCAGCAATTGCTCCTCTGATTCGACTGAACATGGACCGGCCATCACCACGAGTTCGCCGGCGCCTATTTTGACTCCCTTCACATCGACAACCGTGCAGCCTTGTCGTAGTTGCCGGCTTACCAACTTGAACGGGTGAGTGATTTGAATTACTTCATCAACCCCGGGAGCGGCGCGTAAGGCTTCGAGCTCGGCCCTGCGTCCAGTGCTGCCAACGGCACCAATGACGGTGCGTTCCGTGCCCTGAATCACATGAGCCTGATAACCACATTCTTTAACTCTTTCAATCACATGGCTAATCTCTTCGGCAGTTGCGGTTGTTAACATATTGACAATCATGATTCTTATCCTCGATTTCTGGATTACTTAACATGGTAGGCGGTTGTGACGGCAGCAGACCGCGGTTTGTTCACGGCTCTAAACGCCGACGACTCTGCCGCCAGCAACAAAAAGCGCGTGTAGTTTTCAGGATCATCTTCAATATTTTCTTTGAGGATTGATCCGCCATAGATTTCCGCGGCACGCCTTCCTGCAATCGCTGCACGCTTACGATCTCCACGCTTGATTATTCGCGCCACGCTTCCGGCCGTGTCTTCCGACTCGATTGGAAGAATTCGCGGATAGGCCGCCAGGAAGCGCCGGCATTGCGCCAATGCTGCGGGATGAGATTCGACCGCTTCCAGCTCTTCGAAGCTGGCTCCCGGACATCCGATTAATTGCTGCCGAATCTGAATCACCACTTCACCGGCGGTTATTAGTGAACTCTGGAGAAACAAATCGAGCGCGGGTTGAATCGATCCCACGAGAGTGTTCTCAACCGGCACGATCGCATAATCGGCGAGGCCCTCAGCAATGCTGCTGAACAGCGCGCCAAAAGTTGGCCGTGGCAACAAATCAAGCTCGGGTCCGAGCAATTTGGTGGCGGCGTCTTCACTGAAAGCACCCGGCTCGCCCTGAAACGCGACTTTCGTTAATGTTGAGCTCACATCAACCTCGCGCGACCATGCGGATGCTCGGAATTTGCATATCGTGATCCCTGACCTGGTGAGGAACCTGCATCTCGACTCGTCGCGATTCACCAATAATGCGGCGGAAGAGTTTGGTTACCGCCCGGTTATCAAGCGGTCCGGTGTTCACTTGCCGCAAAGTAGAAAGTACGAGGTGCTCCCGATCGGGATCGCAGCACGGCATGCCTGCGGCCTTTTTCAAGATGCCAACCTTGATGGCAAGCCGGGCACGTCTATTGAGGAGCCGGAGGAGTTCCCGGTCTACCTCGTCAATCTCGGCGCGCCAATATTCGATGTTCATGGTGGTGATCCTTTCGATGTTAATGGGCTGATGCTTCAGTCGTCTCTATCGCTGATTCCCGCAGAACCTGCTTAAAAGCAAACAAAAAAGCCAATCGCGTCTAATCCCCTTTTGGGAATCGCGGTTGGCTCGATTGAAAGCTATTTGTGCTTGCTGCTTAAGTTTTTAGCACTTCACGCCCAGTCTTCGCCTGCCCGCTCTTCCCGTAGAAGAAGCGGTAAGTAAAGGCGAAGTAATAAAATGTGCGGGCGTACTTCATCACTGGGGTTAATATAGGCAACAGCCCGAAAATCTGTCAAGAAGAATTCTGTCGCTGTTAATGGAGGGACTAGTCTAGCGCAGCTGGCGCAAGGTGCCGCCGTCAGGGTGCTGACGACCCGTTCATCACGAACTCTGGCCCTTTGGTCACAAGATCCTTTCCCTGACAGAGAATTGCTGTTATCACCTATCCTCTAAGTTTCTCATCACAGGTTACGATGGCAACTCTAACTGTGAATTGGTTTTTCCACCCTATTTCAACCAGGAGTATGAGCATGACAATCTCTGCCGTATCTAATCGCGCGCCCGCTACCTACGAAAAGTGCCTTCGGTCTAATCAGTCAAATCGTTCAGTCAAGAGAGCCGGCATCAGTCTCCTGGGGACTCTGGTCGTCCTGGTTTTTGTATCCGCTTCTGCCTTCGCTCAATATGGCGGACCAGCAAAGCTAACCATCAAATCCAGCGTGCTGGGAGAAGATCGAACCATCCTGGTGCGCACGCCGCGGGGATATGAGACTAACAATCTAAAGTATCCGGTGCTTTACATGACAGACGGCGATGCTCACATTGGCCACACTTCCAGCACCATAGAATTCCTGGCGAGGAATGGCCGCATGTCTGAAATGATCGTTGTAGGTATCACCAACACCGACCGCACCCGCGACCTGACGCCAACGAAAGCAACGGGTGATAACGCGGCGCAGTTAGCAACCGCCGGCGGCGCCGATAATTTTCTGAAGTTCATTGAGACTGAATTGATTCCGCAGATTGAGAAAACCTATCGCGTACAACCGTATCGCGTTCTGGCTGGTCACTCATTAGGGGGATTGTTCACAGTGCACGCGTTGATCACGCGCCCGGACCTATTCAATTCTTATGTAGCGGTCAGCCCGTCGCTGCAGTGGAGCGACGAGGCGACCTTGAAGCGCGCCGAAGAGTTTTTCAAGACGCGCAAGGATCTGAATGCCACGCTCTTCACGTCACTAGGGAACGAGCCTGGCGCTATTGGCAAGAGTTTTGTGGCGTTCAAAGAGTTGCTCGCTAAGACTCACCTAAAAGGATTTGAGTGGGATGCGCAGCAGATGACGGATGAGGATCACGGCTCAGTAGTGCTGCGTAGTCACTATCTCGGTATGCGGAAAGTGTATGACGGCTGGCAGATGCCGCGCGATCCGGAAACGGGCGCTGTTGCCGGCGGCCTCAAAGGCGCTGACGAGCATTACAAGTGGCTCTCGAAGAAATTCGGCTATTCGATTCCCACACCCGAGCTTCTGGTGAATCAGATAGGTTATCAGTTCCTGCTGGCCGCTAACCCCAATCGTGATGAAGCCATCGCCGTTTTCAAGGCTAACGTCGAACGTTATCCAGATTCTGCTAACGTCTACGACAGTCTGGCTGAAGCATATGAGAAGGGCGGACAGCTTGATCTGGCGACGCCGCTTTATGAGAAGGCACAGACGCTGGGCAAGCAGAACAACGATCCGAACACAGCGATCTACGCGGCTAACTTCGCGCGCTCCAGCGACAAGTTGAAACAGGCAACGGCTGCGAAGAGCGAGAAAACTGACGCGGCGAAACAAGCAGAGGCCGCGAAGAAAAACCAGTAGCAGACGATAAAACCTGCTCCCCACGTTCAATTCAAAATTGAGCGTGGGGAGCAAGTGCAATGTAAACAATATCGTGACTAACTAGCTTCGCAGGCAGCCGCCTCACGTTACTTTGGTTTTTCCTGTCACGGGCTCAACACTATCTCTACGTCGTCAATAGGTCCGATCAAACCGCACACTCTTCTTGTCGGCGTAATTAGAAAATCCACAATCGTACAAATGCCACCACGCGGGGGACAGCAGGTTACTCCTGCACGTTGTGCTCTACAGGTGCGATTTGCCTCCGCTTGGATCGCTGGTCGGATCCTGCAATTGAAGTCCGCGATGCACTCTTCAAGAGAATTGAAGGTTGGGCCAGTCGGCTGGTGGGGCTCTGCAGGTGGAAACGTGTCTTTGGTGACAACCTCGCCCGTGGCAATGTCTGTGACGACCAGGGCAACCTCATTGCCAGTCCTAACTATTTCTGTTTTATAGGTACGTGAACTGTTCGTCTTTTTGTCTTTGACATTGGAATAGTTAAGCACCAAGTTGGCAGTGCCCTTGTCCAACTTGATTTTGTCTCGCGCTGCGCCATTCGTCAGCGAAGCTATTTCCTGCTTTTCGTCTCCCTGCTCTGCAAAGGTGTAACCGTCTACATTGGCGCC
>DASZDU010000385.1:0-2540 GCA_035941655.1 Pyrinomonadaceae bacterium | reverse complement strand
CCAGCTGGCGAATCATCCCGACAATTTGACCACGGTGCAGTGTCGCGTGATTCGCTACATGCTGCATTTGATCGACCAGTCGCATTGAGCTCGGATCACCGCTGAGCAGTTTAAAAGGCAGTTCGCTCATCAATTTCGCGTTATCCAGCTCCGACACATAATTCCAACGTCGATCCACTAGTTCCTGCCAACGATCTCTTAACGCCGCAAGGTCAGCACAGGATTGCGTCGTCCATTGCGCCCAGGCTTCAGCCTTTGCCGGAGATCTTCCATTCCAACGTTCGAGCCAGATCCACTCGGCGCCTGCCATATGCAACAGAGTTCCGAAGATGGATTGGTGACTGATACCAACGTCGCGGCGCAAACTTTCGTCGGGCAGTTGTGCGGCCGCATCCATTGCCAGGTTGTTGGCCCATTCTGTGTAGTTGAAGAGTTGATTGATGTCTGTTAGATCCATGCTTACCAGCCTATCGTTTTAAGTCTAGTCTGGAATCTCAGCTTCGACCAGTTTCCGGAGCAGCGTTAGCGATTCTTGCCAACCCAGATAGCAAGCCTCAGCCGGAATAACAGCGGGCACTCCTTCTTGAACGATGGTCAACTCAGTTCCTACCGATACTTGCTGCAACGTTATCGTCGTCTGCATTTCTCCGGGCAGATTCGGGTCCTCGAACTTGTCAGTGTGGCGGATGCGTTCGTTTGGCGTTAACTCAAGATACTCTCCACCGAAGGAGTGGCTCTTTTTGGTGGAGAAATTGGTGAAGGACATCCTGTAAGAGCCGCCGACTTTTGCATCGAGGTGATGAACCTGGCCCGTGAATCCGTTGGGCGGAAGCCATTTGACCATTGCGTTGGCATCAAGGAATGCGCGGTAAACTCTCTCAGGCGGTGCCTGGATCACTAGATGGAGTCGGATAGTATTTGTATTGCTATTTGTCATGATTTTTCTCCTCGTAATGTCCGACAAACTTTAGTTTGTCGAGCGCCAGGACAAGCTAAAATTTATCGGACAATTAACCGCCGGCGATGGCCCCGATGATATAAAACGGCTCCGCTCCCGACGCGATTTCCGGAGGCAGCGGAGCGTCCGGTGACTTGTGCGTTACATCCTCGCCGCAGGCAAAGAATCTCAAGAACGGCCTGCGCTCTTCGGAGACGTGCTGGCGAATCGTGCCACGCAACATCGGATACTGTGCCTCCAGTGCATCGAGCACCGTTCGTCGTGTCACTTCCCCCTCAATCTCGCCAACCTGTATTGTCACATCGCCCGTCACGCCCGCGAGCGTCCGCAAATGCAACGGCATTGCAACCCGAATCATGGCCGTACTCATGACAACACCTGGACCTCCACTGAAAGTACGGCGGGAAGATCTCTAACAATCGGCGACCAGCTATCTCCACCGTCGGCCGATCCATAGACCTGCCCACCAGTCGTGCCAAAGTAAAGGCCACACGAATCCAGCGAGTCGACAGCCATCGCATCGCGCAGCACATTGACGTAACAATTTTCTTGCGGCAGACCCTTGGTTAGCGCCTCCCATTCGTTGCCGCCTGTGCGGCTGCGATAGACACGGAGTTTCCCGTTGGGCGGATAGTGCTCGCTGTCGCTTTTAATCGGCACGACGTAGATCGTTTCGGGCTCGTGCGCGTGAACCTCAATTACAAATCCGAAATCGGTCGGCAAATTACCGCTGACCTCTTTCCACGAATCACCTCCATCGTCACTGCGCAAAACGTCCCAGTGCTTCTGCATGAACAGCAGATTCGGATTTGAAGGATGCATTGCCACGTGATGAACACAGTGGCCCACCTCTGCATTCGGATCGGGAATGTATTGTGAGTGCAGGCCCTTATTGATTGGTTTCCAGGTTGCACCGCTGTCGTCGCTGCGGAATGCACCCGCTGCCGAGATGGCCACAATGATCCGTTCTCGATTTTTTGGATCCAAAATGATCGTGTGCAGGCACATACCGCCGGCTCCCGGTTGCCACTGAGCTCCGGTACCGTGGCCGCGCAATCCGGCAAGTTCTTGCCACGTTTGACCGCCGTTGGTTGACTTGAACAACGCGGCATCTTCAACGCCGGCATAGACGGTGTCTGGGTCGTCGAGGGAAGGTTCAAGATGCCAGACTCGTTTGAACTCCCAGGGATGCGCCGTGCCGTCGTACCACTGATGGGTCGTAAGAGGTTTACCGGTTTCAGACGAAGTGTCGTAAACAAACTTATTACTTTCACCCAAAGGCATGCCCTCGGGTGTTGTCGTGGGCTCGCCAACCGGGGTCCCAGGTTGGAACCAGGTCTTGCCGCCATCGTCTGAGCGCTGAATAATCTGACCGAACCAGCCACTGCTTTGCGAGGCGTAAAGCCGGTTTGGATCCGCAGGCGATCCTTTTAGGTGATAGAGTTCCCAACCGGCAAAATGAGGGCCACTCACGTCCCACTTTTCACGCTTTCCATCTGAAGTAAGAATGAAGGCGCCCTTACGGGTCCCTACGAGTACTCGGACATTGCTCATCATTTGCTCCTTCCACGCTGAATCGTTT
>DASZDU010000384.1:0-7471 GCA_035941655.1 Pyrinomonadaceae bacterium | reverse complement strand
TGAAGTCTCCGTATGGGTGCTGTTCATGATCTATGGAATCTATTTCGGACTTTCCGAAGGCGCCGAGAAGGCATTGGTGGCCGATCTGGTCAAACGCGAACAGCGCGGCACGGCTTATGGTTTGTACAATCTGGCCTTTGGAATAACAGTGCTGCCGGCTTCTCTGTTGATGGGGACCTTGTGGAATTGGCGCGGTCCGCAAACCGCTTTCCTTGTAAGTGCTGTGCTCGGCGCAGCTGCGGCGTTGTTGCTGCTGACACTGGTGAAGACAAGACCGACAGCCGGTAGTGAGCAGTGGGCAGGGGGAAGTGAGCAGTAAGGCAGAAAGAGAATATAGCGAGAACTTAGACTTTCTGCCCACTGCCCACTGCCAACGATTCTATTAATTGACAGCTCACCAAGCTCCAAGGTATACAGCGCGTAGTTACTCGTCTCCTCGCCTCGTAAGGTAATCCTGCAATCAGGCCTTATTAGGTTGCGCCGGCGGTGTTTTCAATAAAAACTATGAACTCCTAAACAATCGGATTGCCGCCAGGCAACTCCGGAGGTACAGCTCAATGGCTTTCACTCACGACATCTTCATCAGCTACGGTCACCTCGACGATCTCAACCCCTTCGGTCAGGACAAGGGGTGGGTAGATCTGCTTCACGAGCGCCTTGCAGTTTTGGTAGGTCAGGCATTGGGCTACCAGCCGGAGATCTGGCGGGACAGCCGAGAACTCCGCGGCAACTACGAACTTACTGGGGCCATCAGCGAAGGCGTAACCAGATCGCTACTGCTGGTCCCAATTATCACGCCGCGTTATGTGCAATCGGATTGGTGCAACCGCGAGATGGAAGCGTTCCACGCCTCGGGGCCGTCGGCGACTAACGCAGCGCCAGGTTTTCACTCTCGCGTGTTCAAGGTTGTGAAGACGCCTCTGCCTGAGCATTTGCAGCACCTGGAGCCTGCGCATATCAGAAATTTGATCGGCTACCAGTTTTACGCTGGTGACACGATCAGCGGTCTGCTGACTGAATTCAGTCCCGATGCGAGTGATAAAAACTACTGGCGCACACTCAACCGGCTGGTCGCAGACGTCACCAGAACTCTGATCGAGATTAAGCATTCGAGCAGAAAACAAGACGCTCCGATAGCTCCGCGGACCGAAAGCCGCACAACGGACGCGCCGTCAGTCCCTGACGCGCCGGTTTCGTCGGCTGGGCCGAAATCGAACGGAACCAGCGCGCCGGTTACCGCGAAGTTGGTCTATCTTGCTGAAACTACTTCTGATCTTTCGGAGGAGCGCGAGCTGGTAGGCGACGAATTGCGGCAGCGCGGCTACAGCGTGCTGCCGGAACAGAAGCTTCCGCTCGAAGAAGTGGCGGCGACTGAGAACGCAATTCGTGGCGACTTGGCGCGTTGCGCGCTTTCTGTTCATTTAATCGGTACGCGCTACGGCTCGACGCCGGAGGACGATCCACGAAGCGTAATTCGTATCCAGGAACAGTTGGCCGCCGAACATGGTTCGACGAGCGCTGGGTTTCTGCGTTTACTCTGGATACCACCGGGACTATCGACGGACGCTCTGCCCATCAAAGATGAGCGCCAAAAGTCTTTCGTCTCTGAACTTCACAACAGACTGACGGCGGGGGCCGAGCTGCTGCAAACAAGCGTTGAAGATTTGAAGACGCGCATTGTCGAAAAACTTAATCCAGCTACAAAGACTGTTGGTCGGAGCCCTGAACGCTCAAAGCTCAAGCAGGTCTACCTGATTTGTGAAAACCGCGATCGAAGTTTTGTCAAACCGATCAAAGAATATCTTTTCAAACAAAATCTGGAAGTAATCACCTGGCTTGATCAGGGCGAAACGGACACGCTCATGGACTACCATCGCCGAAATCTCCGAGAGTGTGACGCAGCGCTGGTCTATTTTGGCAGCGGTGATGAGCCCTGGGTGCGAAAGAACCTCGAAGATCTGGAAAAGGCTTACGGCTACGGGCGAGATGAAGACTGGCTCGCCAATGCAGTCTATGTCGGCTCGCCGCCGTCAGAGCAGAAAGAAGATTTTCTTACTCACCTGGTGCCATTTGTCATACGCAATTTTAGCTCATTCGATCCTAATGACCTGCGCGACTTCGTTAGTGCAGTGCAAGCGGCGGACGGAGGTTGATGATGTCAGTGAACATTGAAGCGAAAAAAATAAAGAACCCGTTTCCCGGTCTGCGGCCGTTTGAGACGGATGAATACCGCCTCTTCTTTGGACGGGAAGGTCAGGCAAGCGCGCTCATCTCCCGCCTGGAGCGTTCGCACTTCCTCGCGATCGTAGGCACGTCGGGCAGCGGCAAGTCTTCACTTGTTCGCGCGGGACTATTGCCCGCGTTGCGTGGCGGACTGATGGCCGGCGCCGGCTCAGGCTGGCGCATCGCGATCATGCGCCCCGGTAGCGATCCGATCGGCAATCTCGCGGCAGCTCTGGCGGACAAAGGTGTGTTGTCGGAAGCCGCTGGTGGTTTGGCTCCGGCGGAAGCACTGGCGGTGATCGAAGCGACACTGCGGCGCGGTTCCCTTGGCCTCGTCGACGCGGCGCGGCAAGCGAGACTCGGCGAGCATGACAAGCTTCTGGTTGTGGTGGACCAGTTTGAAGAATTGTTTCGTTTTCGCGCGGCCCGTCCTGCGTCCAGCAGCGGAGACGATGCTGCCGCGTTCGTCAAGCTGCTGCTCGAGGCGGCACAACAGCGGGAGCTTCAGATCTATATTGTGCCGACCATGCGCTCAGATTTCCTTGGTGATTGCGCGCAGTTTCAGGGTCTGCCTGAAGCGATTAATGATGGTCAGTATTTAATCCCACGCATGACGCGCGATGAGCGCCGCTTCGCAATCACCGGACCTGTTGGTGTGACTCGCGGCAAGATCAGCGAACCGCTCGTCAACCGTCTGATGAACGACGTGGGTGATAATCCGGATCAGTTGCCAATTCTGCAACACGCGTTAATGCGCACCTGGGATTACTGGGCCAGTCACCGTCGCAACGGCGAGCCAATCGGAATTGAACACTATGAGGCGGTCGGCACTATGTCCGACGCGCTTTCGCATCATGCTGATGAAGCCTTTAACGAACTACAGGACGAGCGCAGCCGGCTGATTGCCGAGAAACTGTTCAAAGCGCTGACCGAACGCGGCGCGGATAACCGTGAGATTCGTCGCCCAACTTTTCTGAAAGACATTTGCGCGATTGCCGAGGCGACTACGGCGGAAGTGATAGCGGTTGTGGATATCTTCCGTGGTGGTGGACGCTCGTTCCTGATGCCGCCCGCCGGCGTCGCCCTGGAACCTGACACAGTCATCGATATTTCGCATGAGAGTCTCATACGGAATTGGCTGCGACTCAAAGACTGGGTGAATGAAGAAGCTCAATCGGCGCGCATCTACCGTCGTTTGGCTGAAGCCGCCGTGCTCCATCGCGAAGGCAGCGAAGGCTTACTGCAGGATCCCGGTTTGCAGATCGCACTTGATTGGCGTCAGAAAGCTAACCCTAACGCTGCCTGGGCCAGGCGTTATCATCAGGAGTTTGAACAAGCGCTTGGTTATCTCGATGGCAGCCGCGCCGCGCGCGACGCCGCGGTTGCTGAGCACGAGCGTCAGCGAGAGGAAGAGAACGCGCGCGAGCGTCGAGAGTTGGAGCAAACTCAACTCTACGCCAGGCAACAGGCTGCCAGTGCCCGGCGGCTCCGGATCCTTATGGTGGGTATGACAGTGATGTTCGTGCTGGCGGTGGGAACGGCAGCCTTCGCGTTCTATGCCAGAGCTGACGCAAAGGCGAGCCAGAAACAGGCCGAAGCTGCGCTGGATCGCAGCACTCTCATACGACGGGGCCTCGAAGAGTTGGGCCGTGAGAATTACGCAGAGGCTCTTGCGGCTTTCGATTGCTTGAGCCTTAATCTGCATTCGCTGGTGCCAAATCAACCGCGACCGTCAATAACTAATCAAGCACCCTGCGAACAACTATCGGGTATCAGCAAAGCTGAGCAGATGACGGTGCAGCTTGCCTGGGTTTACTCCAAAATCGGGGCCACGACCGCCAGCCTCGGCAAGCTGGATTCCGACAACGCGCAGGAGGGCACCGAGCGACACGATCCCAAGCAGCATTTCAGTCGGTCCCTCGATGCCTACAATGCTTCAGTCAATATCCTGAAGCCATTGGTCAAGGATGAGGATCCGTTGATGCTTAACGCTTACCACGGTTTGGCTGAGGCTTATAAGTCTGTAGCACGAACAGGTTACAACCCGTCGGGTGGAATAGTGAACGAGGAGCCCGAGACCTTCTACAAGAAGGCGGAGGAGTTGTTTCTTCTGCTGTTGGAGATTCAGCAGCGACACATCGATCAGGAACCCTCAGCCGTGGCTGCCGAGTACTTGAATCTGGCACGCCTTTACCGCGACATGAGAAGGGATGTTGATGCCGAGAAGAATTTCAAGATCGCGGCGGACTTATGGAAGAAGGCGGGCGAGCCGCCCTATAGCGATCGCAATGATTCACCAGGTGCTCCCACCCAACAACAGGTGCTGGTGCTCAGAGAGTTGGCTGAATTCTATTCAAGTCAGGAGCACTTCGACAAAGCGGAAGAAGCTTACGACCGAATTATTGACATTCAGGAGAATTACGACCTCAGCATGGGCCGCGAAATAGCCGACAGCTATAGCGAGCTGGGGGAAATATACCAGGCCCGGGAGCAGACACAAAAGGCGGATTTCGCTTTTAACCTGGCCAATCAGCTACAGCAGGCTACGCTCAAGTATAGGCGAAATGAGTTCGGCCCCTTATGTACTGATATGTTGGAGATCGCTCCGCTTTACGTGGGTTTGCAAAGATACTTTCAGGCAAAGCAGGCCTACGATCTCGCTGCCGACTTCGGAGATTGTAACAAGGGGAGAACTTCTGAAATCGAAGCAACTTTGAACCGGGGCCTCGCGGCTTTGTCTGCGGCCGACAGCGATAGTCCGGAGACCTGGATACAGGAAGACGAATTCTACCAGTCGTTGATCAAGCTAAAGGGCGAACACAGCAACCAACTCTTTGATCGCAGATTTGCGAACATGACCAAGCGCTATCGCGAATTAAGTAGCCAAGCCGGCGACGTGCCGGCTACCGAATCGTTCGTAATTGCGTTCGTTAACGCTGCAGTTGAAGTTGCCGACTACTACGCGGGATTAAAGGATAAAGCCAGGGTAGCGGCGGTTCAGCAGTTGGCATTCAATATCCTGCCCGTTGTCTCAAAGTCATCAGACCTTCCAACCCTCGATTCCTATAATCAGATCCTTTCAGACTACAAGACGATACTTTTGGAACTGAACAAACCGAGAGAAGCGGCGGAAGTGGCAGAGGCCATAGAAACTATCAAGGCCAGAGAGAAAGAGATCAAGCCGCCCTAGTAACTGCGACTTCTGTGGTCTCTGTGGTCTGTGGTGAAACCTGTTACTACTGGGACCGTCTCGCGACTCAAGCAGCGTGTTCGACGATCAGTGGCATCACGCCAAGCTGGCGACTCGCCGGCGGTTCCATTTATGACCAGTCCTCACGCTCCAATCTCTCGAGATATGTTTCCAAATAGTGAGCTGCGCATTTTCTGATCGGCCCCAGGTCTTGTTAGAGTTCATCTTGCTGATGAATACGAATTACCAGGTAATCAAGACTGAAGCAGAACTGCGCCAAACTGTCGAATCGCTGTCACGCCATCAGGCGATCGGACTCGATACTGAAACCACTGAGCTCGATCCATACTACGGTCGCCTGCGACTTCTTCAGCTGGCCACGCCCTCGGGTGTACACGTAATTGACCTCGACGCATTTCAAAACGGCGATTTAAAGAAAACTGATGCGCTCGCCTCCCTGCGCGCTCTGCTCGCCGCTCCTCGTCCAATCAAAATTCTTCACAACGCAAAGTTCGACGCGAAGTTTATCAAGCACACTCTGGGGACAGACCTCGGCGGAATTTTCGACACGCTGCTTGCCAGCCAATTGATCGGCGCCGGCGACATCGAAGAACGCCACGGGCTGGAAGCAGTGTCGGCGCGTTATCTGAACGAGTCAGTTGATAAAACTGAACGGCTCAGCAATTGGAACTTTGAATTGTCGGAAGCTCAACTAGAGTATGCCGCGCGTGACGCGGCGGTGTTATTGCCGTTGCGCGAGAAACTAATCGAGCGCTTGCGATCCGATTCGCTTATCGACTGCGCGCGACTTGAATTCGATTGCATCATGGCGGTTGCCGACATGGAGCTGGCCGGCTTCTATATGCACAAGGACCGTTGGCTGGAACAATTGGCGATCGTCGAAAAGAGGCGGACACAACTCGCCGAAGAATTACAGTCGGTGCTGGCGGAAGAGTCGTCGCAAGGATCGCTCTTTGGCGGACCCCAGCGCGACGACATCAATCTCAATTCACACCAGCAATTAACTAAAGCTCTGGAGCGTCTTGGCATCTCCGTTCCTGATTCAACGCGCAATTGGAAACTACAGCCGCTGGCCGCGGAATATCCCATTGTCGCCACCTTGCTGGAATATCGCACGGTGCAAAAGGCCCTCACGAGTTACGGCCAAAACATGATTGAGTTGATCAATCCTACCACCGGTCGATTGCACGCTGACTTCCGACAGATTGGCGCGCCGACTGGCAGGTTCTCCTGCACTAATCCCAATATTCAACAAGTACCGCACGCGGTCGAATACCGCCGCTGCTTTTCCGGCCATCCGCACGGAAGAAAACTTATCATCGCCGACTATTCGCAGATCGAGTTGCGAATTCTGGCAGAGTTTTCCGGCGACCAGGCTTTTATCAATGCGTTTCGATCGGGCGCCGATCTTCATCGCGTGACGGCAGCGGAAGTCTTCAATGTTCCCGCGGACCAGGTGACTCGAGAACAGCGCGATTTTGCCAAGCGTCTGAACTTCGGCGTGGTTTATGGCATCGGCGCCCAACGGTTCTCGATCATGACCGGTTCCAGCGTCGCTGAAGCTGAGAATATCCTGCGTAAATACTTCGCCACCTATCGCGGACTCGATACTTATTTGCACGAAGCCGCTAACCGTGCAGTGCGCGAGCGGCAGGCGCGAACCGGCTCCGGCCGCCTGGTTAGATTTCGTTATGACGATCAAGACCGGCAACAGATTTCAATGACTAAGAGAAACGGCAAAAACACGCCGATTCAGGGAACCAGCGCCGACATACTCAAGCGCGCCCTGCGACTGCTGCGCGATGAGTTGCGCGGAACCAACGCGCAGATCGTAAACATCATTCATGACGAGATTGTCGTGGAAGCGGATGCGGACGAGGCTGAGGACGTGGCGTTGAAAGTAGAACGCGCGATGCGCGTGGCGGGTGAAGAGTATGTGAAGACCGTGCCGGTGAAAGTGGAAACCGAAATCGCGGATGAATGGGTGAAATGATTTGGAGTGCGCTGACCTGTCAGCGCTTTCGTCGGTCGCGACCT
>DASZDU010000383.1:0-3266 GCA_035941655.1 Pyrinomonadaceae bacterium | reverse complement strand
CGACTGCAGATTCTGATTCCTCTGCGGAACTCTCATCGTCGCGGTCTCGCTCAGTCGCTGCATCGTTGTCCTTTTTCTTTTTTGCTTTTGTCATGCGTCGATTATAACACCTGCGCCTCACCGCCAAGTGGCGATAACAGCTAATATCAAAACCGAACAAGTATTCACTCCCCAGAGTCTGTCAAATGATCTCAAGTCTCTGTGCAGCCTCGGTTAACCCTGTGTCTCTGTGGTGGATTTAGAAGGAAGAGAAACGCCCACCACAGAGGCACAGAGCACATTGAGGACGCACAGAGAAAGAACATTCGTTAATTTCGACACGCTCTTGACTTCGACCTTCATCAACGATAAAAACTCGCGCAAATCCACCAAAACATAAAGGAGCCAACCATGAGCGAACAAAATAAAGAAATCGTCAACCAGGCTTATTCCAACTTCAAAACCGGCAACATCAACGGCTTACTCGATCTCATGGCCGACGACGTCAACTGGACGTTGCCCCAAATGGAAGGCGTGCCTTTCGCCGGCACTCGCACCGGCCGCGACTCGGTCGGCGAATTCTTCCAAAGCGTCAATTCAACGCAGGAATCCTTGACCTTCGAACCACGCGAACTGATCGCGGAAGGCGACAAAGTTGTCGCCCTCGGCAGCTACCAATGGCGCGTTAAATCAAACTCGCGCGAATTCGGCGGCGACTTCGCCCACGTCTTCACCATTCGCGACGGCAAGATCGTGGCCTTCAACGAATACATGGACACCGCCGCTTGCCGCGACGCCCATCAAAAAGCCATGAGCGCGTGAGCAACCGGCGACCAGTGTCTTCGCTCCATCGGAGCGAAATGTTTATAGAATTCCGCCTGACATTGTCACTGGCCCGGCGAAGTTGCGTGCCACGGAGTCCCAACCGGACGACGATAAATTCGCGCGACCCCTGTCGCGTTCAACCCATCGTCAGGCTGCGACGTAAATCAGAATTTGGGTACTGACTTATGAATCGATTCCTCACGCTTCTATTTACTACGCTGCCGCTCGTGTGCATGCCAATACAGGCGCAGCAGCCCGCACCCTCGAAGCTTGAAGTTGGCGCGCAGTTTTCTTCATTAACTTTGACTGAGCCGGGTGTGAAGCGGGAGGTGGGAGTTGGTGGGCGTGTTACCTACAACCTCACTGACAATCTCGCAGTTGAAGGTGAGGTTAATTACTTTCCGAGCGGAAGCACGCGCGGCTTCGTACCTGGCGGCAGTATTCTTCAGGGACAGTTCGGCGTGAAAGCAGGCAAGAGTTGGGACAAGGTTGGTTTGTTTGCGAAGGCTCGTCCAGGGTTTGTAAGCTTCGATGGCACGTTTGCGCCGAGGATAACGGGCACGACCATAGTCAACGGCCAGCAGTTTCCCGTCTACGATATCGATCGCATCATCAGAACCACACACTTCTCAATGGACCTGGGCGGTGTCGTAGAAGTTTATCCGTCGCCCCGAGTCATCGTGCGTTTCGACGCGGGCGACACGATGATCCGCTACGGTCCGCACGACGTGCTCGATTTCTCGCACACTACAGAGTTCTTCCGCGCGGCTACGCAAACGTCTCATAACTTTCAGCTGAGTTCAGGCGTGTCGTTCCGGCTGCTGGCACCCAAAGATGAAGGCAATAACAATGGGCTCGGACCGAGCAAGAATGAGGAATCGATGCCAAGGTTCGAGGTTGGCGCGCACTTCACCTCTCTGACGTTCAACCCACCGCGCCAGTTGGCAGGCTCTCCGGTTATCCTCGGGGAGAATCGCCCGCAGACTGAAAGCGGACTGGGCGGCAGGTTCACTTTCAATCTCACGAGCTGGATTGGTCTTGAATCAGTGATCAACTACTTTCCCGCTGCAGAAGGTGTGGCTGCGGGCGCTATGGGCCGCGTGCTTCAAGGTCAGTTCGGCGTCAAAGCTGGTCAGCGTTTCACACGGTTTGGATTCTTTGGGAAAGTGCGGCCTGGATTCGTGAGCTTCAATCGCTCGCAAAATCTCGTCGGCACAGAACCATTTACCTTTAGCGGTTTCAATTTTGTTCGAGGCATTTTCGAAACGGGGCGACGAACGTTTTTTGCGAATGACATCGGCGGGGTGCTTGAGTTTTATCCCTCGCGACGCTGGGCCCTCCGATTCGACGCCGGAGACACGGTCATACACTACGGCGAACGGAATATAGCCACGCTTTTCCTGAATCCGTCGTTCGTTACCGCATCGGCGGAGACGCGCCACAACTTTCAATTCAGTTCAGGGTTTTCCTTGAGGTTTTAGAAAAGCGCTAAATGGTAAATCGTAAATGTAAATAGAAGTCGTCGCTCAGGTGTGTTGGCCAATCATGTTCTAATCGCGTCGGCGACGCGGACTGTTTCGACAGCTGCCCTAACATCGTGAACGCGAACGATGTGAGCGCCTTTTAAGACAGCAATTGCGAGCGTAGCCAGGCTGCCTTGAAGACGTCGCTCAACCGGAGCCGGGGCGCCGTTCGCGTCAGCAAGAATGCGGCCGATGAAAGATTTTCGAGACGTTCCAATCAGAAGAGGGCAGTCGGGAAAGGCCGCGATCAATTGATCGAGCCTGGCGATCAGTTCAATGTTTTGTTCCTGACTCTTGCCGAAACCGATGCCCGGGTCAATTACGATTGATTCGCGCTTCACGCCGCGTTGTTCGGCGATCTCAATACTGCTGCGCAAACTGCTGGTTACTTCTGACATGATGTCAGCCACAGGCGGCAGACCATGAAGCGCTCCCGGCGTGCCGCGCGAATGCATCAGCACGAGTCCAGCGCTTAACTTCGCCACCTCATCTGCAATCTCCGGATCAAAACGCAGAGCGGAGATGTCATTAACAATTGCGGCGCCCGCGGCGAGTGCGGAGCGCGCGACCGAGGCTTTCGTCGTGTCGATGGAAATCGGAACCTCGAAGCGCGCAGCGAGTTGCTCGATCACAGGCAGAACGCGTTCCAGCTCCTCTTCAGCAGAGACAATGGCGGCGCCGCCCGGACGAGTTGATTCACCGCCGACGTCGATGATGTCGGCGCCTTCAGCGATCATTTGTTGTGCGTGAGCAAGTGCTTTATCGAGTGAGAAGAATTCGCCGCCGTCGCTGAAGCTATCGGGCGTTACGTTGAGCACGCCCATCACGAGGGTTCGTTGACCGATGGGAAGGCGCTTGTTTGCGGCTATGAGCCATTCGCGAGTCACTTAGGAATCATAGACGAGCACAAAAAGATTTTCCATTTTTCATTTCTCATTT
>DASZDU010000382.1:0-21058 GCA_035941655.1 Pyrinomonadaceae bacterium | reverse complement strand
AAACTGCGAAAGCACAATATTGCCTACGGCGAAACCGCCGGCGACTACGAACATCAGCAGGATAGGCAGATAATCGACGAGGCGAAAATTCATACTACTTTCAGCTTACGACGAATCAGGTCAATCGCCTCTCAAGCGTTGGTCTGATGGCAGACTTAAACGTCCGAGGTCGATTACAGATCACTCGCCGCGATGCCAGATTGAGAATCATTGTACAAGCCGAATCCTAGTCGAAGTGATCAGGGGTGTCAAGCAACCTTCTTAACGTGAATTCGCAAAATATTTTTCTTAATTGACCCTGCAAAAATCGCTGTGTAAACTCGGATTGAGCTGCAAATGGCCAGTCTAACGACGGCTCCGCGGAACATCTGATTTCCACCTATCATTGTGATAACCGGATTTAATACTGACATTGAATACGAAGGCGTCGTCTACCATGTGCAGACGGAAGACAAGGGTCTCGATTCTCCTTTGATTCTCTCGCTTGTTTACGCTGGTGGCGCGATCCTCGCTAGCAAGCGCTCTCGTTATGAAGACCTGATTGAGGCAGGCTTCAACGAGGAAGTGTTGACAAAGCGGCTGCAGCGACAACATCGCTTGATCTGCGCGGCGATCAACGCCGGCCGGCTGGAAGAATTGAAACGCATGGGCGGCAAGCCGCAGGTCGACGCCGCGGCTCCTCCATCTGAAGCGACCGAGAAGGGACTTGAAGGTTTCACTGCGCCTACTACGGAAGAATCTATTGCTGAATCCGAGCAGCTTGAGATTGAGATTTCTACAGATGACTTTCTTGCCTCAGATGACACTATTGAAGAGGCAAGGCCTGTTCAAGCCGAGCTACCTGCACGCACCCCCGCGTCGGCTTACACCGTCCACGATTCCCGACGGCAAGCTCCTCAGAAGGTTGTGCAGGCGGAAAGCGGCGTAACTTTGACCATACTGAATGAAGAGGAGTTACAAGCAGGCGAGACTTACACGATCCGAGTTTTATTGGCAGACAACTCTCGGAAAAAACAGAGTCCGCTACCCGGAGTGCCGGTGTCGGTGAGAGTATTGGGCACGGCTTTTCGTCCTCAAATATATTCTGTGAAAACTGAACGCGACGGCGTGGCCGTGGTCTCGGCCACTTTGCCGACTTTCATCTCAGGACGAGCGGCGGTGTTGATCCGCGTCGAGTTGAAGGGCGAGACGATTGAAGCGCGTCGCGTGATTCATCCGGCGCAGTGACGGAAACAAAATCTTTGCGCATTCTCGTCAATGGTGAGCCCCGGGACGTCGAGCAAGATCTCTTACTCTCGCAGCTCGTCGCGACTTTGGGTTTGAAGGCTGAGCAGATCGCAATTGAACTCAACCACACGGTCGTTCGCCGCGCAACCTGGACAGAGACTCTGTTGAAAGCTGACGACAAAATCGAGATCGTGCATTTTGTCGGCGGTGGGTAGCGCGATAACATTTATTTGTGAGTACCAATGTTTTCGTGCCGTAGGCACGAGATGTTTATAGTAACAACCAACTCATAGAACCTTCCTACGTCAGGAGCGAGTCTCTCGCTCCTGACGTAGGAAAGACAATTTGGCGTAGCCCGGTGCTATAAACATTTGGCTCCTAACGGAGCCTTGTGTTCTACAAGATCCGTTGCACACCACAGCCTGAGCGATAGGCAGCAACGCGTAGCACGCTTATAATTTATTCATGTCAACATCAGCAGTCGCTCCTTTAGATAAACTTGAAATTGGCACTCGAACGTTTACGTCGCGGCTCATCATCGGTACCGGAAAGTATCGCAGCTTCGATGAGATGAAAGCGGCGCATCGCGCTTCGGGCGCTGAGATGGTCACGGTGGCCGTCCGGCGCGTGCCGCTCGATCGCAGCAGCGAATCGTTTCTTGATCACCTCGATCCGGCACTCCAAATACTTCCCAACACCGCCGGTTGCTACACCTCGGAGGAAGCAATTCGCACGGCGCGTTTGGCTCGCGAAGCGTTGGGTACGGATTTGATCAAACTTGAAGTGATCGGCGATCAGACGACCCTGTTTCCTGACAACGAGCAAACGCTGGAAGCCGCGCGCGTCCTGGCGAAGGAAGGTTTCATCGTCCTGCCTTACTTCAGCGACGACCTGATTATGGCGAAGAAGCTTTTGGACGCTGGCTGTCCGGCGGTTATGCCTCTGGCTGCGCCGATAGGCTCGGGACTCGGCATTCAAAACCCCGCGAACCTGGCGATAATGCGCGAACAACTTCCTGATGCCACGATCATCGTCGACGCCGGTGTAGGAACTGCGAGCGATGCGGCGATTGCAATGGAATTAGGAGCAGACGCGGTATTGATGAATACTGCGATTGCCGAAGCGCATGATTCGGCGCAGATGGCTGAAGCGATGAAATTAGCTATTGAGGCCGGACGATTAGCCTACCTTGCAGGCCGCATGTCGAAACGACTGTACGCCAGCGCGTCGAGTCCGCTCACGGGAGTAGTCCGTTAACCGCGCTACTGATTCTCTTCGGAACTTCTGAGATGCCGCGTTGTTTGTTCGGTGACGCTGAAGCTGGAAGGAATAAACTCCCTGGTATCCGCCGGGCGCAGTGATTGAGCCTTTAGATCTCCTTCCAGGTTATGGGTGCCGAGCGGCGAAGCCTTTTCGGCAATCTCTACGAGTTTCTTGCTCACGAACAGTCCGTTTATTATTAGGGATATTCCGACGCACAGCGGTATCACACCGGCGATCCACAGACGACTAAGAATTTGCGCAGAGTTCGGCGTGACGTTGCCGCTGAGAATAATCCCCTGCATGAATACGAAGAGAAAGATGGCTATGCCGATACCGATTGTGCCCGTGATTACGCCTCCTTTGATCTCGTCGTAACGCAGCTTTATCTCCGGCGTGATGCCACGTTGCCGCTCGATCTCTTCTTTCCGTCGTTTACTCTCCTCCTGTGTATAAACCACATCTGCCACCCAGTTCTTGCCCCAATCGGACTTGTCGATCTCCCGACTGTCCATCACCTGGCGTACGGCAAGTAAATTCGCGCCGCACGATTTACAAAATTTCAATTCGTCGTTTTGAGTAGAGCCACATTTCGGACAAAACATAAGGAGTCTCCTGCCAGGAAGTTGCTTTAGATTACGACAATTATGTCCCCTCTGTTCGCTGTTTGTCCTCAGCGCCGCGTGAGGATGCAACTCAAACCCGCACTCTGCAGAGGAGAACTAGGAAACGGTACTGATGTAGTTTCAATATTGAACCGAAGCCGGCAACCGCTCCCGGTTCTGACTTCGGTACTAATTGTGTGAAGTTCGAGTCAAACTGCATCAGCACCTAGGAAACCGATTGCTGTTCTGCGTTCTCCAGATTTTGTATAAGTGCGAGTTCAATTCGTTCCTGCTCACGCATGACGCGCTCACCAAGTTCCGTAACGGAAATGGTCGGATAAGCTCCGCCGCTAACCCGCAGACATGCTGCATCCAGGAGCGCGTCGATATAGACCATGATATCCTCCTGCCGTAAATCCCTAAGCAACCCATAAGTGGACAGCTCGTTCAGATGCGCCTGCATCACGTTTTTTGCAGCCGAGCCTCGCAGAGTTGCAGCCAGCATGCTCTTGCCAAATCGGCCTTTCATACGGGCCGCGCAGGCGAGGATCTTGCGGACGCGCAAACTCTCAAAGTCAGTGAGCGCACGAGGAGCGTTCGCCGGTGCAGCGCCCTTTTTGCGATCTTTGTTTCGACTGATGACGGCCGACTCGGTTGGCATCTCGGCGTCTGTGAGAGGAGTTCGGGCAGGTGAGGTCGGCGTACAGTTGCCGCAGGTGCCGCATTGGCGCGCGTGATGTCGGTCGCCGAAGTAATCGAGTATGTGGGCGCGATAACAATATTCGGTATAACAAAACTCGATCATCTCGCGCAGCTTGCGACGTTCCAGAGCGGCGCGGCGTTCTACGTCCGCCGGCGTGACGCGGAGCTTCGTTGCCGCCACGTTGTCAAGCATAAGGATTGCGCGAGCACCGCGACCGGGTTTTCCTCTGGTTGAGTCTGTCGTCGCGGGTGCGGGCGAGACGCCCGCGGTCCCAGCAGCGGCGGCCCCAATCTTCGATTCCCAGGGTGGCGTGGTCGAGGGCCCGCCGAAGTTTTTGGAGTTGGCCAGCCGATGTATGTGCCCGGCGCGTTCGAGCAGGTAGAGCGAAGACTGCACAGCCATCTCGTTGCGAACGCCAGCGCGTTTCGCAATCTCTGCCGCTGAAAGTTCTATGCGCTTGAGCCTGGTCGCAAGCAGTGCTCTATAAACATCCCGCACCTGTTCGGCGTTGGGATAGGACCCTTCGATGAAGAAGTCGTGTGTGTTTTTGTCGGCATAGTTGAACAGCAACACGCACGATGAGGGCAAGCCATCGCGTCCGGCGCGACCAATCTCCTGATAGTAAGCTTCGATGGATCCGGGTATTTGATAGTGGGCCACAAAGCGGATGTCAGATTTATCGATGCCCATGCCGAAGGCGTTGGTCGCAACGATCATTTGCGTCCGCCCTGTCATGAAATCTTCCTGCGCTCGGACACGCAGCGCATCTCCCATGCCGGCATGATAAGCCGACACGCTGAGTCCCTGTCCCTGCAATTGCTGCGTCACCTGTTCCACCGCTTTGCGCGTCGCCGCGTAGATGATGCCCGAACCCTCGTGTGTCTTCGCGAGTCGCTTGATGCGGGCAACTTTTTCGCGTTCCTTTTCGGTGTGTACGACATCGATCGTCAGGTTCGGGCGATCGAAGCCGCTGACAAACGTTTCAGGCCGGGTGAGGCCGAGCTGTTGAATGATGTCAGAACGAACGTAAGGCGTGGCAGTAGCGGTTAGGGCAAGCGTTTGCGCGCGACGTCCGTCGACATTAAGAGCCTCGACCACGGTCTTAAGGCGCAGGTAGTCGGGACGAAAGTCGTGGCCCCAGGTCGAGATGCAATGAGCTTCGTCAACAGCAAAGAGCGAAACACTGATCGACTTCAACGCTTCGAGAAAGCGGCTGCTGCGGAAGCGTTCGGGAGCGACATAGACGAGCTTGAATTCGCCCCGGCGCAGCGCGTCGATTCGCGCCCACTGTTCCCGCTCGGGAATGGAACTGTTGATGAAAGTAGCCGGAAGGTCGCGCGCCTTAAGTGCGTCCACCTGGTCTTTCATCAACGCGATTAGTGGTGAGACAACCAGCGTCGCACCTGCAAACATCATGGCCGGCAGTTGGTAACAGAGAGACTTGCCGCTGCCGGTGGGCATGACGACTACAGCGTTTTTGCCCTCGAGGATTGCCGCGACCACTTCGCCCTGGCCTTCGCGGAAGTCCGGGAATCCGAAGTGCTCACGCAACGAGCTTAGAGCATCGGCCATTGAATGCATTGGCGGCAGTCTAGTTTGTGGGAAGACGCCTAGCAAGTTGCTGTAATGGTCGTGGCTTGAGCGGAGATTGCAAGAATTGTGGCGTGACGGTGCGGCTCTGCCGCTTTCCTTGCGGTAAGGCTCTGCCTTACCGGCATGCTTCTATTCTTGCCGAGGGTATGCCTCCGCAAGTACTTGAGAGGCGCAGCCTCAATGAAACTAATATGCTCTCGGTAAGGCAGAGAGCCTTACCGCACGGAAGGCAGCAAAGCCGCACGCTTGACTGAAGCACAAAAACACTTCGGTCAACTTAATCAATTTTTCGATTTACCTTTGCGAGCGCGCGTGAAGACTACGGAAGGCGGTTTCCAGGTGACTGGATCGCCGACGATGCCCTTCTTGACGTTAACCAACTCGAGCTTCTCGGGTGTCACAACGATTAACAAATAATCTTTAGCGCGGTCAGGATAAAAATCTTTCCACTCTTCCTTCCAACGCTTCGCCTTTTCTTTCGGCGCGTTAACGAGCCGGGCGGTGCCGGAGATGCTGACGTAAGCCTCGGAGTCGCGATCGAAGTAATAAAGTGTTACGCGACGATTGCGTCGAATCTCTGCCACCTTCCGACTGCGCGGGTTGGTCCCGATCCAGATTTGCATGTGCTCGTCTGGCGCGAAAGGATCGACCGTGCGTGCCTGGGGGAGGCCGGAGGAATCCAGCGTGATGAGCGCGCCGTAGCGAGCCGCCGACATGATCTCGCGAGCGTTGGCGATGAGTGCATCACGGCTTAAGGGCTTCGCGGTCTGTTGGCCCTCAACTGGGGAGGTCAGGAGAAGAAACAACAAAACCAGCAGCTGGAGGTTGCGAGTGGTCTGTGTCATGTCGGGATTATATCTTTTTATTTTCGGCTGGCTGCGACAGGTCGCAGCCGACCAAAGCGCTGACAGGTCAGCGCACTCCAAAAAGTTACTTCCACGTGCGCCGGATCGGATGGGCTTCGGTATTGAAAATGACTCTGTCGAAGTCCAACGTCCGGGGCGGCGAGAACAGAAGATAGAAGTACTTAAAGGTTTCCGCGAACACAAAGCTCTGCATCGAGTCGGCCTGTTCCTTGCTAACAACGCTCTTCAGCGCGGCATAACCTGCTTCGGTCCGGCAGTGCCTGACGAAATCACGAAAAAGCTGCTCGCCCATCTGCAGATAAAAATTCGCGTTATGAATTCCACGTTGCCGGCGTGACGCACGCGACCCCGGCAGACGTGATGCACGCGCGCCGCGCGTACTGTAGTGGTAAAGGTAGTAAGTAGATTCCACAATCTCAGGCCTCAGAGGGTAGCCGGGATAAGTGACTTGCAGGGTTTTGTAATTAAGTTCTTCCGGCTCGATGCCGTGGACTTGCCACATCTTAAACGACGACTCCTGTAGTCGCTCTGCTCTGGGAAGGTCGCCAGACATAGCCAGCACGGCAGGGAAGAACGCGTCGAGCGCGCCATAGGCCGTGGCGGTGCGCTTGCCGGTGTTCATGTCTGCGTGCCCGTACCAAAGTTCTCGCTTTATGCGCCGACTGACGCCGCGATCGATTTCCTGCGGCAGATACTTATTAATCGACGCGATGCTGTTCAGCCACATTTGCCTGCAATCCTGATCGTCGAATAACAGCCAGCACTTCAGCAGGTATTCGTAGTAGCTGTCGATCGCACCGCTGATATGGCTGTCAGTGCTCAGCCATTTTCCAGTCTCAACATTTATCTTGTCGCCAACGAGGCCGATAGGTGAGCGGCGCTTGTAAGTTTCAACCAACGCGCGTTTCGCCTTTTCGTAGAAGACACGCTTGCCTGTCAATTTGCTTAGCGTGCCGAATTCGATGAGCAGCGTTCCGGTTTCGGCCGGATTGCTATCCGGGTCGCGAACAGCGCCCGTTTTCAGATTGACGAAGCGATAGGGCATCCCGGTTGGCGAGTCGAAGACGGGCAACAATCGATTTCCCAAATCTTCGGCAAGGGCGAGCAGACGCTTGTCGCCCGTCATTTGATAACTTGAAAGCAGTCCGCCTAGCAGTCGGATCGTGATCTCGAAATTCTGAACGGAAATATTCTTGTCAAAAGAAAGGTTACGGACAATGTAGTCTTTTGTGGCCGCCGCCTCGTCTTTCAATCCCATCAGGATCATCGTGTCGAGCGCGTCGACAGGCGTCATCAAAAGCGGCTCGGTATACCAATCGTGATAAGTCTTACTCAAGGGTTTCAGGTCGTCGTGACCCCAGGCGAACTTCTTGTATCCGTTCCAGGCATGCAGAAACTCCGCACGCACATCTGCAGCCGTGGGGCGTGAGGGTTGCGCTTTACTCTCTTGTGGAAACGCAGTCGGGGTAAATAGGCTCAGCAGCAGAAGCAGAACCGCAAGCTGGGAGCGCAGATGCTGGGAGCGCAGACATCCTGTCTGCAATGAGCGCGCAGCGCGAAAACGCGGCAGACAAGCTGTCTCCGCTCCCAACGCCAACGCTTTTGGGGTTATGGACGGGGCGATTAGTTTTAGTGTTGTTATGGACATAGGGTTGGCGTCGCTGCGGTGTTGCGTGCGACCGGGGCGGTTGTTGGGTTGCTGAAATCGGCGGAGTTGTTGTTCGTGTCTGTGCAGCTCGCCGTGCGGATAACTGACCGGGCGTTTGAGTTTGTACCTGACACAGCGATCGGAGCTGTTTCAAAGCAATTCGCCGCGCTGCCGTAGCCCAGGAAATCGACAATGCTGCTGCCTAACGGACATCCGGTTCCTGTTAGCGGCGTGGTGCCTGAAACAAGAGCGACTTTACCGGCAGTGGCGGCGAGATTGATTGTTCCCAAAGCATCAGGCGTTGGCAGAGCAGAACCGACGACTCCTCCCGAACCTTCCTGGACCAGGAAATATTGGCCGGACAGGAGTACCCCGGAAGTAATGTCGGTCTTGTTTGTGGAGAAGTTGCTCCCCGCGGCCGCATACTGAACCGAATAAGGCGTAACCGAAAAATCTATCGTCGTGGTACCGCGGTTGAAGATTTCGATAAAGTCGTTTGTGTAAGTCGCGCTGGCGTTGCCGCCGCCACCGTAAACCTGGCTGATAACGAGCAGTGCCGTATCGTCGTTCTGAATCGTGCCCTGGCCCTGTCCGTCAGAGACAGTCGCATTGGAAACATTCGTAAGATTTACAAAGAATGTTTCGCTAGTCTCCACCGATGTGTCGCCCTTGACCGTCACCTCAAAAATGAAGCTAGTGTTGCCCGCCGTGATTGTCTGCGCAGTCAAACTTCGAGCGATGTAATCGTTGTCTTCGCTTGGTGGAATATCGTCCTGCGCGCTGCCGTCGGCAGTGGCGATATCAAACGTGATCCCGCCTGCCGGCGCCGGCAAAGATGAGGTCACTGCGAAAGTGAAAGTGGTTGTGCCGCTGTTAGTCTCAGCTTGCGAAACGTCGTTGATGCTGAGCGTCGGGCTGTCGTCGTTCTGTATTGTGCCGACGCCTTGTGCATCGTTCAACGTCGCGCCCGAAACATTTGTGAGGTTAACGAAGAACGTTTCGTTCGCTTCGATGGTTAGATCGCCATTGACGGCCACGTCGAAGGTATAGGTTGAACTACCTGCCGGGATGGTTTGACCAGTGAGGCTGTGCGCGACGTAGTCGTTGTCCGCAACCGTCGCTGTATCGTCCTGCGTGGCAATGTCAAAGGTGACGCCGCCCGTGGGCGCCGGTGCTGACAAACTGACCGTAAAAGAAACGGTTGTTGTTCCGCCGTTACCCTCGGCTAAGGCAGCATCATTGATGCTCAAGGCGGGCAGATCGTCATTTTGGATTGTGCCCACGCCCTGGCCATCGGTGAGCGTGGCGCCGGAAACGTTGCTCATGTTTACCAAGAACATCTCGTCATTTTCAATTGCCGTGTCGCCGTTGATGTTGACGGTAAAACTATAGGTTTGTTGTCCGGCAGGAATGATCTGATTAGTCAGCGTCCGGGCCAGGTAATCACTATTCGCGGTGGCGGTGTGGTCCTGCGTGGCAATATCAAATGTGATGTCGTTTGCAGGCGCCGGCGCAGATAGACGGAGGGTGAAAGTTGCCGTTGTCGTGCCGCTGTTGCCTTCGCTGACTGCGACGTCGTTAATGGTCAGATCAGGGGGTGTGCCGGCCACGCAGTTGTTCAGCGGCGAACTGCTGTTGCGAGGGAAGGGAGCAGTCACGAAGAAGTCGGGTGCATTGTCGTTGGTGTCAATGCAGCCGCCGGCCTTCCGCAAATCTGCGTTTGTGTTACTGGGCGCCGGCGCTGGACCGGATCCTTCGTAGCAGTGACCTAAGGTGCTTACTGTATTTCCGTAACCAACAAAATCTGCGATGGTCGCGTCGACCGGATTAAACGGAGACGATCCGTCATCGCCGGGACAGGTTAACGCTGCCAGCGCAGAGGTGCCGACCAGGAGCGCGACTTTTCCGGAAGTGTTACCCATCGCAATTGTGCCAATGGCGTCGGGCGTTGGCAGCGGCGCGCCGTTGGTAGTGCCGCCGGACTCCTGGACCAGGAAGTACCGGCCGGGGGCGATCGTGCCCGCGCTCAGGTTTGTCTTGTTCGATCCGAAGTTGGAGCCGACGCCTGCGTACTGAACCGAATAAGGCGTGACAGCAAAATCCACCGCGGTAGTTCCGCGATTGAAAATCTCTACAAAATCGTTTCGATAAAGCGCGCTTGCATTATTGCCGCCACCGTACACCTGGCTGATTACCAGATCGGCTGCGTCATCATTCTGTATCGTCCCCTGGCTCTGACCATCTGAGATGGTTGCTCCAGAAATATTGGTGACGTTGACGAAGAACGTTTCGTTTGGCTCTACCAGGATGTCGCCGTTGACGGTTACGTCAAACGTGTAAGTCGTCTCACCGGTCGCGATGGTTTGACCCACCAAGCTGCGCGCAACGTAATCACCACTCGCCGACGTCGCTGTATTGTCCTGCGTCACAATGTCAAACGTGACTGTTCCGGGAGCAGGGGCGGCAAGACTGACGGTGAACGTGAAAGTACTTGTGCCGCTATTGCCTTCGGCTGCAACCACGTCAGCCATGGAGAGCGGAGGCACTGGCGCCTGAACCGTCGTAGTCGCGGTCGCCGAATTGTTTGCCGAGTTAGTGTCCGGCGTCGTAGAGGTAATCGTTGCAGTGTTTGTGATCGTGGAACCGACCGGCGCATTTGCCGTGGCTGCAAAAGTCAACGTGGCTGACGCACCGCTAGCCAAAGACGTGAA
The DNA here is from genome assembly GCA_035941655.1 of Pyrinomonadaceae bacterium. Classification (GTDB taxonomy): domain Bacteria; phylum Acidobacteriota; class Blastocatellia; order Pyrinomonadales; family Pyrinomonadaceae; genus PSRF01. Next base: position 10,445 of record DASZDU010000382.1, on the reverse strand, counting down.
GCTGACTATGCGGTTATTGCCTGAACCTCCGCACACGCCGCCGCCGGTCGCATTGCATGAAACGAAAACTACTGACGACGGCAGATCGTCTTTCACCGTCACATTCTGGGCGACAGCAGCGCCGTTGTTGGTGAGCGTAATCGTATAAGTAATGTCGGAGCCAACCGTGACCGGGTCGGGTGAATCTGCTTTTACGATCGAAAGATCGGCCGAGCTGGTGTCGAGACAACCCGATGAGGAGCTTTGCGGATCGCTGGGAGCCGTCAGCGAAAAATCTGCAGCGTTGTCGTTCGTATCCACACCATTGCCAAACACACCGCCGGGTTTTCGTTCGTAACTTTGATCAGCCGTTCCCGTGAGTGACGTGAGCGCATTTCCTTCCTTAAGGGCCGAACCGCTGCCCATGCCTACGGCGTCAATGATACGCGTGCCGTTTGAACCGGTGATGGCGATGCCGCCATCATCGGTTATGCCTGTGCCGTAAGTCTGGTTCGCTGGAACGGTATCACTGTAGCCGCTGTTCGTTACCAGGTAATGACAACCTGGTCCAAGCGTGGTTCCGGCGGTGATCGTTACCCGGTCGCTGATCGTGCCGCTGCTGTTCGAGGCGCGAATTTTCAGGGTACCAATCGTTAATGTTGAGGTAGTCGGATTGTAAATCTCCACGAATTCGTCGGCCGCTCCGCTTGGGCCACGCGTGCGAAATTCACTTATCAATAACTGACCGGCCCCGGGTTCGACTGTGAGGGATGCGTGGCTACTGGTTACCGTTATGCTGCCGTTGGTTGCGGATGCGCGAATCTCTGCCAGCCCGTTGGCACGGCCGGTAACTGTCGCTGTCGCAGATCCACTGGCTGACGTAGCGCTTACCGCATCGACTGTGGCAACAGTCGTATTATTGGAAGCGAAGGTGATGGTGACGCCGCCAATGTTTTGTCCGGTTTGATCTTTGGCCTGCGCCGTGAACTGTTGCGTTTCACCCACGCCGATCGTTGTCACTGCCGGCTCAATCGTCACGCTTGTCAGTACGGGCGCCGCGGGAGTGACCTTGAGCGTGGCAGGCGGTGATGTCAGGCCGCGGCCGGTAGCGCTAATTTCAGTTAACCCGGGCGAAACGCCGGTGGCGAGTCCGTTTTGATCTATTGTCGCTGCAAAAGTATTGCTGGATTGCCAGGAGAAGATCACTCCAGGGATTTCGTTATTGGCGGCATCAAACGCACGCGCCGTGAACTGCTGCTGGCCGGCGACTTCGATTTCCGTAGAGGCTGGCGAAACTTCAACGCGTGCGACCGCCGCAGTGCAGGAGTCGAATGGCGCGCCGCTTATCTGCGTGCCCGGGCTGTAGGCCCGCGCGCCACCGCCGGCAGACAGATGCTGTGTGAAGTTGCCGGTGATGTCCGGCGAACGGGTTACAGATTGATCATTATCCGCGTCGATGCCGCTCGATACCCCGTAAGCCACAAGGTTCACTATGGTCGCAGTCTGGTCTTGTAGCGTAATCGCGCCGCTCGAGTTAACCAGCGATAGCCCGCCGGACGAAGCCTTAACCACCAACGCGCCGCCGAATGCGGAGTCCTCGGGATTGAAGCTTGGCGTACCCCCGCCGAATATCACGATCGCGCTGCATGAGCGAAGGATTGTGCCCGCGGCAAACTCATGGCGCAGCACATCAGCACCAGTACCGCGTGTGAACAGGTGATAACCGCTGATGTCGATGTCGTGTGTGGTGGTATTAACCAACTCGACGAACTCATCCTGGGCCGCGCTGCGAGTGCCGTCACGGTTGGCATCGCCAATAAGATCTCCTGGCAGCGCGCCCGGTGGATCCGCCAGAAACTCGTTGATCAAAACATCGCGCCGTGCGTCGCCGACAAACTCGACCGTTACTGGATTGCTGTCGCGTCCGTCGGCGCGTACCACCAGATCAACTTTTCCGACGCCACGTAGATCCGCAGGGACCAGCACGTGGACTTCATCCATCCCCGGCATATTGGAAGTGCTTACGATCGATTCAAGCGTGAGCGTGCGGCCACCCGCCGTTACAGAAACCGGGTCGCCGTTGCGAACGCCGGTAGAAAAAATCAGCAAGCGCAGGTTGCCGTTGGTAGGATCGAATGGTCCAGGCTGCAATGTGTCGGCGTTCAGAATCATGCCTTCGCCAAGCCCGTCACCGGTGTTAGTGAATACGCCGGGAGCGGCGCGGGAGATTGTAACACTGCCTCGACTCTGAAAACCGTCGGAGTTTGTCACCACGACTTCAGCAGCTCCCAACGCAGTTGTGGCGGGCACGTGGAAGTGCACTTCATTCGGCGAGACAAAAAACATCTGCGCGGGTTGGCCGTTGACAGTGACCCTTGTGCCGCCGAGCGTGGTAGGGAAGGTCCCGTCAGACTGATGCTGGGCCTGCTGAGTGGTAAACGAAAGCGCTCCGCCCAAAGCCACGGCAATGCTGTCTGGAGCCACCGCTTTGATCGAGGATGGCTCATGACCAAACGAAGCGCGATTCAGAATCGTGAGAGTTCCGGAAGCGGGTCGAGGTGGCGTGCCACTGACATATATTTCTGAATTGTTCTCAAAGACTTCCTGCGAGACCGGACCTGAGAGCAAGCGTGGATAACTGAATGCGATAACGGAGCCGTCGTCGTTCATGGCAGAGACGACATCCGCGGTTGCCCCTGGGTTGTTCACGTTTGTGACGCGTCCGAGCGTTCCGGAAGGAATATCAAAAGTATAAAGCTCGACGCTACCATCGGAGTTGCTGCCCGCGCCGCTTACGGTGCGTCGGGTTGCGAAAGCGATACGTGAGCCGTCTCCACTGATCGTTGGGTGAAGCGGTACATCCGTGACACGCGTTCCGAGCGTCGAGATCTGTCGAGTTGTATCGTCATTGCGCCCATCGAATAAAAACACCTGGCTCGAATTGGCCGCCGTGCGCGCCGACCAGACAATGCGGAGTCCGTCGTCGCTGATGGCCCGACCGTAAGTAAACGCCAGACCGTCCATTTCAGGACTGACTACACGCGCTGGCGATAGTCCGTTTCGATTCTGGAGAAGCAAGCGTCTTGCACCTGGGGTTGTGCCGCTATCGTAAATGTAAGCGACGCTACTGCCATTGCCACTAATCTTAGGCTCAGAAGACCCGACTGCGCCGGCTGAATTCGTGAGTTGCGACACGCTTTGGGCCACGGCGTCATAAACATAAATTTCCAGATTGCCATCGGTGCTTTGCCCACCGAACTGACGGTTCGATGAGAACGCGATGTAGCGTCCATCGTCGGAGATGGTTGGTTGGAAATTTCCTTCGGTAACGCGGGTCGAGATGTCGGCAGGTGAGGTGTTGGTGACCTGAATCAACCTGGCGCCGTCGTAAAGAAAAATTTCTGAGTTGGCATCGTTGTTGGTTCCCAGCGGATTGTCTTTGGAAGCAAAAGCGATGCGCGACCCGTCCTGAGAGATTGCCGGAGCGGGAGCACGCGTCACACCCATCTGCAGAAACGTTGCCGGGTCGACCGCGATGTTGGCGCGGATTGCCCGGAACGCTTCGCTGCCGCCCGCGCCCGCGATATCCTCCGTAGATTCGAAGGCGACGATACGGCCGTCGCCGCTAATCGAAGGGTTGATGCTAATAACATCTTCTGTCGTCTTAGTGATTCGACGCAGCGGCGACTGCGTGCTCGCGCTATGCCAAACCATCGCACATAGCGCGGCGGCGAGGAGTACTAAAAGGAATCTCCTTTGGCGAAGCAATTCGGCCCTGTTCGGTAGCGGAGAGGTTGAGCGGATTGGTGATCTAACAGTTTCGGTTCAGACCTCCGCTCTGCATTCTGAGACAAGATGGTCAGCGGTGTGTCTGCTGGAATGCAAATTGAACGGAGCGATTGGATACTAACGAGCCGTATTCGAGGCCTGACGGAGTTTAGCGTTTTCTTTATGGAAGACAAGCGAAGTGCTGAGCAACACAGTTAGATGTTTTTGCAAGAACTTTTGTACGCGACCCTTGATCAACAGGCTTGGAATTGGCGGGAGAGATCGCCAGTGATTAGGTTCTTGAGTTCTTGAGGGAAAAATTTTGAGCCATATTATCTACGGCTGATATCCTTACGACTGCACAGTGATGCAGAGCGCTCTCGTAATCTGTCCAGGCATGTCTCAGCACATGTGCAGGCGCCTGCGCCTTTTCTAAAGTATCGATCTCTGTTCTCATCGCCGCGAGTTCCAGGTTTATTTGATCGACCAGCGTCTTGACTTTGGCCTTACGGTTTTCAGCCATCAGTCGGCTTGGTCCGCGACATACCAACATGGCGAGTGCGGCACCCAGCATTGCCATCAACAAAGCTCCGGACTGAAGTTCCAAAGAACCTACCTTGAGAGGGTACTTAAGGTTTATGAGGTAGAAAACGGCAATAGCCAAAACGGCTCCGCAAACTCCAGCCAGGTATTCTGCCGACTTACTCTCATATTTCGACACGATCGGATCTATTTGATCCATAATCTGCCGCCCTTGTGAGATGAAAGTTACTAACCTTGTGCTAAGTGTCTTTGTCTGACCTGTCATAGTGTTCCTGGCTTTCGGTGTAGTGTCCGCTTAGTAAGGTCGAGTGGAAGTGTCCGTCTCGTCGTCTGCGACTCCAAGAAATTTTTTGGTCTTGTCAATTACGACCAAGCCACTCTTTTTCACGCGCCGAGCGAGGCGCGACCTCTTATATTGAGAACTCCAATTAAGAATTGAAAAAAACAAGGAAAAGCCGCCGACCACCAGCATCACGAGCCCAAAGAATTGGAAGAAACCTGAAAGCGGACTACCAGCTCCGGCTCTTACGGCATAAATGACGGTCAAGAAACCGGCGGCAAAGACCAAAGACGAAACACCAAGAAGAAGAAGCGAGTGTCGATACTGATCTTCGATAAACTGAAGTCTTAGTTTGAGCGCTTCAGCTTCAGCTAATAATTCATCTAAGGTTAGTTCTCGCGGTGCCTCGACGTCCGGAATCAGACTGTTTGCGATAGCTGCGATTGTTCCGGAAGGATTATTTGGATCGTAGAACAAGGGCTTAACATCCTTGAGCCAGTCAGGGAGAGTGGGACCAGACTCCAAATTCGAGCGGACTGGGATGACCTTAAACGCCGGATCCTTTGATTTGCGCGATTTTACCGCTTCCGAATCTATGTCTTCAGAAAACACCTCCGGGGATCCGGGAACTACCAGGACCACGTCTGCTGCCTCCAGCTCTGTACGTAGTCGCTCGGCACGATTCTCGCCGGGTTGGATGTTCTTTTCGGCAAAGTTTGGAATCTCCAGATCAGCCAGCGCCTTCACCAGGAAACCAGTAGCTGGTGTGAATCCGGTTACTACAACGTAGGGATATTTCCTCATAAATTTCAGCCGGCAAATCTACTACTCAGAGAGTGAAAATACTTTTTACCTGCCTTGGATGGCTTCGTTTTTCGCCACCAAACGGTTTAGAGTGTCCGGAACAAGCCTTTCCGCAAATCCCGCTACGAAAGACCAGATTATGAGTAACGCATAAGACACCCCATCTACCGGACCAGTTTCTTTGAGGAAGTTTTTAATTCGCAAAACGCTCCCTCCGCTCGGCGTCGGCTCGGCAGATGTGGCCGCGGGTGACATCGATGGAGACGCGACTGGAGACACAGAGGGTGACCCGGAGGGCGATACGGATTGAGATGGACGAGGGGACACAGTTGCTGACGGACTTGCGGTACCTGTTGGTGGTGATGGTCTTGGGGACACAGTCGCTGCAGGACTCGGAGACGCGGTCGCTGCAGGACTTGGAGACGCGGTCGGTGACGCACTCGGGGAGGGTGTCGCCGCTGGAGTTGGTGCAGCGGCTGCCGACAGTACCGTGGGCGTATGGATCACTGGAAAAACAGAACCGGTCAAAATTTTCGCTGCAAACAAAATGAAAAGTAAGGAAGCAAAGATTCCCCCGTAAAGAGGTGAAAGCGAAAGTCCTCGCCAACCATTGTTGAGCGCCGCCAGGTTGAAGAGAGCATCACCCTCTGTCGGTGCACTTTGAATACGCTGCAACATGCTAACGCAACCGCCCATGATTCCTGCCAGGGCTACAGTCAAAACCGTTAGACCGGCCGCAGAGTCACCCAGGTCAAAGAAGAAAGCGGTAAAAACGTTCAGGAAAATGAAGAAGAGTAGGACACCAACAAATATCAAGGTCCTGCGGACAGCCCGTCTCGTAAGGTCGTCGCGCAAATGTTCGCGCAGCGGCAGGACTGCGTAATATAAATAGAATTTGCTTAACAAATACTCGAGGTCCGCACGCAGCTTGTTTTTAATGACCTCAGCTGGTTTTGCCGGTTGAGCATCTGGATCGATTTCAATTTCTATGAGGTTTGGTGGATTGGAGGCGATGTACTCGTCATATTCCTTCTGCCCTGCGATGGTGCGGTATTTAGAGCGTGCATCGAATGCCTTACGCAGGAGATTCTCAGTCGGCCTGATACTTACCAGCGTCAGGTCAAACGTATAAATGTCGCTCCAGGTTAGCTTGCAACGCTGTCGTTTATCATGAATGGCATCCAGCGAATGTATTAGTTCTTCATTCTGAATCCCTGGTCTGAGCGCGAGATATTCGCTGTACAGGTGATCGAAGAATAGTAGCGCGTAGTTAGGAACAACGCTTTCCAGGCAATCCTGTGCTGAAATGTGAGTCTCGAAAGTTGCTGCCATTTGTCTTGTTCCTCCATTAAATGGCGCAGGAATTCTGCTTCGGGCGGAAACGGCGTACGAGGCGAGCCTCGGCCGGAACAATTGATTTTGAGAATAAAGACGGCAGTGGTCTGGAGAATACTAACCACAGGAGGAAGACGATCAGCCACCGCCTATTTTTCGAAGAGCGGCGGTATTATAGAACTCTGAGTTTTAAACGCAAGACTAATAGACTCATTTTGCTGCCGGGTCGTTTTCCAGGTTGCTGCTGACCCAGCTTTAAGATTATCGAGGTTTCGCAGTCCTGAGGAGGATCGTTGGATGAAGATTCTAATTGGCGGATCTCACGGGCTGGTAGGCACGGCTCTGGTCAAGTCCTGGGAGGCCGCAGGGCATGAGATTTCTCGACTAGTGCGCCATTACCCGAATTCACCTTCGGAAATCGAATGGAGTCCCGATCGCTACAGCATAGCCCTGGCGCGCATTGAAGGATTCGATGCGGTTGTTAATCTCGCCGGCGAGAGCATCGCTGAAGGACGTTGGACTGATGAAAAGAAGCGTCGCATCCGTGAGAGCCGTGTGAAGGGGACGAAGTTGCTGGGTGACGCGCTCGCGAATTTGGCAAGTCCCCCAAAAACATTTATTTGTGCGTCCGCGATCGGATATTACGGGAATCGTGGTGATGAGATTCTCACGGAGTCGAGCGCGCCCGGCGACGATTTTCTGGCCCAGGTTTGTGTGGAGTGGGAGAAGGCGACGGCGCTGGCGACAGAGAAGGGGATTCGGGTCGTGAATGCGCGCTTCGGAGTTATCCTTGATGCAAACGGCGGCGCGCTCAAGAAGATGTTGCCGCCCTTTCGTATGGGCATCGGCGGAAGAATCGGTAGCGGCAAACAGTGGATGAGCTGGATAGCATTGTTAGACGTCATCGGGGCGCTCAACTTCGCGTTGGGCACCGAAGCCTTACGTGGTCCAGTGAATTTCGTCACGCCCAATCCAGTAACCAACGCGGAGTTTACTAAGACGCTGGGCAAGGTTCTTTCTCGCCCGACGCTGTTTCCGATACCCGCTTTCGCCGTGCGGTTAATGTTCGGGGAGATGGGAGAAGCGTTATTGCTTGGTGGTCAGCGCGTCGCGCCGGAGCATTTGAAATCAAGCGGCTACCAATTTCAGTACTCGCAGCTTGAGCCGGCGCTTGCCGCCATTTTGCAAAAGCGCGGATGATAAGATTACGAAGTTTACCGAAGGACGATTGCGTAGCTGTCGGGTACAGGCTTGGTTTGATATCTCAGAAACGCCGAAATCTGATACCTGGAAGAGAGTTAACGCAACGTGGTCGCGACAGGTCGCGACGGACCAAAGCGCTGACAGGTCAGCGCACTCCAAAGCGTTTGACGCTTCGCAGGGCAGTCTTAAAAAGTTTGGAGTACTTATGAAGAAATTTATCTCAACGCTGATGTGTTGCCTTAGCTTGGTGATACTTGCGGCACCAGCATTCGCCCAAAAAACTGCTGAGGATTATCTCAAGGCAAGCAGGACGCGTCTCGAGAATCGAGACTTGGATGGCGCCCTTGCCGCCCTCGATAAAGCCGTTGAACTCAAGCCCGACTTTGCTGAAGCGTATTTTGAACGTCATCGATTACACATGTTGAAAGGTGCCCTTGATCCCGCGCTGGCGGACCTCAACAAGGCTCTCTTAATCGATCCGGAGATGAAACTGGCGTACGTTGTGCGCGGTCGAATTCGCATGATGAAAAACGACGTGGAGGGCGCCTTAAGCGACTTCGATAATGCCGTCGGCAAAGGCTATCGATCTGATGAGGTTTATTCAGCGCGCGCAAACTTAAGAATGATGAAGCAGGACTATGGTGGAGCGATTAGCGATTTCAACACAGCCATTTCGATGAATCCGGGCCGTATTGGTTATCACCTTGGACGAGGTGCTGCGCGCGCAGCCAGCGGCGATGAAGCGGGAGCACTTGCTGACTATACCGAAATCATTAATCGCTTTGAGCAGAAGGAGAGCGAGCGGCTGGCGGCAGGTAAAGGTGAAAGAAAAGCGACGCCTTTCGATATGACTTCGCCACTAATTAAGGGTCCGGAGTCTTCCGCTAAGGTCGTGACTAACTCGAAGGGTGAAACGGTGCATGGAGTTACCAGGACCGACACGACAGTGACAATCAAATTGGATACCAACATGACCCCCGAGCAAATGGAGTACCTGCCGAACGTGGCTGGAGCATACCTGAATCGTGCGGGCATCTATATCAAGAGAGGCGATTCAGACGCAGCCTTGGCGGATCTCAACAAGTCCATAAGCATTCACCCGTTTTTCGCAGCCTTGCAAATGCGGGCGCAGGAGTTTCGAAAGCGTGGGGACCTTAACGCTGCAATCGCAGACCTTACCAAAGCTATCGAGCAACAACCGCAGATGGCGTTTTTCTATGTGGACCGTGGCGCGGCATTACAAGCCATCGGTAAGGATGCTGAAGCAGAAAAGGACTACGCCCGAGCGGTGGAACTTGATCCTGGGCTAAAACTCACCGTCGAAAAGCGTCGTGCTGAAACGAAAAAGGGCGGCGAGCAGAAGTCACCGTAGCATTCGTCAGCGGGAGCATTATTCACTGGCCTGATTCACTGGCCTGGCGTCGAGCGTTCTGCTGTCCAAAGCCTACGAGTACATTAAACACTTCCAGCGCGTACTTCACATTTCCGAAAGGCGCAGACACCTGCACGCCGTGAATCACATCACGCACGTCGAGCAGCGACTCGCGCGCAATCTTCAAGCCTTCATCACGTCCCGCTTCCTTGCTAATCGCTGACGCCGCCCGCATACGTTCCATGATCGATGGCGTCACCCGCACGCCCGGCACTTCATTGTGCAGGAACTCGGCGTTGCGGTAGGAAACCAGTGGCCAGATGCCGGCGACGATCGGAATCTTTACGTGTTCGATGCGCTTGATGAAGTCACGCAGTTGATCCGTATCAAACACCGGTTGAGTAATCGCATACTGCGCGCCCGCTTCAACCTTGTATTCAAACCGACGTATCTCCTCGTCGGGATTAATCGCGCCGGGGTTCACGCCAACTCCAATGCAAAATGCGGTCGGCTGTCCAATCGGGTTGTTGCCGATGTCGAGTCCGTGATTGAGCTTGTTTACCATGTTCGTGAGGCCAATCGCGTCAATATCAAACACGGCAGTGGCGTCGGGATACGGACCCATCTTCGGAGGATCTCCCGTGATCAGAAGCAGATTGCGCAGGCCCAACGCCGCAGCCCCTAACAGGTCAGACATCATTCCCAGCAGATTGCGATCACGGCAACAGTAATGCAGCACCGACTCTATACCGATTTGTTGTTCCACCAGTACCGCGGTGGCCAAAGCACTCATGCGCGACTGCGCGCGTGCGCCATCCGGAATATTTACCCCGTCCACACCCGCCTCTTTTAGAAGCCGAATGGAGTCCAGAGTCTTCTGCGCGTCAACGCCCTTTGGCGGCAGCACCTCGACGGAAGTAACAAACTCGCCGTTAACGATCTTGCGCGACCACTGCGAACGTTCCGCCGGCGGCACGATTTGTAAATCGCTCGGAACAACTTCCGTAACCTGGGCCAATGCCCCAGATGAAAACACGACTCTCTGCGCGCGCGGCGACGCTGCGCGGACCGCGTCGGAGATCAACTTGATGTGCGCGGGTGTCGTACCACAGCAGCCGCCGATAAACTTTGCGCCTGCTTGAATGAAGCGCTTGGCAAACT
>DASZDU010000381.1:0-13634 GCA_035941655.1 Pyrinomonadaceae bacterium | reverse complement strand
CGGGCTCCAGCTTTTATGAGTTCTCACTTGCGGATGCCGTGATCACCGAACTGGCCCGCGTGCGTTCGCTGGTGGTGCGGCCGTCGTCAGTAATTGCGAAATACCAGGGCGGGCAGATGGATCCGCGCGATATCGGCAACGAGCTGCACGTCAATGCAGTGTTGACGGCGGGCTTCATTCACGCCGGCGGACGATTTCGTGTGACTGCGCAACTGCTGGACGTAGGCTCCGGCGACATTCTTTGGAGCGATCGTATCGACACTTCCACTGAAGACATCATCGCCGTACAGGATGAGATCGCGCAGCGAATAGTGGAAGGTTTGCGGCTGGAGTTGAGCCCGGCCGAGCAGGATGGCATCGCAAAGCCAGCGACGCAAAACCCGGCGGCTTACGAACAATACCTGCGCGGGCGCGATCTCTTTGCCCGCTTCATTTTCCGTACCGTCGCTCAGGAAGATTGCGACGCGGCTATCGAACATTTTCAGCGCGCAATCGAACTCGATCCCAACTTTGCGTTGGCGCTGGATGGCCTGGGAGCCTGTTACGTGAATCGAGTTTTCAAGGGCTTCGGCGGTGCTGAAGACTACGAACGAGCCGAGGTGGCTTTCGGCAAGGCGCTGCAGATCGACCCGAAGTTGGTTGAGGCGCGCATGCTGATGGTGTTTGTCTATCTTTGGCGCGGTGAAAAGCAGAAGGCTCGCGAGGAAGTTGCGCGCGCACGCAGCGAGGCACCCGACGAGCCCGTAGTTCACTTCGTTAAAGCGACACTGCACCGCCTGGATGGTGAATACGGCCGCGCCCTGCGCAGTTATGATCGACTGATGCGTCTCGATCCCGCGGCACACGTCGTAGCCAGCTACAACCGTGCGCTGGTTTATATGTACATGGGAAATTTTGAAGAGACGAACAGGCAGTTAGACCAGGCTGGAGATCCGGATAATCCACTGGTGAGAACGCTGCGGGCGGTCACCCTGTACTACACCGGCCAGACTGATGCGGCCGCCGAGGAGATGAAACAGGTAATTGCAGACCATCCGAATATGCACGGTATCCGCCCGTTCATGGCGATGTTTTTGAGCGCGCAGGGAAAACATGAGGAAGCGCTTGCGCAACTAAACGGCTCGGTCATTAGAAACGCCGAGGTCGATGCTGACATTGCCTACTCGGTAGCGTCAGTCTACGCGCTGGAAGGAATGCGCGCGGAGGCACTGGAGTGGCTCGCACGCTCGATTGCGCTTGGAAACGAAAACCAACCCTGCTTTGAAAGTGACCCAAACTGGACTTCATTGAGGAGCGATCCGCAGTTTCAAAGTTTGATGGCGAAAGTTCACGCGGCGCACGTGGCGCGAGGAGCCAAGCCTGCAGCTGGCTGAATGTTCAGTGCCTGAATGAATAGCTTCGAGGTCTCTGTGCAATTTCTGTGAACTCTGTGCCTCTGTGGTGGATCTATTTGTAGAGAAACACTCAACACAGAGACACAGAGCGCACTGAGGATGCACAGAGAAAGACATTTTATTGCTTCGCGCGAATAAACGCTCAGGATTCATCATAATAATGATTAACAAGTTTCGGGCACCAACTTACCTCCTTTTCCTTCTGCTCTTGTCCCTGATCCAATCGGCCCTGCCAATCGCCGCGCAGCAGCAGCAGCCGCAGCCGCAACGCGAACGGCGCGTTGCGCCAACGGCGAATGCGAAATCAACTCCGACCCCGAGTCCCTCGCCAACCGTCGCTCCGACGCAAACTACTACAGTTGAAGTCCCACAGCCTTCGCCTTCGCCAACTCCCGATGTCGCGAAACTCCGGCAGGCTGCAACTACGCAAACGCTGCCTGAGCTGCAGGCCCGCATCTCACAGGTTTTGCAAAAGCCGGAGTTGGCTCCGGCGATGGTCGGAATCAAAGTTACTTCGCTCGACACGGGCCGCGTCCTCTTTGAGCAAAACGCAAACAAGCTGTTGCGTCCCGCGTCAAACATGAAGCTTTACACCGCTGCGGCGGCGCTCGATCGTTTGTCGCCCGACTTTCGTTTTGTTACCTCCATATATGCTGCCGCCAGGCCTGATGCCGCCGGCGTTATCCACGGCGACCTGACGGTGTATGGACGTGGCGATCCATCGATCGCGGCGCGCTTCAACAACGGCAACTACTTCAAAGGAATCGACGATCTTGCGGCGCGCATTGTTGCGGCAGGCGTGAAGCGTATCGAAGGTGATCTGGTTGGGGATGAAACATATTTCATCGGTCCGCAATACGGCGCCGGTTGGGAATGGGAAGACTTGCAGTGGTGGTACGGCGCGGAGATTACCGCGCTGACTGTTAACGACAATGCGCTCGATCTGGCGATTAAGCCCGGAGCGCAGGTTGGCGCTCAAGCCATCGTTACCACCGGGCCCCCCGATCCTTTACTGACAATTGTTAACAAAGTGGTTACATCTGCGAAGGGCTCGCGTCGAGACTTAACCGTCTATCGCGGACTCGGGGCAGATGAGTTGGAAATTACGGGTTCAATAGCAGTTGACGACCGAGGTTATTCCGGCGGCCTGGGCATTTCGCGTCCGGCGCTTTTGTTTGCCTATTTGCTGCGTGCGTCGCTGGCGCAAAAGGGCGTGACGTTCACCGGAAAAACCCGCACCACTGGCCCACTCATCACGGCAAAGGCTGACACCAGCGCGCCGGCATTGGTTGAAATCGCACAACTGCAGTCGCCGCCGCTTAGCCTGATTGCGGCGCAGACACTCAAACCCAGTCAGAATCTTTACACGGAGCTCATTCTGCGGACACTCGGGAAAGTTTCTGCCCTACCCACAACTGCAGATAATCTGAACCGCACCAGTGAAGCTGCGGGAGTTGAAGTAGTCAAAACGTTCTTGCGAGACGCCGGTATCAGTCCCTCAACGTTGGTCTTGAGCGATGGATCCGGACTTTCTCGCAACGACATGATCACTGCGGAGGCGACGAGTCAGTTGCTGACCTACATGCACCGCCATCGATACGCAGCCGCATTTCGCGACGCACTTCCGATCGCAGGAGTCGACGGAACGCTGCGCAACCGTCTAAAAGGCACGCCAGCTGAAAACAACCTGCGAGCCAAGACCGGGACGCTGAGTTCGGCGAGCAGCCTCTCGGGTTACGTTCGTTCCGCTGCCGGCGAGCAGTTGGCGTTTTCAATCATGGTCAACAACTATCCCGAGGACGCCGACGTGCGGGCCAGTTGCATTGATCCTATTGCCGTGTTGCTGGCGTCGTTCGCAGGGAAAACGGAGTAAAGCAAACTGTTAGTTTGCGTCCGTTAGCCGACACCCAGTCGAGTGGCGAGGAACCAACGCAAACTAGCAGTTTGCGCTACACAAAAAGGAGCAAGACGATGTCGATCGATCGTTTGATTGGAAGTTGGGGCGAGGTAAGGGCCGGGCTGATCAAGGAAGTTTCGCAGATTCCTGAGGACCAGTTTTCGTTTCGCGCTACACCGGAAACCCGAAGCGTTGCCGAGTTGCTGCAGCATGTTGTTCAGTCGCAGAAGATGCTGGTAGGCGAATCGTGCCGCGCCGATACAAACCTGATGAGACAATCGTTCGCGGATCACATCAAGGAATATGCTCCCGACGTCGGCTCCGTCGGCGACAAGAATGGATTGCTTGAGATGTTGCGCAGCAGCATGGAAACCTCGGAGGCTTCAATTCGCGGCTGCGGAGAGGGATTGCAGCAGAGCATGCGGCGCTTCGACGGCAAGGAAATATCGAAGACTGAGTTTCTAACCTTTGCGATAGCGCATGAGATGTATCATCGCGGTCAGCTGACAGTATACCAACGGCTGTTGGGAGTCGAACCTGTGCTCACGCGAGACCTCAGAAAACTCTTCGCAACGTCGTAGTAAGCACCTGGTTCAAATCTACCCAGGCTGCGACAGGTCGCAGCCGACCAAAGCGCTGACAGGTCAGCGCACTCCAAATATGCCGCCACGGTTCACCAAATTCCACGGCTTCGGCAACGACTACATTGTTATCCAGTCCGCGGAACTCGCGTCTGCCGGAGTGTCTGATACCAGCGCCCTTTCCAATTTCGCCAAGCGCATTTGCAATCGTCATTACGGCGCGGGCGCAGACGGTATTGCCGTGGTGAATCCATCTGAAGCTGATGGCGCGAATTTTCATGTCCGCATTTTCAATCCTGATGGCAGCGAAGCGTCGCTGTCCGGCAACGGCACGCGATGCGCCGCGGCTTACCTTTATTATAAGAATCTGTGGAAGGCCGAGCAGTTGCGTTTAAGTACGCGCGCCGGCATCAAGCTCTACACACTGCTCGATCAAACCGCGCCGGGTCGCTTCGTTTTTGATTCCGAGCTCGGTCAACCCAAGTTTGATGTCAAATCGATTCCAATGACGACGGATGAGCCACTCGACAAAGTCATCGACTATAAGCTTGACGTGAACGGCGAGTCGTTTCCGATTACAGCTTTGCAAATGGGTAATCCAAACTGCTGTCTGTTTGTTGAAGACTTTAACGCGCTCGATTGGCGCAGCCTTGGCAAGTCGATCGAAACACACGAGCGTTTTCCCGATCGCACGAACGTCGTTTTCGTACGCGTAGTTGATCGTCAAACGATCGAACTCCGCATCTGGGAACGAGGCGTGGGTGAAACCGAAGCCTCCGGAACGTGCTCCTGCGCCGCCGCGGTGGCCGCGATGATTAAGAATGAGACTGACAGAGCCGTCAATGTGCTAATGCCAGGCGGCCGCGCAAAAATCCGCTGGCTCGGCGATGGGGACCGCGGCGAGGTTGTAATCACGGGCTCGGCTGAAGTAATTTATGACGGTGATTGGCTCGCAGGGCCAACATAAAAACTGCCGCAAACTGACAATTGAACTCCCCCATGATCCATCCCGACCAATACTTCCGTCGTCTCTCCAGTCGTCACTTGATTGCGCTCGCGCTCATGTTGGCGCCGCTGCTCGCTGCGTGTGGCGGCAAGGTGATCTCGAAGCCGGCGATAGAGCCCGGCGGCAAACAGACAGTCAAAGAGAATCCCTCGAGCCTGCCTAACTGGCTGGGTAATCCCGGCCGCAATTTTTACGGTACTGGACCCTGGCAGGAAGGGCCACTCGAAATTGTTTGGGAGCGCGGAACCGACTTTACCACCGGACGACTTCATAAGGACCTCTGGGGCGGGACTTCATGGCCAGGTCAGCCATCAATCGACGGTAGCCGAGTTTATTTTCCTTCGGCCGACGGCAATATCTATTGCCTGAACAGTCAGGACGGCAGCGTTATCTGGAAGTTCCAGGCCAAAGACAGTTTCAAAGCGACGCCCTCACTCGCAGGTGATCGAATCATCGCCAACGGACTCGATCATCACATCTATTGCCTTAACGGCGCGGATGGCACGCTGCTTTGGGACTACGAAACGGGTTTTGAAGTTGACTGCTCTGCCAGCGTCATTGATGGCCGCGTTTATTTCGGTAGTGAAGATGGGTTCTTCTATTGTCTCAGTCTGGAAGACGGTTCGCTCATCTATAAGACCGAGTGGCTCGGTTCGATGGAAGGCAGCTTCGCGCTGGCTGACGAGCGAATTTACATCGGCACTGAGCAAGGATATCTCTACTGCCTGAATCAGGTTGACGGGAGCACTGTCTGGAAGGCCGGTATCGGCGCCGACTCCGATTCAACACCGGCCGTCTCCGGCGGTTTTGTCTACACGGCTGCCGAGGATGGTTACGTTTATTGTTTTCGCCAGTCGAACGGCGAGCCTGTCTGGAAATTCAAAGCCGAAGGTGGATTTAGCAAAAACTTTAAGGAGCGAAGCGGCTTCTGGGCCAGCCCTGTGGTCGTCAAGGATCGCATTTACATTGGCTCAAACAATGGCTACATGTATTGTCTGACTGCAGACAAAGGCGAAATCGTGTGGAAGCATCTGGTGCGCGCGCCTATCTGGGGAACGTCGCCCGTAGTCGATGGCCGGCTGGTGTTCGGCGATAAAGCCGGCTGGATTTACATGCTCTCGGCTACGGACGGCAAGCGGATGGGTGAACTCAAGATCGGAGATAACATTAATTCCACCCCTGCCATTATTGATGGCCGGATCTATATCGGGGCATTCAACGGTAAGCTTTATTGCTTGAGCCCGAAAGGGCCCGGTTGGCAGGAGGCCGCGGGAATCGCCAGGTGAGCGGTCTTATTTACCTTATCGACAACACGCTCGATGGTCAGGGCTCGAGCCCACGCGAGCTGCGAGCGGTGTTGGGACGCATGCTTGAAGGCGTCGAAATACTGACCGAGCCCTACCATTCAGTTTCACTCAAACGTATTAACTCTCTCAATCCGACGCATATTATCCTCAGCGGCCAAAGCCACCCCTGGACTAAATATTCTGCCGAATCGTTAGCCGGCGTATTCGAAGTGATCAAAAAAGCACGGCAACCGGTCCTCGGCGTCTGCGGCGGTCATCAGCAGATCGCGTTGGTCTACGGCGCCCCCGTAGATTTGATGGAGCGGCTCGAACCCGGCGAAGGATATGAAGGCGCCAGACGCGAACGGGGCTACTTTCCGGTGGAGAACAGCGGCACGGGTATCTTCAAAGATTTGCCGAAGCAAATAACTGTCTGGCATTCCCACTGCGACGAAGTGAAGCAATTGCCCAGGGGGTTTCGCTGCACCGCCTCCAATGAAGCTTGCGCCATTCAGGCAATGGAGCACACTCAGCGGCCTCTGTTTGGTGTGCAATTTCACCCGGAACTCTTCGACGACGCTCATCCAGACGGACAGAATGTGCTCCAGAACTTCCTGGCCATGTAGCTGGTTGACAGACTTTTTGAGGTGCTAATCCCGGCCCGCGCTTGTCAGTTCGAGATAAATTTCTACCATTTTTAAACTCAAATATTTCAGCAGTTACGCCAAATCAGGCCGTTTTTGACGTCTTTTTGCCCTCCGCTCAGCTGGACACTCGCGGACTGGGGTGCTAGCCTCCTTACGCATACAAGCGGGTATCGAGCCCGCTTTTTCGTTTAACAGCACAGTGGGTTTCAGCGCTTGCATCAAGGATGCAAGCCCCCAACTCCGGCTGACGTTGCTCTCAACTCCTTGGGCCGGAGGTCGAGTCATAGGAAAGAACGGACTCGCGCAGAGCGCTGAGACTTTAATTCAAAATCGGACAGGAGACCCGACCAGATGAAATCATTAGTTAGTCGGAGCGCGATCATTGCATCAGCGCTTCTAACAGGTTTGATAATTTTTTCCGCCACTCCTTCAATCGCAGATAGTCCTTCCCCAAACTTTCAGTCACAAAATAAAGAGACAAGGCAGGATCCGGCCGGCGTTATGGGTAAGGCTGACACAGGGAACGTGCCTTCGGCAGAGGCCGCTCCCGGGCTGAATCCGACCGTTGAAGAGTCGAAAAGTTTGTTTGCCGCGTCACCATATGTTGCCACTGCCTACAGCCTTCGGGGCCGAACGGCGAGCGGCAGGATGGTTAGCAGAGGTCTGATTGCCGCCGACCCCAGGGTGTTACCTTTGGGTTCGCGTGTAAGACTCGAACACCCCGGATATAGCGGGGAATACCTGGTGGCTGACACGGGCGGATTGATCCGTGGCCGCCGAATCGATATCTGGACGCCGAGCAGCGCCGAGGCCATGCGTTTCGGAAGACGCACGGTAAAGCTGACGGTGCTGAGTTATGGCGCGCGACGCGCCAAGCGGACGAGCAAGGGCTAGACGACAGCCTTCGGCAGAACAAGTGGCAGGCAGCATAAAAGCTCCTGCCTTTTTTATTTATGCGCAACCATTTTCGTTCAGACGATTCAGGAAGAGCGGGGGCAAGCCCGCCTTCCCCACCCTCGAGCTGATTGAGCTTGAGCATGAAATTGCTGTGAAAGGCTTTCAAGCAAGCGCTTGAAGGGAATGATCACAGTCTCGAGGTCGGGAAGGCGGGAGCTCCCGCTCTTACTGTCTGCGGTGCAACACCAAGCTGAAGTGTTCCGGGGCGTGTTAACATAATCGCGCTAATCCATTTCAATTCCAGAGCGAGGCATCGCGCGAGTTATGCAGGTTTCCCGGCAGCAGTCTGAGAACAATAAAGACATACCGGTGGCTGAGTCTCTCGTGGAAGTTACGCGGGGCGGTATCACGGAGTCGCGGCATCGCGGCCATGTTGTGGCGGTGGAATTCGATGGCACAATTACCGCCTACCTCGGTGCCCCTGAAACTGTCACTTACCTGCGTTCTTCAGCAAAACCACATCAGGCAATCCCGCTGATTGCTTCCGGTGCTGCCGATCGCTTTGGCTTCACCGAAAAAGAGATCGCGCTGGCTTGCGCTTCACACAACGGCGAACCGATTCATACCGAACTGGCCGCTTCAATGCTCGCGAAAATTGGGCTGGGTGCCGAAGCTTTAAAGTGTGGAGTGCATGAACCGTATAGCGCGGAAGTCGCGCAGAGCCTCCGTGAGAAAGGCGAAGAGCCAAACGTTCTGCAAAATAATTGTTCGGGCAAGCACGCCGGCATGCTGGCTCTTGCGCTGCATCTCGGAGCACCAATTGAAACATATTATGAGCCCACGCATCCGGTGCAGTTGGCGATTGGAGAAATTGTCTCGCAATTCAGCGAAATCGCCATTGAAGACATTGCTATCGGCACCGACGGCTGTGGTGTTCCCGTTTTTGGAATTACGGTGAAGGGGATGGCGCTGATGTACGCGCGGCTGGTCGCGCCGCCCAAGGACTTTGATGAAGACATACAAAACGCCTGCGCGCGAATTGTTTCCGCAATGACGACCTATCCGGAGTTGATAGGTGGAACTTCCGAACGCCTCGACACCGAAATGATGCGGGCCGCGAACGGCCGGTTGGTGTCGAAGGTTGGCGCGGAAGGTGTCTACACCGTTGGCATATTGCCTTGCAACGATTGGCCACGCGGCCTGGGACTGGCGCTGAAAATCGAAGATGGCGATGACCGTCGCGCGCGGCCCACGGTAGTGATTGAGTCGCTGCGGCAACTCGGCGTGTTGGCTGACGAATCGCTCGAGGCTGTCTCCCGTTACGCTTTTTACCCGGTGCTTAATCGCCGCGGCGAGGTGGTAGGCGAGGTAACGCCGGAGTTCAAGTTGAATCGCGCGCCGAGCCCAAAAAACTGACAACAATACGATTTATGAGCAAGGCTGAAATCTCGAAATCCACGAATGGCGATAGTGGCGCAGACCGGGACGAAAGTCCGCTCAGGCCTCCTTTGCTACGCGATGCGGCAGGCAACATCGATCTCGATTCTGTTCCCGATGTTATTCAGTGGTTTCTCGACTATGATCAGCGAGTCGCGATAATCAAACACCCAAACGTCGAAGAGGTGTTTCACTGGAAACAGGAAGAGAGCCGCAACCAGGGCGAAGCGGTCTTTGATTTCAAGCAGGCTCAGGACCGGTTGGCCATCGGAATAATCCAGGCGCTGGCGGAAAACAGCTCGGAACGCGCGCTTCATTCCTGGATCAGTCAACTTCTTAATGCTCTCGACACCGCGTCAAAGGCGACAGAGGCCGCTGCTGAAGCCTACAAACTCGATCTTGAGAGTGGCGGCTCGGTCGTGAAGGAGGCTGGAAAGATTCCCTCCGCGCGCGGACGTCGAGACTTTCTCTTGAATTGCTGGCTGGAAACACTCTGCACCGCCGAAGCGCGGGTGCTCGGCTGGCTTTATAAGGAATTCTACGGTCGCGCCTTTGCGCCGTAACTTTTGGAGTGCGCTGACCTGTCAGCGCTTTTGCCTTGGGCCACCTGTCACCCCTTGTCAGAACTTGATCCAAGCGAATCGGGCCGCGACAGGTCGCGTCCGGCCAAAGCGCTGAGAGGTCAGCGCACTCCAAAAATTGCATTCATGAATGACGAACTGCGCGCGCTCTTTCCGGTGACGGAGCGCGCTATTTATTTGAACCACGCGGCCGTTTCCGCGCCGCCCATTCCCACCATCAATGCAGTCCAGTCGCAGCTTGCGGACGTTTCCAAAAATGGTTCTGTAAACTTTCGCCAGTGGCTCGCAGTTAAAGAAAACGCACGTGCCTTGTTGGCGGGAATGATCGGAGCGCGTCCGGAACAAATCGCGTTCATGCGAAATACCTCTGATGGACTGTCAACCGTGGCGAATGGCCTCGACTGGCGTCCCGGTGACAACCTCGTAACCTTCGCCCGCGAGTTTCCCTCAAATCTCTATCCCTGGTTACGCATAAGAGACGCGCTGGGTGTTGACGTCCGCTTTTGTGAAGAGCGTGATGGTCGCATAGATATTGAAGAACTAGTCGGCTTGATTGATGACCGGACGCGTATCGTGGCTATCAGTCAGGTGCAATACGCGTCAGGTTTTCGCGCCGACCTCGAGCGTATTGGTCGCGTTGCACGCGCGCATGCTGCACTTTTGGTTGTGGACATGATTCAGGCGTTGGGAGTGATCCCGATTGACGTGGAGGCGGAGTTGATCGATGTTGCGGCTGCTGCCTGCCACAAGTGGCTGCTGACTCCTGAAGGTGTCGGCCTGCTGTACCTTTCGGAGCGCGCGCGTGAGCGGATTCAGCCGACGCTGGTTGGTTGGACGAGTGTGCCCAACCCCGACGATTACGGTAATTACGAACAAGGTTGGAACCGGGGCACGCTTGCCTGGGAAACCGGAACTGCCCCGATAGCTCTTATTCACGGTCTAGAGGCCAGCCTAAAGCTTCTGCTGGAGGTTGGGGTGTCTCGTATTCAAGTCTACCTTGAAGGACTCACTGATAACCTTTGCGAACAGTTGCAGAGGAGTAATTACCGTGTGGTCGGTTCCCGTCGCGCCGGGGAAAAATCTCAGATCGTTTGCATTCAACACACTGCCGGTCTCACCTCAATGGATCTGTATACCCACCTAAAGAAAAGAAACATCATCACCGCGCCGCGAGGCGACCGTTTGCGGATCTCGCCGCATTTTTACAATACCGAGACAGAAATCGATGAGCTTCTGAACGCTCTTCCGGCTTAGGACAGACATTCCTGGTCTGGCCTTTCTTGTTTCGCTGTCCCGAAGGGAAAGACAGGAATGTCTGTCTTGGAAAACGAGCGGTAATCGTGCGCTCAGTAGATTGAAATGTATTGAAGATGTACGACGCCGCAACAAGCGAGGGCAGAAGAACTCAACCACTTTTGCGAGCTCCGGTGAATTTCTTAAGAAAAACAAACGGCTGCATTTGTAGATGGATTTATTGAAGAATTGGCACGCTCGTTGCCAAAGAGGAATCCGAACAAGAAGGGTAGATAAAGGGTAAATCGGGTCAGGCTCAAGATTGCGGTGAGTGGAAGCTTTGGGGGAGGCGTCCTCTCACGATTTGAAAAAACAGGCGGTGACTCTTTCGGGGGAACGGAGTTAACGCGTGTACGTAATCGAGGAGCAATCATTGCGGTGCTGCTGATCGCCGTCCTGAAGGGGCTTGGGGGAGCCTCCCAGGAAGATCAGCAGCCCGCATTAGTTTTAGAGGGTCGATTTGCGCAGCCTCAAAGCAGTTCAGAGTTCAAACTTTAGTTTGCTTTCTTTCGGGCAATGACAAACTAAAGTTTGAACTCTGAACTGCTTTAGGGTTACTCAGTTAATGCCCGCTTCCCAGCAACCGCGCCGGATCGCTCTCCGGAGTTAATTCATCCAGGTTAAGACGGAGCATAGCGTCGGAATCAACATACGCTGCTTTCGCTCGTTGTTGGCTGCGCCGCAGATTAAACAAGAGCGCGCCCGCAAATCCACCGATAGCGAGACAACTCACCAGCGCTATACCAGAAGCCTTAACAACGGAAACAAACACGCCCAACGTTGTCTCGGTGAATTCACGCGTGGCCTGTTCGTAAGAAAAGGGATTCTCGCCCAGCCAGGTCACTACCTGCTGATACTTAACCTGATCGATAAGTTGGTTGGCTGCTTCCTGAGTCGGCGCGTCAAAAACAAACACAGCATAGTTGCCGATTCGGCGATATATAGGTGGTGAGGATGTCCCTGCCGGGGGTATCACTGCGCCCAATTCGCTAATCTTGGCGCGAATATTTTGATCATTAGTGGTAGCAATCTGCGGCGTATTGAATTCAATAATCACTAATGTGCTGGAATCGTAACGAGCAACCGCCGCCTCAGCGCCGCCTTCAAAACTGACGGCTTCGAGAATCGACTCTTTCGGAAAAACATTCTTCAGTTTTTCGACGGTCACGATGTAATCGGCGCGCATTCCGACCTTGTCCCATGCGGGTAAATGTTTGACTAGCGCCGGAATGTCGTTTTCCCCATCCAGCTGTTGAGCAAGCTGACGCGCCAAGTCCAACATTTCGTCCTGAGACGGATTACTCTCCTCGGAAAACACGACGGCAAAATTATCGCCTTTGCAAAACAAAACTCGCTGCGGTGTCTGAATACTTGCCGCACCAACTATTCCCAGTTTGATCTCACTAGCCAATGGTCTTGCTGAAGCCAGGAGGGCATATGCAGCAGAGTTATTGCGTGTTTGACTGATGTCTATGAGATATGTTCTTCCGCCAGGAGACTTATACTTTCGAGATGAATATGAGATTCGCTCCACATCCGGGGGCGCCTCCGCTGATGCTACAGCGGGACCAACGGCCCGGAAATCGCCAAGCTTGTCGGACAAATCTTTAGCCGGCCCAGCCATGGGAATGTCAGCTCTCACCACCATTCCATCGGCGCATAGAAACAGCATCAAAATAATAAACGTCTTGTAAAACGAAGATTGCACTAAAACCCTCACAACCAAATAGCCACAAGCAACTTAGAAACCGAAAGCTGTTGGATGTTCCGGTATTCGGGACCGTTGGAAAAACTCTGGTAATAGTTTAATGCGTGCGTCGGAGTTCGCGCAAAAGAAGGTCGGCGAAGTGGCGAGGCTGGCTGATGTTGTGAAGAACAGTAGTGCCGCCCAGCTCGCTGGCGTTATCTATCATTAAATCGCCGAAGCCGAGCAATCGCTGCGGAATACTGGCGGAGACAGTGACATCCTGAATCTTCGCCAGTGGGATGTTTCGAGTCGTGCGAGCAATCAGTCCGGTATCTATTTCAATCTTCGCATCGGTCAAAGTATACCGAACCATGTTTCGCTTCAGGTGGTAGTAGGCGGGAACGAGCAGCAGAGACAACGCCAGCGGAATCGAGATGTAGGGAGAAACCGGAATTAATGCCAGCAGAAAAACTACCGCCACTGCTCCCAACACCGCCAACAGATACCCAAGCTTTATGAAGATCAAGGTGGGCCGTACCGTGAAAATCACCTGCTCAGGGTCGTCGTCTTTGTAATCATGGGCCAAGCGTTCGGGCACTGAGGCTTCACGCGGCGCGCGAACAATTTGAGTCGCTTCGGGATCAGCCGCGGCGGTACCGCATCCGGAGCAAAAGCGCACGCCGGGCGCAAGGTAGGAACCGCAATTGGAACAGTGCATTCGCTTTTGTGTTTATGGATTAGCAGCTTTGGAATCGATGGGCAGCCCCGCGTTTTGCCACGCGGCAAATCCGCCAAGCAGCGCGCCTGCGTTTTCAATACCCTTCGTTTTCATTTCGGCCACCGCACGGGCGGACGTATGTTCGTTCGGTCAAGAGCAATAAGTAACAATAAATTTGTTACGCGGGAGGTCGTCGACGTGATTCAGGAT
>DASZDU010000380.1:0-25420 GCA_035941655.1 Pyrinomonadaceae bacterium | reverse complement strand
TTGGCCGTGGCATTCGGGGCAGACGCCGATCATTGTGGACATGATCGCGCCGGTCACAGAGTGCTGAGTGCTGGGTGCTGAGTGATCAGTATGTTTTGCGAGGGCGCGCGCGGAGTCAGGCAGATGTTGCACGCGGCGGTTGGTGATCATGATGCACTCGGCAACCGCTTGTTCGGGTGAAGTCAGCAGACGCTCGTTGAACCAAACCGCGTGTGTGCCCGTCACCTTGTTCAAACTGTAAGCTACTTCCGCCGCATCGAATCCGCCGCGCAGCATCTTCGAAGCCAGCAGTCCCACGCCGCCACTGATTGGGCCGGTGGCAAACACTTCCTGAATCATCTTGCCATCGTGATTTACGGTGACGTAGAGGTTTTGGCCGTCGAATGGAATCTGCCAGGTGGCGCCGCTTAACTCCCGCGGACGCTCAATGCGAATTGCTTCAAGTTGCGATTGACCTTGTACCCTTCCTGACGGTCGGGTTACTGCCCCGGCGCTCGCGTCAGGCTCAGTCGATGCAGTCGTGTCTGCCTGAATCTGTTGCCTCGCTAAAACTTCAGAGTCGGTAGAGAGTGTAGCGATATGCGCGGCGTCCGCGTGACTGGCCGGCGGTTCATCGCACACTTCAATCATCGCCTCCGGGTTGCAGGCGGCCTCTCCTTTTTCCTCAGCCTTCATCGAGGTCAGCACCTGATTCTCGCGCGAGCCATCGCGGTAGTAACTGACCGCCTTGCAACCAAGCTGGCGACCTAGCCGGTAGAGATTATCCACGGACTGAACGGTATCGTTGACGGCGCCGTTGCAGGTTTTGGAAACGCTGTTGTCGACGTTGCGCTGGGCCGCGGCCAGCACGTGCACGTGTTGCTCGGCGCTGATGTTCATCGCCGAGATAAATTGCGGCGGCAACTCGCTTTCATGTTCGCACACATACTCCGACGCTTTATCTATCGACTCCTGCTCGGTTTGATCGACGTCGATTCCCAAAGCCTGTGCCGCGAGTGTGTGGACGTAGGTGCGCGTGCCGAGCGTATCGCGTCGCACATAGGCCCAGGAGAAATTTGGCTCGATGCCCGATGAAGTTTCGGCTACGAGCGAGATCGTGCCGGTCGGCGCGATGGTGGTAACTTCATAATTGCGCGGCGTCAGCGGCACATCACGCGAGATACCGATCTGGTTGTAAAGGAAGTCTTCGTAAGCTTCGCGGTTCGGCTCAAACTCCGGAAACGTTCCCTTCTCCGCACCAATTTTGATGCTGGCATTCCACGACTCGCGGCGAACGAAACCCATCACTTCGTCCATCAGGTCGATCGACTCGGCCGAGCCGTAAGTCACATTCAGGTTCACACAGAGATCCGCAAAGCCCATGATGCCCAAGCCGACCGGACGCGTGCGCGTGACGACGTCCTGAATTTCAGGCAGCGGCCAGGCACAGGTGTCAATCACGTTATCGAGAAAGCGTGTGCACAGATGCGTGACTTCGCGCAGGCGATCCCAGTCGACGCGTTTCTCGGCGTCGTAGAACTTGTTCAAGTCGATCGAACCGAGATTGCAGGAGTTTGAGAAATGCAGAAACTGTTCGCCGCATGGGTTGCAGGAATAGATCGGTCCCATCGACTTCATCATGTGATTGTGACGATTCACTTCATCGATGAAAGCAATGCCAGGCTCGGCATACTTGTGCGCGCTGGCCACGATGCGGTTCCAGATGTCAGGCGCGAAAACCATACCCGGCCGCAGCGGCTCTTCGATAGTGCAATCGGAAAGGTCTGTGGTCGTGAACGAGAGCTTGTCGGGGAAAGTGACCGTGGTGCCGTCGGGACGTCTATACACAACATAGTCGTCATCACGAAGCGGATCGTAGATCGAATCAGTCCAGGGTTCACCGTCAAACTCGAGCTGGAACCATTCCTTATCGTCAACCGCCTTCAGAAACTTGTCGGTAACATTCACCGAGATATTAAAGTTGGTCAGCGAATGCTGATCGTTTTTCGCGTGAATGAAACGCAGCACATCGGGATGCGTAACGCGCATCATGCCCATGTTTGCGCCGCGTCGCACGCCGCCCTGCTTCACCACGTCAGTCACCTGATTGACGATGTTCATA
Source organism: Pyrinomonadaceae bacterium (assembly GCA_035941655.1). Lineage (GTDB taxonomy): Bacteria > Acidobacteriota > Blastocatellia > Pyrinomonadales > Pyrinomonadaceae > PSRF01. The sequence goes on along the minus strand of DASZDU010000380.1, from coordinate 23,319 downwards.
AACGACACCGGGCCCGAAGCTACGCCACGCGTTGAACCAACGAGCGCACCGTGTGGGCGCAGGAATTCGTAAGTCATGCCGGTGCCGCCGCCGGTCTGATGAATAGTCGCCGCCGCTTTGGCGTGATCCATGATGCCGGTTATCGAGTCAGGCACATCAAGCACAAAGCAGGCTGCGAGCTGACCGTTAGTTTTGCCGGCATTGACCAGGCAAGGCGTGTTAGGAACAAACTCGCGCGCCAGCATCACCTCGCTCATGGCGTCAAAAAATAGATCCCGCTTCTGTGCATCTTTCTCGGCAGCAGAAACATGGCCAACAACTCTACGAACTATGTCCGGCCACTCTTCGAGCGCACGCCCCTTTGCATCCTTCAACGAATAGCGCTTGCTGATGACACGTTTCGCGTTCAACCCGAGTGGTTGAAGCTTGCGCCGTGTGGTCGGAGCGGTCGTTGAAGACGCTTTCGCTGCGGGGGTGTTTTTGCCAATTGCTGCGCTCATCTTAGCTGCCTTTCTCGTGCGCCGTCTGAACAGCACGAGGTCAAAATCGGGAGTTTTAGAGACGACGATACGACTACATTATAGTAGACATAGGGTCGCTGATCATGTGTAGCGGGAACTTCGGTTGGCTTATTTCGAAGCGAAAAAACTTGAGCAGAGAGTCATGCAGGGGGCCTGCCGCTGCTCCAGTTATTTCCGCCTCGTCTCAAGCGGAGCGGAATATACTCCTTTGAAACTGCGATGTCAATATATTGTGGTCATCTTTTTTTTCAATGCCTTATAGTGTGTTAATTGAAGCTACACGTGAAGTACTAAACTACTGAAAATCGGCGGCTTTCCGAGCCGCAGCAGTAAAGAACGCCCCGAATTCCTGTCCCAATTTCACGGATTACAAGGATTCCAAAATCCAAAATAATCGTTTCTGTGTGTCGAGCTAATCGGCGGATTTTATTTGGAGCTGTTGGAAAGGAGGAGTTCGAATTTGGCCATGTCGCGGTTGTGGCTATCGAGGGCGGCAAAGGTATCGGAGGTTTCTTCGAGCATTTGCTTGGTCATAGCGATTGAGTCGCTGAGTTGTTCGAAATCCAAAGAAGAAACTCGTTCGGGCGTAGGCAGCGTAACGACTTGATCGTTAACCAATCCAAAGAAGTTCTCAATCGACTGCAATTGTCCTTCGACCAGCTTAACTGAACGCTCGATGTCCTTAAAGGCAGCCACTCTGCGCTTGAGAATTTCCACATTGGATTGCTGAATGCGGCGCTCACGATCATCTCGGGCCGATTCAACTGCGCGCTCCGCCTGTATTAGCTGGTTTTGCACAGCCTGGCGATTGATTGAGCGAAGGTGATGCTTTCGGCGGCGATAGACGTCCAGCAAATCCACAAAGTCTTCCCAACGCTGATCGAGACTCAGAATGTTTGAGGGGATTTGTTTTGCGTTCGTAAACTTCTTGTAGTTTGAGTAAATCTGATTCTTCATCCAGCGCAGATACTCAACTGCTTCCCGTTCGCGTGGGTCGAACAGCTTGATCGAAGCCTCGCGTTGCTGGTCACGGAGTTTCAGCAGCCGCTGCTTCTCGCGGCGATCAACAAGGCGGCGATAGAATGAACTGGCAGGCACGGTAACTAAGTAAACGGTTTCGGCGGCCAGGCCGGCCGCTAAGGGAATGATCTCACCCGCAGACGCTAAAGTGTAAACGCCAACAACGCCGAAGCTAACCAATCCCAAAAAATTTAAGGGTTCGTTAAAGGCCTCTTTCAGGTACTTAATATCAATCTTTGGAAACTCGGCCATATCCTTGAACAACCAACAACCCGCTGCGCGCCGGCGAACGCACTTAGTTTATGCGATTACTGTTATTGACAACTTTCTCGCCCTGCTCGCTACTGCTTGTCTCCCCTTGTGCAGGCAATGCCTGCTGGGAATGCCCGGCGGCAGGCAACAAGCCCATCTCCTGCTTATACGCAAGCAGTTTGTCCTGAAGTTGCATGTCCATCGCTTCACGTTCGATGTCCTGCATCTGGTTGTCGACTGACGCTGAACCCAGCTGCAGTTTCGCTTCAGCAGCGGCGGCGCGACGGTCAATCTTGTCGCGCATTTCATCAAACGTTGAGGCGTCGTCGCCAATCTGGAACGACTCCATTGTCTGCGCGAGTTGTTCCTGCAGTTTGGCCTGCTTCGACTGATTAATCAGTTGCATCGCCTCGGCCGTACGCCGCTGCATCTGCAATACATAATTGTCGCGAGCTTTCAGCGCCTGTTTCGATGCCAGGGTTGCGTGCTCAAGTTGCTGCGATGTCTTTTGCAGGTCCATCTGGGCCTGCTGGAGCTGTCCGATGTAGGCAGTGGCAATATCGTCGCGACTGAGCTTAACCGAGGCGCGGATTTTCGAGTCGAGGTCGACTACTTGCCCCTCCAGACGTTCCTTACTTTTCAAGAGTAGCTTTTCGGTTGCCATTACCTGGGCAACGGAATTATTCAGCTCCGGTACGCGGTCGCGCATATCGCGAATTGTTTGCTGAAGGATGAGCTCGGGATTCTCAGTTGACTCAATAATTCCGCCAAACAGAGCCCTGACCGAACGCGAAATTCTGCTCAATAGTCCCATGATGTCACTGATCCTTTTACCGAAAGATGTGCGATCTTTTCGTGGCTCTTAAATTCCCGCGCCCGTATATGTACGATGAATGGCTGCGAAGGGTTCAAAATACGACGAGAACGTGAAACGGAGTATAACAGGTGTGGCGCGATAGGTTCCAGACGCGGCTGCGGCAATAAAACCGGGGCTTTTGGAGTGCGCTGACCTGTCAGCGCTTTGTTCCGCGGCGACCTGGCGCCGCCTTCCGGCAACGGTGAATTCAACGTTACACAGGCTGCGACAGGTCGCAGAAGACTAAAGCGCTGACAGGTCAGCGCACTGCAAAACTAAATTAATTGCTCGCCTTTAGCGTGTCATTAAAACGGCCAATGTCTCGCCGATACTGCATGCCTGGCCAGCTGATTTTATCTATGACGCCGTAACAAGTCGTCAGCGCCCGCTCGAGAGTTGTATCCGCTGCTGTAACTCCCAACACGCGCCCACCCACGGTGACGAAATCGCCCGCTTGAGATCTGGAAGTCCCAGCGTGGAAGATCTGCAAATTATCCTTCGGCAACACGCCATCAAGTCCGCTGATATTAATTCCAGTTTCGTACGGCCCGGGATAACCCGCGCTCGCCAAAACTACACACGCGGAGGATTGATCATTCCACTCGACTGCCACCTGCCGCAGGTTGCCTTCGATGGTCGCCTGGAAAACCCTGAACAGATCGGAGTTCAACCTCATCAGAATTGCCTGCGTCTCCGGATCTCCAAAGCGAACGTTGTATTCCAAAACCCTGGGGCCGTCAGCAGTCAGCATTAAGCCGACAAAGAGAACACCGCGAAACGGGAAACCTTCATCGACCGCCCCGCTTAAAGTGGGCTCAATCACTTCGCGCACAATGCGCGCAAGCGTTTTGCTATCTAAGACGGAGGTGTCGGTGATTGCACCCATGCCACCCGTGTTTGGGCCGGTATCGTTTTCCCCGACGCGTTTGTGATCGCGAGCAGCAGGCATCAAGGCATAATCGCTTCCATCGGCAAATAACAGCACGGATACTTCTCTTCCCTGCAGGGCCTCTTCCAGCAAGATCTGTTTCGCAGCATCAGCAGGGACGAGACTGCCGGTCGCCAGATCCGTGACAGCGATTTCCGCCGCTTGGCGCGAAGGCGCTACCACCACACCCTTTCCCGCAGCCAGGCCGTCAGCTTTGATTACAACCGGAGTGTCAGCTTCACCAAACTTTCCGCTGCGCAGTATTTCCAACGCCTCGGCGGCTGAGTTTGCGACCTGGTATTCGGCGGTTGGTATCCGGTGACGTCGCATGAAGTCCTTAGCGAACGCTTTACTCGATTCCAGCCGTGCAGCAGCCCGACTTGGCCCAACTATCTTCAGACCATTGCGCTCAAACTCATCCACAATGCCTTCAGCCAGCGGACCCTCGGGACCTACGATGGTCATATCTATTTCGTTTGTTTGTGCGAACTGAATCAGCGATGGCTGGTCGGTGGCGGACAGCGGAACGCACTCAGCAATCGCCGCAATACCGCCGTTTCCCGGCGCACAATATAGCTCTAGCGGCATGGCTGCAGTCCGTCTCAGGGTCGCAAGTATTGCGTGCTCGCGGCCGCCTGAACCCACTACCAGCGCCTTCATACCATTTCCCTCCGGTTCCTTGTCTGTGCTAGGAAGATATTCCGCTTTACCCCTTGACACAATTTCGCCATAGTTATACTTTGCAAGGCATCCGCTCCGCCTGTTGAGGGCAAGCCGACGCTCACCCCGATACTCGCCAGGAAATTAGCGGCCTTGAACAACGGCAGAACCGCTTGCAAGTGGCCCCGCCTTACACTGATGATAGCTTAGACCGACCCCGGGAGAACGAATCATGTTAAATCGGGAAGAAATACAAAGGGTGGCCACCTCGGACGCCGAATACCAGGACCAAACTATCAAATGCGTAGACTGTAATGAAAATTTTATCTGGACTTCGGGTGAGCAGGCTTTTTTTCATGACAAGGGACTAAAGAACGAACCGAAGCGTTGTAAACCCTGCAAGCAAGCAAAGAACGAAAGATTAGCGGCAATCACTGCAGCGCAAACATCCGGTGTGCGACAGCGTGTAGAGGTTTCAGTTCAATGCGCCCAATGCGGGCAACAAACCACCGTCCCTTTTTATCCTTCGCAAGGCCGGCCAGTTTATTGTCGTTCGTGTTTTTTGGCAGGTCGTACTAATGCGGCCGACAACTCCGCAAGCGTCTAATCATTCCCGGCTCAAGTCTGACCTACGCAGCTCTTTCGCACCTCACCCGATTACCATCATTTCTCGAGATGATAAGGCACGTTCGTCACAATCACTCCCTCTTTAAATAATAATGCCCCCTTGAGCATTAATGAACTTTGATTGTGAAGCAGATGTTGCCACCATTTCGCCGGCACAAATTCAGGAACGACTACCGTAAGCAGATCGTCCTTGTGTTCCCGCTCGACGGAATCAATGTAACGAATCAAAGGCCGAGTTAGGGCACGATAAGGCGACGCGAGGACCACCAACTCAACGTCGCCGGCCCAGTCTTTCCACTTGCCGCGCAAACTCCTGGTCGTTTCTTCATCTAAATCCACATATACAGCGGTGACATGGTTCGGGGCAATTGACTTTGCGTATTCCAGTGCGCGAATAACGCCGCGGTGAATTCCTGAGATCGGCACAATAACTTCATGGCGTATCGGTCGCAGTCGTTGCAGGCCCTGCGTGGTCAATTGTCGCGCAACCTCACTGTAATGGCGGTGAACTGCGCGAAACATCGCTACCAGAATCGGGATCAGCAAGACTACGATCCACGCCCCATGAATAAACTTGGTGATGATCAGCACGACCAGCACCATGAAAGTTGCCATAGCGCCAACGCCATTGATGACGATTGATTTTCGCCAGTGAGACTCCTGCTTCCGTTTGTCGGCCCGGTCAATCGGATTCCGGCCGGCGAGGCGCTCCGGTGTGATGCTGACGTGGATTTCCTCTAGGTGTGCGCCTTCTTCAGAAACTTCATCGGAATATGCGTTCGGTTCCGCCCCGTTCCCATTTTTGTAGCGCCCGTTCCGACGGCGAAAGTTGCCATGGGCCCTTCCCTCTTTCAGCCAATGGCGAACCATCCCCAGTTGTGACAGCGTGAACGAAAGAAATACTCCGACGGCGTAAAGGGGAATCAAGCGGCTCGTGTCGCCGCCAAACGCGGCTACGAGGACGCTCGAGAAAATAGCCAGAATGATGATGCCGTTTGAGAACACCAAACGATCGCCACGATTCGCGAACTGGCGGGGCAGGAAGCGGTCGCGAGCAAGCAAGCTCGACAAGCGCGGGAAGTCGGCAAATGACGTGTTGGCCGCGAGGATTAGAATTAATGCAGTTGCGCCCTGAATCAGGTAATAGAACCAGGCCATCGGGCCCCTAAAAATAATTCGGGCGAATTGCGAGATGACGGTCTCGTTAGCGTGTGGATGCACGTCATAGACGTAGGCCATCACGCTGGTGCCAATAAACATCAGCGCCAGAAGCACGGCCATAACCGTCAGCGTCTTGGCCGCGTTCCGTGCCTCCGGCGGCTTAAACGCCGGAATGCCGTTTGAGATCGCTTCGGTGCCCGTCAGCGCTACACAGCCATTGGAAAAAGCACCGAGCAACAGAAACCACGAAAGCGGTTGCAGGTGATAACCCTCGGCAAGTTTCAGCTGCTCATCAATAACTGGCGCGACCACACTGGGATTTAAGAAGTGGTGAATAATTCCGTAAGCGATCATGAAGAGAAAACTTGCGAGGAAGACATAAGTTGGTCCGGCAAAGATCGCGCCCGACTCACGCACGCCGCGCAAGTTAGCGACAGCGATGAGCCCGATTAGAAAAACACACAACAGGACTTTGTGATTGTCCAGCCAGGCAAACCGCGTCCCTTGTGCCGCCGAGGTGATTGCGGCGACACCAGCGGCCAGCGAAACCGAAACAGTCAGCACGTAGTCGACGAGCAGCGCAGCGGCGGCTACCAAACCCGGAGTGATGCCGAGGTTTTCCTTCGAGACGATATACGCACCACCGCCTGAAGGGTAGGCATGTATCGTTTGCCGGTAACTGGTTGCCACGATGCCAAGCACAATCGCAATCAGGATCGAGATTGGCACTACGTAGTGGAAAGCATATGTCTGTCCGGCTGCGGCAGCGACCGCCAGCACGAGCAGTATCTCTTCGGTAGCATAAGCGGTTGAAGAAAGCGCGTCTGACGCGAAGACGGCGAGGCCCGTCGTCTTGGATAAACGCTCATGAATCGCCTGTTCAGTTCGTTTTGCTCTTCCTACGAGCAGACGCTTGATAGTAACCAACGTTTCCTCCCGAGATGCGAAACGCGGTCAATAGCTCGAGCGCTTGGCGTTTTCACGATTCTGTTCCATCCAATCGAGGCAGTAGCCGGCGAGTATCAATAAGGGAATTGTGATTATCAAAAGCACAGTGCCGGCGCCGCGTACCCATGGGTGTGCGGGCGCTCCCAGTATCCACGTCGCCGCTGTCAGCAGACTGCCTAACACCGCTGCCGAAATGCCGCCGGCAAAACAGCAGCAGGCGCTGATGGCTTCCCATGACCAAATGAATTTAGCTTTCTGACTGCCCACATGAAGAATTTACGTCGGCTCGAATAAGGATGGAGTAAGGGAGTTATAAGAAGATCGTAAAGAAGCAGGACTAGCAAACAGCACACAGCAAACAGTAAACAGCAAACAGCAAAGCAAGGCGCACGTGTAGTTGCGCCGATCTGCATCCTCTTCAGGCTGTTTACTGTTTGCTGTTTGCTGTTTGCTCTTTGCCGTTTGCTGTTTGCTGTCTACTAGCTGTTCACTCGGCGCCCGGATTGAAGCGATAACCAATCCACGGCTCGGTGAGAATATACTTCGGACTTGAGGGATCGGCTTCGGTCTTTTTTCTTAGCTGCCCGATGAAAACGCGCAGGTATTCTGTCTGCCCAACATAGTCGCCACCCCAGACAGCGCCGAGTAAAACATGATGCGTGAGGACCTTACCCGGATGGCGCAGAAAATAAACGAGCAGGTCATATTCTTTGGGCGTGAGGTGTACTTCCTTTTCGTGAATGGTCACTTTGCGTTCTTCGAGTTGAACGCGAAACTCGCCGGCGGCCAGCACGTTGTTTTCAGCAACAGTCTCCGCCGGTACTCTTCGCAACGCGGCGCGTATACGCGCCAACAACTCATCGATGCCGAAGGGCTTAGTAACATAATCGTCAGCTCCTGCGTCGAGGGCTTCAACCTTTGCGCGCTCTTCTCCCTTAACAGACAAAACGATTATGGGGACTTCAGAAAACGCGCGTAGCCTGCGGCAGAGTTCCAGGCCACTCAGATTTGGCATTGAAAGATCGGTTACTACCAGGTCGGGATGCCAATCACCGAAGGTCTGTAGTGCGACCTCACCGTCTGCAGCTACATGAACGTCATAACCCTTGGCTGTGAGCCCGCGACTTAACACGCGAGTGATTTGTCGCTCATCATCGACCAGAAGAATGCGCTGTCTGGGGTTCATTTCAAGACCGTTTGTGCCTCACTTGATGTCCGATAAATGTAGCCTGTCGTGACGCCGCGGCACTAAAGTTTATCGGACACGTGTGGCAGCGTTACGACAAATCTTGCGCCTCGACCACCGCCGCCGGCTTCAATCCAAATTCGACCTTCGTGCGCTTCGATGATGCCCTGTGCGATTGCCAGCCCCATCCCGGTGCCCGCCGGTTGTCGCCCGCCCGTCTCTCGGGTCGCGCGATAGAACTTGTCGAACACCCGCTCTCGCAGTTTCGCGGGTATGCCTGGACCTTCATCTTCGACGCTCAGGAGCACCTGGTTTTGATCATCTTGCATGGCGGCGATTCTAATCGTAGATCCGGGAGCGGAGTATTTGGCTGCGTTGTCCAGCAACACATAAACTACTTCCACCAGTGCCGGCTCATCCACATTCACCGCGGGCAACGCGTCGGAAAACTTTAGTTCAATTGTGTGTTGGCGTGTTCGTGGCTCCGCTCGCTTTAAGGCAGCCCTAAGGATTTCCTCAAGCGAACCCCAATGCCGTCGCAATTGCAAATCACCCGCTTCAATGCGCGCCAACTCCATCAGACCTTCGATAAATCGATCCAACCGGTCAGCCTCCTCGTCAATCACTTCCAGCATTTCCTGCCGGCCATCTTCGCCCAGCCTGGTTGTCACTCCTCCGGTGCTAACTAAATTCTGATCGTCGAGCAAAGTCGTAACAGACGCCTTAATTGATGTCAGTGGTGTGCGCAGGTCGTGCGTCACGGCGTCGAGTAAAGCCGATTTCAATCGTTCACTCTGTTTGACTGCCTTCGCCTGGCTCGCTTGCTCGAAACTACTCTGCAACTCGTGGTAGAGACGTTCGACTTCCTGCCTGGCAGCGGTTGCTTCTGCCGCGCGTTTCTGAGCGTGGGCCGATAGTTGTCCCACCGTGAATGCTGTGATCAGAAACGCGACTAACGCGATCCAATTCTCAGGTTCTGAAATGCTGAACGTGTGGACGGGAGGAAGGAAGAAGAAATTGAAGCAAACAACGCCGAGCAGCGAGGCCAGAACCGCTGGTTTCGGTCCCCACGCCGTCGCCACAAAAAGCACCAGCAGAAGCAGCGCCAGCGCAACAGTGGTTGGATTGATCTGACCGCCGAAGATTCTAAGGACCGCTGTCGCAGCGGCAATAACCACTACCGCGACGACGTATCCCAGGAGTTTTTTTCTAGCAAGCGCTGTCCACACGAGATTAAAAGTTAATCTTCTCAGCTGTTACCCACCCACGTGAACAATGGGCCGCCGTTCAGGATCTTTTTCCGCCTGACGTAACACTTCGTGTGTCACCGGCGCAGTGTCGCCTTCGCCAAACGCGATGTACTTCATCAAGTATGAGAGCGGGTTACCTTCGCTCCAACCAAAATAGACGTGCGGCAGTTTACCGGTTTCGTTGCGCAGGAAAAGCAGGAAGGCAGCAATCGCATTGGGAACAGCCGGCGACACCGTCCGCAGCACCTTAAAGCCGTCCACTTTCTCCCCGTGGATTTGCAAGATACCGGAGAACTCCGACGCATCGCCGGGTGTTACTTCAAAGAAGAGGATCGGCTCGTCGGCGGGTATATGATTGTCGGTGCGCTTCTCTCTTTCTTTGATTTCATACTCAAGCGCGTCACCAGTGTCGATACGATTAGCAATAATGCGAACGGTACCGGCCGCAGCTTTGCGGACGAACTCGCGAGCGAGATCATCGAGTTCAATGCGATCGACGCGGAGCTCGGTTGAACGCCAGACCCTTGAGAACAATGATGCCGTAACTATCGCCAGGATAAAGAACGACGCGATCTTGATTCCCTCGGGACGCTCATGGATGTTCTGTATCGTCGTGTAGGCAAACACCAATGCGATGAGTAGAAACGGTATCCAATTCTGTTTCCGCCGGCGTATTGCAAGCGTAACGGCTATAGCGGCGGAAGTCATCAGGACCAGCACGCCGGTAGCGTAGGCGCCGCCCTGCGCATCGACGTCGGCATTAAAGATCAGGGTCACTGCAAAAGCGATGAGAGTAAAAACCAGTGCGAGCGGCCGAGTAGCCTTGGCCCACTGCGGCGCCATTCCATATCGCGGTAGATACCGCGGCACGATGTTCAGCAAACCCGCCATGGCTGAGGCGCCGGCAAACCAGAGTATGGCGATGGTGCTCATATCGTAGACGCTGCCAAAGATGTCTCCGAAATAGTGATGCGCCAGATACGCGAGCGCCCGCCCGTTTGCTTCGCCGCCAACCTGAAACTTCTCGGCGGGAATAAGCAGCGTAGTCACCAGACTACTGGTGATCAGAAAAATGCTCATGATCACTGCTGCCATGCGTAAGAGCTTGCGGGTGTTTTTGATTCTGCCTTCGAGGTGGTGCTTTGTGTGTGGATCGGGAGCGCGACCAGTCCTGGTCGAATGAATGTCTTCCCAATCGGCTTCGGTTAAGTCTTCATCTCCTTTCACGAGCGGCATAACAGCAACGCCCGTTTCAAATCCGGAAAGGCCGAGAGCCAGCTTTGGAAACAGCATTAAAGAAACTCCGACAATTAGCCACATATTGCCGTGCACTCGGGGGTGTTGCACGAGCGCTTGTTTCCACTGCGGAAAGTGATAAGGATGAGTGATCACTTCGTAGAGCCCATAACCGACGACAATTATGTTGAGAAGCAGATACGCCCCGACCAGCACTACCGCAATGCCAATCGCTTCTTTGAAGCCGCGCAGAAAGATGCCGCCGAGTAGCGCCACCAGCACGAGAGTGATTCCCACCTGATGTTTGAGCAGGGCAGGTGTGAAGGGGTTTTCGATGATGTGAGCGGTGGCGTCTGCAGCCGAAAGTGTAATAGTGATAATAAAATCGGTAGCCACAAAGCCGAGCAGCACGAGCACAAACAGCTTGCCCTTCCAACGCGACAGGAGATGCTCCAGCATGGAAATGGAGCCTTCGCCGTGAGGGCTCTCCTGTGCAACTCGATTGTAGATTGGTAACGCACCAAACAGCGTGAGGAGGACCAAAATGAGCGTGGCGACGGGTGACAGCGCGCCTGCCGCCAGGAAGGCAATACCGGGTTGATAGCCGAGCGTCGAAAAATAATCGACACCCGTCAGGCACATCACCTGCCACCAGGCGTGTTGTTTGTGTGCTACAGGCTGACTCGGAGAAGGGTCCCTTTCCCTTTCCCCTCTGTACAGCCAGCGCTTAAATCGTCCCAGCGCGGCTCTCTTGCTTGAAAGCTTAGGCATCACTCGCCGGATTCTCTAACTAACCAAAAAAGATCCCAGCCCAACAAGCTTCTCCACCAATTGAATTGACCTTTCGTCCATAAATAGAAAACGCGGAGCAATGAGCTCCGCGTTAAATTAATCTCGCGTCACTGCCCTCCCATGGCCTACGAGGTTAGCTGTCGGGCTTGAACAGGAAGTGTTCTACACAAAGTGTCTCATGCATGAGCCGCTTGTGATTCGCCCCGTGTTTCGGCTGAGCGAAACAGTGGTTCCCCCGCGTCACTGGTCTAAACGCCGGTGACTTCGGCAGACATTTAGTTTTCAATGGCGACGATGTTACTCCCGTCGTCTCGCCTTATCAACCGTCATGACGGTTGTGACAAAAATTCAATTAACCGCCCACGTGCACGATCGGTCGCCGTTCTGGATCCTTTTCCGCCTGACGCAAAACCTCATGAGTAACGGGCGCTGTATCGCCCTCGCCGAATGCAATGTACTTCATGAGATAAGAAAGCGGGTTACCTTCACTCCAACCAAAATAAACGTGCGGTAGTTTGCCCGTCTCATTGCGCAAAAACAGGAGAAAGGCGGCGATCGCATTTGGCACTGCTGGAGACTCTGTGCGCAAGACCTTGTAACCATCGACCCTTTCTCCGCGAATTCTCAGGACGCCAGAGAATTCTGATGCATCTCCGGGTGTCACTTCGAAGAATAGGATTGGCTCGCCCTGAGGTATGTGGTTATCGTCGCGCTTCTCAGTTTCTTTAAGCTTATATTCGAGCGCATCGCCACTGTCGCAACGGTTGGTGATTATTCGGATCGTGCCCTTTGCAGCGTGGCGAACGAAGTCGCGCGCGACATCGTCAAGCTCGATACGCTCGACACGCAATTCCGTTGAACGCCAAATTCGCGACACTAGTGAGCTGACTACAATTACGAGAATGAAGAACGAGGCGATCTTGATGCCTTCGGGCTGCTCAATGATGTTTGTGACGGTCGTATAAGCAAACACAAGCGAGATAACCATGAAGGCCCACTGCACCTTCTCAGCTCGGCGGCGCGCCGACAGGGTGACGGCGATTGCCGCGGAAGTCATCAGCGCAAGTACACCGGTGGCATAAGCGCCAGCCTGCGCGTCCACGTCAGCTCGGAAAACAATCGTCACAACAAAACAGATGAGAGTGAAGACAACCACGAGTGGGCGTGTGGCCCGGGCCCACTCGGGGGCCATGCCATACCGGGGCAGGTAACGCGGAACGATATTCAACAGACCCGCCAGTGCAGACGATCCTGCAAACCATAAAATAGAAATTGTGCTCAGATCGTAAACGGTTCCAAAGACATCGCCGAGGTAAAAATGCGCGAGATATGCCAAAGCGCGACCATTGGCGCTGCCGGCTTCCAGAGTTGCTGTTTCCGGCCGGAACTCCTCGGCGGGAATTAGCATCGTGGTAACGATACTGCTTGAAACCAGCAGGAAACTCATGATCAGCGCCGCCGTCATGAGCAGCTTGCGAGTGTTTTGAATCCTGCCCTGCAAAAGTTTTTGAGCACTTGCCGGGGTGACAGCCCGAGCACTTCGGGTTGTGTGGATCGATTCCCAGTCATCAGAGGACAAATCCCGATCGCCACGCACCAATGGCATCACCACAACGCCAGTTTCAAAACCCGACAATCCGAGCGCAAGTTTTGGAAAAACAAGGAAAGCAGTACCTACCATGAGGAATGGATTACGGTAGCTTTGAAACAGTGCTGTCTTCCAACTCCATACGACCGTCGGGTGGACGACTATTTCATAGAAGCCCGTGACGATAACGGTGAGATTAAGCAGCAGATACACAGCCACCAGCAAGACAGCGATCCCAATAGCTTCCTTAAACCCTTTCAGGAAGACGGCGCCAAGGGCCGCAACCAGGAGTAACGTCAGACCAATCCTGTGATGCAGGAACTGAAGGTGTTCGAGGACGAAAGGGTTTTCGACTATGTGGGCCGTAGCGTCTGCTGCGGAGAGGGTAATGGTGATAATGAAACTGGTGGCGGCGAATCCCAACAACGCGAGCACAAACAACTTTCCCTTCCAACGAGAAAGCAGATTCTCCAGCATTGAAATAGAGCCGTCACCATGTGGGCTTTCGGCGGCGACGCGGTTGTACATCGGCAGCGCCCCGAAGAGTGTAAGCAGCACCAGGACCAGGGTGGCGATTGGGGAAAGAATGCCGGCGGCCAGATACGCGATACCGGGCTGATAGCCGAGTGTCGAAAAGTAATCGACACCTGTCAAACACATCACTTTCCACCATGAATGTTGTTTGTGAGGAGCAGCGTGATCTGTGTTTGAACCAGTTTGCCTACCGCCCCTATACAACCAGAGCTTGAAATTTCGCCTTGTTCGATCGAAAAGGGACATCCGTGTGGCGCGAGCACACTAGCCGAACGCCAGTGTCCTAACTCTCATGTGTCTCGTTTTTAGCTCGCGAAATTCTACCCTGATTCGATCGTGCGTCAAGCAGATTTGATCAGGCGCTCGATCATTTGCGCTCAAAAATAAAAGCGGGCGGGGGCCTCCCACAGCCCCCACCCTTAAGGCCGTCGTGTCCTCACCCCACGCCGACCACTTCGTCCACCGGGGAGGCGGACGCAGGCGGATTATGCAACAGTCGGGTTAAACTTTCAACCGACTTCCTCGATTAAGAATGCGATAAAAATTAGTTATAAAAGATAGAGTAATTTTTTGTACAAAGGGCAGAAGTAGTGAGGTGAAAAGCCTCTCGAACTGAGAGGGTTACGATTTTTTATTTCCGAAAGTCGAGGTGATGCCGCTGCCAATCGCAGCCGAATCGTTGTCGCGATTAGAGTCGGTGGTGAGCTTCGCCGCCGGACTAAGGTCAGCCATTGCCACCACGATCAGAAGCGCGGTGACGCCAAGCGTCGCCAAAATGTATAGCAGGGCCGTCTGTTCCTTATAGAGCAGGATGATTGTGCCCAGCCCAAGAAGAGCGGTCCAAAGAATTGTAATCAACTTTCTTCGGCGTCGGTCGTCAGCAGCGTTTCTGCGTTTCAAGTTAACTCCTAATAATTCGATAAAGCTCGGTTAATGATCCATTCTCAGGCGTGCGGCGATTTGCAACTGACATCATTTAATAGATAACCCTGGTGGCTAACTGACTACCGCCGCTAGTGAACATACCGCCGAGACTTCCGGATACCGCGCCCACGAGTGTCTGCCCGAGCCTGCCGGGTGAAAACATTCCTGCCTCAGGAACCTCGATGATATCAAACGCCTGTAGGAAAAAGTCAGGCTTCTGATTCTTCTTGATGGCAGCGTAGTCTACGCGGATCATTTCCTGGTCGGTCGCGCCAGGCTTCTGTCTGAAAATCCGCACATCGGTTAGCTTCGCTTCTTTCTTCGGGCCCCCCACCATTGCTAAAGCCCTGCTGAGCGTAAGTTGGTCGCGAAGGAAAATCCCCTGCGGGGCAACTACGCTTCCAGTTATGTAAATAGGTTCCGCTTCCGTTACCAGCACAATATCCCCTGGCCGTACGACGGGATTCGCCTGGACTTTTCCGCTTCGCAGCTCTGAGATTTTTACGATCTCAAAAGGGGCTTTGCTGTCGTTGATGGGTTGCGCCAACGCTTCCTCACCAGGTTGCGGACACATCAAGGGCTCGGTATGGAAAATTTGAATCGTGCCGGACGCGCGGTCCGTAAAGCCGCCCGAAACAACCATTAGCTCGTTTAGTCTGACCTTGCGTTGCATTTGAACCCGCGCCGGCTGTCTTACGGCGCCAAAAACAGTGGCTGGCTGGCGACTCTTTCGCTCGGCGATGCGAACACTAACCTGCGGATTCTTGATGTATTTTCCGTAGGCCTTGGTGATGTCCTTTTGAATATCTTTGTCCGTTCGGCATTTTGCGGAAATCGGTGCATCCAGGAACGGCAGTGAGCTGATGTTCCCATCGCTATCTACCTCGACGACAGCATTCAGATCAGATTGTCCAAACACTCGGACGTCGAGCGTATCGCCCGGGCCGAGCAGATAGTTTCGAATTCCCTGATTATCTACATCGGAATTATTCGTTGCCGATGGTCGCTGGACGTCCTGGCTGGGAGCGCTTTGCGGCTCCTGTGTTTGGACCAAACCTGGAAGAGTAAAGCTGAGTATGAGTGCTGCTAGTGCCGAATATCTTTTCATAAAAACCTCGAAGCCTGGGAAGGTTAATCGACCTCTCAAAGATGCCGGCGCGAAGGGGATCGATGCCTTCCGCCCTGGAAATCAGACTTTGTTTACGCCCGAATCGCCCAAATTTGTCGCTCGCGATTTCAGCCCATCCGCATTACTGCTCGAGCCTGGTTTTCTGCTGGATCTTCCCACAGTTCCTGGCACTGCGAAGCCCGTAAAAAGCAGGTTGCAATGATTGCATAAAAGATAGTGGATGCCAACCAACCGCAAGAGCAACGGCGTTGGCTTATACCCTTTTCTTATGCGCGAACTACGACACTTGGGGCACCTTTGAGAAATCATCTTGACGTCCCTTCCTGGGTGTTCACTCCCTCGGCCTTACCATTCTCGGCTTTTCCATTATTTTGGGACCGGAGGCGTGTCTGCAATAAGTCAATCTCCCGACCGATGCGCTCCATGCTCGCAGCCCTGACATCTTCCTTCATCGCGCCTCGGCTGACGTAGAACAACGCATCTTTGTAACGATCTATCGCGCGGCGGTAATGACCTTTGAAGGCTGAACGTTCTGCCAGTTCGACCCAGTGGGCAACTTTCACAGAAGCTATGAACTCGCGAATCGCCACGCTTGATTCCTGCAGGTCAGTCTCATTCGGATAAAATTGCAAAGCCGATTCGAGGCAGTGCAGCGCGCGATTCGCTGCTTCGATTCGTTCGGACGTTCGCGCGCGCTGTTGCGCTTCATAGGTGAGCGAGCGCGAAGAATCGCGGGCCCAGGTTAGCAGGTGATGCTTCTGAAGCGCGCGAACCTGCTCCTGCGCCGACCTGATTGAATTCCTTTTGTCCGAAGATAGAGTGTTCGATCGCAATGCATCTTCCGTTGTCACCAGGTAATCCTGACAAAGATGGAACACGTCGAAGTGTGGTTCCGGATTAGTGCCGGAGTCGGCGTCTTCCGCCTGTTTTTGAATATTTCGCCACGCTGCGGACAATAGCGAAGTTGATTGAGATTTCACTGACGGACGTTTATGTTCGCCGCTTTTGCGCATCGAGGGGTCGCTACCCTGATCGAGCAGATAACGAGTCCATGCGCGCCGCATGACGACTTCCCGCGCAGACAGTGCAACCAGCAAGACTACGCTAGCGGCCAGACCGGCCGGAATCCAGGGGGCTTCGTCGCCACCGCTTACCAGCGTCCACCACAAGCCAAAGAACAATGCTATCGCGGCCACGAAAGCAGCCAACAGGTAACCAACGCTGGACGGCATGCGAGCGCGAGAAGGCCGCCTATGCATAGTTTCACCGTGGCTGCGAGCATGTGATCGCGCAGCTCTCGGAAAGAAGTCATGCGTAGAGTTGTTACCCACTCTTTGATTCCTAAGGAGACCTTAATCGGTCGTTTCGTTAGCACGCGCTATGTTGGCCGGCGATGGAACCTGATTTAAGTCGGACTGGACAACACACAATAGTCGGCTTTTTAGTATTGTGCTGTCAATATATGATGCGCCGACACGATTGTCACACTCGTATCGCAGGCATTAGGCGCAAAGGAGACTCAGAATGGAACGAGAGTTTGCGAACAGGACTCTGCTGGTAACAGGCGCTACTTCCGGCATTGGTAGAGCAACCGCTCTGCGATTTGCCAGGGCGGGCGCAAACGTTGCCGCAGTAGGAAGAGACGAACAAGCATTGCTCGAACTCCAGAACAAAATCGAGCCTGAAGGCGCCGAGTGTCTGCTAATAGCGGCTGATTTATCCGGCGAAAACCAACCGGACGGAGCGGTGGCGAAGACGGTTGAACGCTTTGGAGGCATCGATGTGCTGGTAAATGCTGCCGGTCACATCTCTTCCGGCACCATTGAAAACACATCTATCCAGGCGTGGGATGCGATGCTTGAAATCAATCTGCGCACACCGTTTGTGCTGATGCAGCGGGCACTGCCAAGCCTGATCGAAAGACGAGGCAACATAGTTAATGTCTCGAGCGTGACGGGATTACGCGCCTTCCCTGGAGTGTTGGCTTACTGTGTTTCCAAGGCAGGTCTCGATCAACTAACGCGTTGCGCAGCACTTGAAGTGGCAGCCAAAGGGGTTCGCGTGAACGCAGTAAATCCCGGGGTAGTGGTCACGGAGATTCATAAGCGCGGCGGAATGACGGAGGAACAATACGCAGCTTTCCTGGAACATTCAAAAACCACTCACCCGCTCGGTCGCGTCGGCCGGGCTGACGAAGTTGCTGAGTTGATTTGTTTCCTGGCATCAGACCAAGCGTCATGGATAACCGGCGCAACCTACTCAATTGATGGTGGCCGCGCTCAGACCTGCGCTCGCTAGGGAAAAACGCGTGCATGATCCCTGTTAATCAAAACTCGCTCTCGCAGACTTCTCTGTATATACTGCCGCGACAACTCCGGGACGTCGCGGGTCATGAAGTCAGTACCACCCCGCGGTAGCGGGTGGGTCCGCAACGCAGATACCCACGCTTACCCACCCGCTACCGCGAGGTGGTACTGAACTTCACAATTCGGCTCGGTATCTCCGATTCGGACTTAGCGAGTCACATCGCCCAATGATTAACGATCCTCGAAACCCAAACGCGTTCGCGCCACCCAGGCTTATTAAGCCTTCGGGTACCGTTACCGCGATCAAAATCATTGCCGGTGTGCTCGCCGCGCTGGTGGCTCTGCTGCTCGGACTATTCGTTCTTTTCTTAATCGGCGTTGAGACCGGACTGGTTCCGTTATTAATTGGTCTGGTCTCAGCGACTCTTCCAGTTCCAGTTTATCTCCTGCTTGTGCTTTGGATTGACCGTTATGAAGCGGAACCATTCTGGATGCTCGCAACCGCATTCTTTTGGGGAGCACTGGTGGCGGTGTTCTTCGCGTTTCTTATCAATACCGTCAGCGGGGTTGCCGTAACACTGCTCACCAACAGCATGACGGCAGGTCGGACTTTTGGCGCCGTAATCTCCGCTCCGATAGTCGAAGAGAGTGCGAAGGCCATAATTCTTTTTATCTTTTTCTTTTGGAAAAAGGACGAATTTGACGGCGTATTGGACGGCATTGTATATGCCGCTATGGCTGGTCTGGGCTTTGCGATGACAGAGAATATTCAATACTACGGTCGCGCGGTAATGGAAGGTGGCGGCGGGACACTGACGCTTGTCTTCATTCTCCGCGGAGCGCTGGCGCCCTTCTCACACCCAATGTTCACCAGCTTGACTGGCATCGGCCTGGGCCTGGCCCGCCAGACGCGAAACAGCGCCATCAAATGGATCGCGCCGCCGCTGGGATTGTTGGCGGCCATGTCGATGCACAGTATTTGGAACGGTTCGGGCGTTCTTTTTGGTGGCGGGGCATTTATACTGACGTACATCCTAATAATGATTCCCGCGTTCTTCATTATGCTGGTAGTGATCGCGCTGGCGCTTCGTCGAGAAGGCCAGGTCGTTCGCGAGTATCTGGTGCCGGATTTTCAAGGCGGGCTACTTACGCCGGAGGAATACAAGCGACTCTGCAGCATCACCGGTCGCATGGGTGCTTCTTTTGGCGCGCTATCCCGAGGCGGATACAGTCACTGGCGAGCTGCCCGGCAATTGAATCAGACCGCCAGCGAGCTCGCATTTCATCGCAGTCGTGTCGCACGTGGTATCAGTGCCGCCGACGCTCGCGAACGTGAGGCAGCCTACCAGCTGGCTCTTCAAGATCTTTTGAAATTGCTGCGCAGCAAATAGAGCGCAAAAACAAAGTTCGCCCATTCGTCTGCGATTGACTTATACTGACCGTCGCAACGCCATCGCGAAGGTGGTCTCTTCCTCGAGCTGATGAGAGTTCAACTCCTACCAAGCACCTTTGATAGTCAGGGCCACGCAACCTCAGAACAACGTCTGACATGTTTTCTTATCGACGAATGCGTTGCCGTTGATGCCGGCAGCCTGGCGCTGGCGTTGACGGCTGAACAGCGAGCGGGAGTGCGTGACATAATCGTCACCCATCCTCACATGGACCACATTGCGAGTTTGCCAATCTTCATTGACGATCTATTTGAGACTTTGGAAAGTCCCGTACGCGTCTACGCTACGCCGGAAGTCGTCGATTTACTCGAACGCGACATCTTTAACTGGAATGTCTATCCGCGTTTTTCCGAACTTAAAAACGAACATGGTCCGGTAATGGAGTATGTCCCGATTCCCGCGGGGCAGGAATTCAAAGTCGCGCACCTGACGGTGACGGCCGTTCCAGTCAACCACATTGTGCCGACTGTAGGATTAATAGTGACGGACGGAAAAAGCACCGTTGCCTTCAGCTCGGACACGGCTGAGACTGACGAGTTTTGGGAGGTCGTAAACCGGGCGCCGCGCGTGAGTGCTCTACTTATCGAGGCTTCTTTCCCGAATTCTATGGCGAAGCTCGCGGAGGTCTCCCGCCATTTCACGCCGGCCTCGCTAGAACGAGACTTGCGCAAGCTGACTCACAACGGTTTGGATATTCTTGCGGTACATATTAAGCCGGCGTACCGCCAGATGGTTATTGATGAACTAAATGCTTTGAATCATCCCGGACTGGGAGTGATGGAATCAGGCAGAACCTATAACTGGTAAAAACTCGTCCAATGTACAATGTCATTCAAGCAGTTTAGAGTTCAAACTTCAGTTTGTCTTCGCGTCCACAAGGACAACCTAAAGGTTGAACTCTAAACTGCTTGAATGACCTTGGATATTGGACACTGGACGTTGGACTTTTTACGTAACCGGATCAAACTCCTGCTGACCGTGTTCGCCTTCTATCTCCTGCAATAACACTCGCCCGCTGGGAAGCACTTGCTTCACTTTGGCCGTTCTTTGTTCCCGGTCGCGGCCGGGCATCAACTCCGCACGAAAGGTTACGGTCATACCCGGGCGCGCCCAGCGATTCGCGGGGTTTTCGTGGGCCGGCTGTGGTTTTGTTCCCATTCTCTTTTTCTTCCTCAGGTAGGTACCAGCCGCCCCAACTGCTCCCGCCGCTAAAGCGAGACCGCCAAGCCAGCGTTTGGTGCTTTTTTTCATTCTAGTGGCTGACCGATTCGCAAAGCGGATCTAATCGCGCAGTGATCGTGGGCAAGCCGCTGAGCGCCTTCTCCGCGTTCATCTGTGTAAAGTGGGCCCACTCCGGTGGAACATTCGCCTCCGCGAAAATCGCCTCCACCGGACACTCCGGAACACAGGCGTCGCAGTCAATGCAGGTCTCGGGATTGATGTGCAACATATCATCATCGAGGTGAAAAGCTTCAACCGGACAAACAAGTGCACAGTCGGTGTAGCGGCAGTTCACACATGGTTCTGCAACGACGTAGGTCATTCAGATGCGTTCTCCTTGGAGTTTGGTAGTACAGACATTCGTCTGTCGCTTTTGTTTTTATAGCGACACTATCTTAATCACGAACGTCAGACTTTCCAAGACGCGAAAAAGTGGTTGACTACGGATCTGAAGCGCTTAGCCGGTGGTTTACAAATCGTAGAAGTGGAGATCCTGGGCTGTAAGCTGCTTGGTAATCAAGATTATCTGACCGGTGTGCATTGAAAAATGCTCTGTCACATGAAAGATAGCGGCAAGGGCCGTGGTGTGGGTGTCCTGAATTTGATACTCATCAAGCAACCGCGCCGCGTCAAACGAGGCCAGCACACCGTCAACCTCTGTCAACGTCGCGGTTAGTGTTTGAAGTAACTGATCCCGAGGAATCACATCACGAGCGTCAAACTCAGTTTGGCGTTTTCGAGCATCAGGTTTAGTTTCCAATCCGCAAACAATCCATTGTCGAGCGTTTCCCGATAGGTGAAGCAAAAGATTGCCAATGCTGTTTGAGTCGGAATTTGGGCGCCACCAGACCTGCTCGTCCGTCAGCTTCTGGAGACAACTCTCAATTTTCGGCAGATACTCCCCTGCTATCAGCTGCCGGGCCGTTTCAATGAAAGCTCGCCCGACGCTGCCTTCGAAGGTTACGGCTGCGGTTGTCATGGTAGACACTTAGTTCCTTACTGTTCAGCCGAAGCTCGGAAAAATAATCAGACAAACGTGTCTTTATCTGTCTTGCCATTCTGACATCCCGTATTCCGATACTCAAGCAAGGCAGCGCCCAAGCATCGGCAGAATCGGTTGCTGATAACGGAGGGTTGCACAACGCACAACGCGACACCCGCGCTGAGGGGTTCTCAGCGTGTCGCTCGGTCTGCAGATTTACGTGGATGAAAGTTTAGGCCTCGCTGGCGCGGGGGTCATCGGGCAGTAACAGTTTGATGGCGTTGGCGGTTTCTACGCGGCGCTTCTGCTGAACTTCATTAACCCAATTGGTTA
Organism: Pyrinomonadaceae bacterium; assembly: GCA_035941655.1. Classification (GTDB taxonomy): domain Bacteria; phylum Acidobacteriota; class Blastocatellia; order Pyrinomonadales; family Pyrinomonadaceae; genus PSRF01. Next base: position 1,414 of record DASZDU010000380.1, on the reverse strand, counting down.
CGGTCTTGACCATTTCGCGCGCCGTTTGCGCGGTCGTGTTTCCCTTTGGCGCGGGCTTCTGCTTACGCGTCCGCTCGGCCTTCTTTATGATTTTGATAGCTTTCTTTTCTGACATTTCAACCAACTTTTTGTGCTAACTACTGTGGTGCTTGTTCTACAGTTAAACGATTTTTCTTAATTAGAGTTCCCTAATTTAAGACTTGCCAACATAGAACGGTTTCGCTAATAAACCTTGCGGCAACCGTGTGCTGTCCATCGTCCACTAGCAAACAGCAAGCCATCTCCCAGGAACGGTCTGTAGTCTCTTGAATAATTAAGCAGGCTGGACGAGGAAGCTCAGGTATTCAGATGTATCTTACACTAAGTAGGTTGGATCAGCGTTACTAATACGTACACTCTTCAGCCCGCACGTACGCTTTTTCCAGCAGCGGGGCCTCAGCCTGTATCACCACGTTCGGCCGGCGGCCCTTCATATCCAGCTGCCAAATCTTCTTTTGAGTCCCGTAAATCAGGAAAACGAGCCCAACGACGGCGCCTGCGTTAACCCATTTCAGACCGCTAATCATGTGCCTGGTGCCAAACGAAATCAGCAACGCATTGATGACGACGAGCGCGAGCCGGAATTCAGTGGGGCCGAATTTTAGGTAGCTAATCTTCAGTTTGTCAGTGGCGGCAAAGGCCAGGAACGTGCTGAAGTCGTAAGCCGCGAAAAGCGCCAGGGTCAAGAGCAGTTGAAACCGGGCCTGCTCGGGCAGGATGAACGCATAGCCAATTAGGATCGAACAAAGGAAAAAGTAATCGAGCAGGTGATCCATGTAATAACCCCATCTCACCAGGCCCGTGTTGCGATACTTGCCTACTTTGCCGTCGTAGTGATCAGTCGCCCACTGAAACACAATCATCAGCGACACCATCCAGAGCCAACGGATGTTGCGAACCGCCAAAAAGCTGAAAAGCAAGATTCCTAGCGACCAGGCGAGCGTCAGCATCGTCAGATGCTGCGTCTCCAGCCACAACGGAATGCGCGGCAGAACTATGGGCGCCAGCCGCCGCTCGAGCGGAGATAGAAATGACGTATTGGTTTTGTGTGCACCCGCAAATTCTGTGGTCTCAATCATGATTTCGTTCATTAGTCCTTTGCTCCCTTGGTGGGCAGAGCAAAGTTGAGGCCGCTGGAGAAACTTGGGGCCGCTGCGAAGGTGGCCTTTTTCTGAAGCAAAAACCGCATCCGTTCTCGCTCAAGTACCTTGCGCTCAGAATCCAAACACCGAACTCATCTCATCGATGTTTCAATAGAAAGATATTTATTGCTGTCTACGAATGTAGCCGCAAGCTACCAGGCGTCTGAGAGGAGTTAAAGGAAAACAACTGACTGAGAGCTGGGAATGTCAAAACGGCGGCGACAGCTCTTGCA
>DASZDU010000379.1:0-4548 GCA_035941655.1 Pyrinomonadaceae bacterium | reverse complement strand
TGAGAAGCGACATGTTGTCGTTAATGTCTCACGAACTGCGGACCCCGCTTACCAGCATCAACGGCTTCGCTGAATTGCTGACCAGGGAACAGGAGCTTCCGGAGCAGGCGAAAGAGTTTGTCACCATCATTGCCAACGAATCACAGCGGCTTTCACGCATGATTAATACGTTCCTCGCGGTCACCAAACTGGAAAGAAAAGACCGCCAGGAAGTTTTGAAGATACCTTTACGGCTCGATGAGGTGGTTAAAGAAACGATCGCTGGTCTGCAAAAAGACGCGAGAAAGCGCCGGATTCGCCTGGTAGAACAACCCACGCAACGACTGCCCCCAGTCGCAGCGGACAAGAGCATGATCACTCAGGCAGTAAGGAATTTGGTTAGCAACGCCATCAAGTACAGTCCTGAACGAACCACAGTGACGGTGACGACAGCGCTTGAAGCTGAAACGGTCAGACTCTGCGTGGAAGACCGGGGCTATGGCATTCCCGCCGAGGCGAAGGACCGGGTGTGGGAAAAATTCTACCGCGTCGTTCGTGAAGGACAGGAAAAAGACGAAGAGTCCACCGGGCTCGGTTTATCGTTTGTGCGGGAAGTAGTGGAACAGCACGGCGGAACGGTGGATCTTGATTCGGAAGTGGGGCGCGGATCAAAGTTTAGCTTTACACTCCCGCGACTATAGAAAGGGATAAACAACAGATTTTCCATTTGTGATTTCTCATTTTTTATTTGCCATTCAAATCAAGAGGCAGGCCTGAAATGAAAAATGAAAAATTTCAAATGAGAAATGGAAAATCTCCTCCCTCAAATTATCCGGTTTATCCTTTCACTTTGTTAATCGTTCCCCGACACGAAGTTGCACCACAGATGCACCTTTTTTTATTTGAGTGAAGGGTTGATTGATAGTCAATCGTTATCTCTTCTCCCGGGGCGATGTCGCGCAAAGCGATAAAAAGGATGTGGCCGTAGAGAATTTTCATATACGCGTTGGGCTCGCATGAATGGTTGATGTAGTGAGTGCCATTGCCCCCACGACTGCCGTCTAAACTCCAATACTGGTTGATTGCGCAGATTCGCAGCCGGCGTCGATTCGCCCTTCGGTTAGCCTCGGCGTTTCGAATGCGCTCCCCTGCGTATTCAGCTATCTTGCGCCTGGCTTTGAATTGCGTAACTGAAAAGCAGCCCTTCCCCTGAATCGGAGAATTCTGAATTGATAAACCTGGGGCGAGCTTTAGTTTCATTTTTTAGAGCGCGCTGGCCTGCTGGCGCTTGCATTTTGGAGTGCGCTTACTTGTCAGCGCTTTGGCTGGTCGCAACCTGTCGCGACCAGAGTTAGCAGAGATCAACTAAGGCGCAGGGCGTCAGGCCGCCCTGACCTAAAGCGCTGACAGGTCAGCGCACTCCAAAAGAGTAGGCCGCCAACGCTGGATTGCGTGGCGGCCAATAATACAAGAAGAACGGGAAGAATCATTTCAGCTTGAAGCTACGCGCGATCACATCTGTCTGGTTACGAATGCGCCCAAGCTTTTCGCGCAAACCAGTAAAACGCAAAGCGTAGACAGTACGATTATCCGCTTGCAAATAGTATATGCGACCCATCATGGGTTTAGCCGTTCTCACGAACTCGTAAGACACAGTCACGCCGTTCAACCGGCCAGAAAACTTTTCCTCTTTGCCTTCAACGAATCCGGGCAGAAATCTCAGCTTTTGTTCCATGTCTCGGCGAGAAAGATCGGAAGCCGTGGTGCCGGCGTCAACCACTTCCTTGCGTATTTGCAGATAACCCTCGAGCCGCTCGCCATTAACAAATTCAGCGTGCTCGTGTGCCGCGTCTGACCCCGAAACAGGACGCCACACAGGGGACGGGAGTTCGAAGGTGTAATCAAGCTGATCGGTGGTGTAGGTATCCTGGGCCGGCGCCAGAAAACAGCTTCCGGCAATCAGAAGCAAAAGCATACCGGCTACTAAGTGTTTCATTTGCTTTTCTAACTCCATTGATTATCACTCGCGTCAGGATCGGCAACTGGTGGGTTTGGAAAGCTTGTTCTCTCGTTAATATCTTAGCGTCAATTCGATGCCAGCAGCTAATGTTATCGTTGTCTTCGGTGCATCGCCTCACGCGTCATCGACAACTCGATAGCGAAGTTCAAGCAACCTGGTTTGCATTAGCGATGGCTTCCCTTTGAAGTGCTATTAATGAACGAATTCCATTGCCAGCAAGCGCCATTAAACTGTCCATTTGCTCGCGGGTGAATGGTTCGCGTTCAGCTGTTCCCTGTAACTCGATAAATCGGCCGTCGCCCGTGCAAACGACATTCATGTCAACTTCCGCACGGGAATCTTCATCGTATTTTAGGTCGAGCAACGGAGTATTGCCCACGATGCCCACGCTGATCGCGGCCACCTCGTTCGTTATAATATTTCGTTGGATCTTACGCGTTTTAAGGAGAGCGTTGACAGCCAGCGCAAAGGCAACATAAGCACCCGTGATCGCAGCCGTGCGTGTGCCGCCGTCAGCCTGTATCACGTCGCAGTCGAGCGTTATTGTGCGTTCGCCAAGATGCCGCATGTCTGCCGCCACTCGTAGACTACGACCAATCAAGCGCTGAATTTCGTGTGTCCGTCCCGAGGGCGCGCCGCGCCTGACTTCGCGCGGAGTTCTTTGCTGGGTGGCGCGCGGCAACATCGAATACTCCGCCGTGATCCAACCCTGCCCCGTGTTCCGCAGAAACTGTGGCACTCGTTCATCAACTGACGCGGAACACACAACCCGCGTCAGACCCATCTCAATCAGGACCGAGCCTTCCGCGTACGGCAGATACCCGGGAGTTATCTTCACCGGTCGCAACTCGTCGAATGCGCGCCCGTCAGTGCGTTCTAAGCTCATCATGCCCCCAAACTTCAACTGCTTCTAACACAGCCGGAGCAGTTCCCAAAAACCTTTCGGCGACTTTTGCAAAACGTTCGGCTGCATCCGTGACGTAAAAGTGATCAAGATCGTCACACAACTGTCTTTCGCTCAATTCACGCGTGTTACGTTCGGCTGAAAGCCCACTCTCGTCCAGCAGCGACTTTACCTCAGTGGCAGTGGCCTCCCCGGAATCAATCAGCGCCACCTGTGGACCAACCACATCGCCGATCAACTCTCGCAGAATTGGATAATGTGTGCAGCCCAGGACCAATGCACCCAAATCTTCTTTTCTCAGATCACCTAAATACTCTTCGGCCACAGCGCGTGCTACGTCACTCGACGCCCATCCTTCTTCCGCGAGTGGCACAAACAGCGGACAGGCGCGCTCGATCACACTAATCGTCGAATCCGTTTTCGCAATGGCAGCAGCGTAAGCGCCACTCTGCACCGTCGCCTCAGTGGCCAACACCGCTACTTTCTTTCCCCGTGCAATTCTCGCCGCCGCGCGTGCGCCTGGCCCAATCACTCCTACAACACTAACGCCAACAGCGGTCCGAATCGCGGGCAGGGCGAGAGCTGATGCGGTATTGCAAGCTACCACCAGCAGCTTGATCCCATGCGCCTCGAGAAACTTTGAGTTTTCGATGGCGTAGCGTTCAACTGTGGAAAGTGACTTGGTGCCGTAAGGAACTCTGGCCGTGTCACCGAGATAAACGAAGTGCTCGTTGGGCAAACGTTCGTGCAGGGCACGATAGACAGTCAGTCCACCGACGCCGCTATCGAAGATGCCAATCGGTAGAGTGGTGTTCAAGAATGAGTGGTTAAACCAAGAATGAAGGCTGAACAAAGGATGAAGGCGGAAGGATGAAGGATGAAAAAAGCGCGCTCATGAAAGTTTCACTGTTTCATCCTTCATCCTTCATCCTTTCAAAGTTGGTGGAGGCGCCGAGAATTGAACTCGGATCCAAGAGAAGCCGCCGAAAGACTCTACATGCTTAGTCACTTCTCTTTCCTGCCCGTCAAGCGGCCAGTTGTTCGCTCGCGCCGAGTCAGTGAAGTGACAAGACCTCGGTGAAAGCTAGTCCGACTTAGTTTCGCCTGAACCCACGGACCGAAGGCTCAGGCTAGCTTATCTGAGTGACATCTCCCTCCGCGCGCATAAGCAACTTGCGGCGAGACGCTAGCGGCTAATTAGGCAGCTAGAGCCAATTCATTGTTATTGGCAATTGTTTTTTCCCTACGCTTTTTAACGAGCTGCATAGAGTAGCCCGGCATGACATCCGTCGGTCGTCCAAACCCCTGTCGAAGCCTGTCGCCCCCGTTTGCATTAGAATTATAGGGGATATAAAGCGAGATGTCAGGTTGCTACGTCTAATGTTTGTTTGCGGAACAGGCGTATTTGGCGCGGTTGTGGCGCGGTTGCGATACCGAATCATCAGGAGGCTAAGCCGTGAAAAGTCCACTAAGTTATAATCCTTCCTGCTAACTGGTCCCGATGTTTCAACACTGTGGGAATCCACGTTGCCCGATTTCGTCATCATAAAGCAAGCTGGTTACTCAGAGGTCTGAAATATATGGCTGCAAAATCGCCCGGTTCGAAACTGAAATCCTACCATCCAAAAGCAATCGTAATGGCGCC
>DASZDU010000378.1:0-5739 GCA_035941655.1 Pyrinomonadaceae bacterium | reverse complement strand
CGGATACTGTTGCTGCAAACGAGCGGCGATCGTGCTCATCTCAGCCTGGGCCTGCGACAACGTCACGCCAGGCTTCAGCCGCGCCATAACGTCAAGAAAATGAGCTGAGCGATTCTTCTGCTCCTCTTGAGAGAAAGCGATTGGCACCCACAGTTCGTCTTCTGGAGTATGGAAGCGAAAGTCTGCGGGCATGATACCGACCACGGTGACACTCCGGCCACTTAGAGTCAGCGGCTTGCCAACGATATTCGGATCGCCCCCAAAACGTCGCTGCCACAAGCGATGACTGATGATCACAACAGGATTCGCCCCGGGTTGATCTTCGTCCGGTGTAAACCAGCGTCCCACTTGCGGAGAAACACCGAGCAGCGGGAACAGTGACGCAGAAACTCGATAACCCTGGATACGTTCCGGATCTCCGACGCCCGTAAGATTGAGACTTGCGCCGGCGATGGCGGCAATACTTTCGAATACATGGTTCTGGTCGCGCCAGTCGATGTAGTTCGCGGCGGTTGGCGTATCGCGCGGAAATCCATGCTTGCTCGAGTCCTCAAAGACCATCACTAACTGTTCGGGATCTTTGTAAGGTAAAGGGCGCAACAGCACGGTGTTGACAACGCTGAAGATCGCCGTGTTGGCGCCAATACCTAAAGCGAGGGCGATGACAGCCACAGCAGTGAAGCCCGGGTTCTTAACGAGGATGCGCAGCCCGTAACGTAAGTCTTGCCAAAAGTCGACGCCCAGGTTTGTCGGACCTCCTTTTAATGCTGAGGCTAATGGTGAACCTGGGACGACTGGATGTTTTGGAGTCATCTTCTCCACTCGGGATAGTTCGTTCACCAGCAATTCTTCCTGAGCAAGCTCAAGCAATACCGCTCGATGAGCCTCATCTGCTGCTGAACCGTCGGACAGGAAACGCTCGTAACGATCGTCGAGATGTTGAGATAGTTCTTCGACGATCTCTGCTTCTCGAGTAGCAGTGAGACGCAATCCACGCAAACGCACTCTGATTTCAGGTTTCCAATCAGGCATGGATTTTCTCCTCTCCCTTTGGGAGAGGGAGGGAGAGGGTTTAGCAGCGCTAGACCCTTCCCCTCGTTCCCCTTCCCAAAGGGAAGGGGATGAAAGCGTTACGCGATTTCGATCCCGGTAATCAGGTTCATCGCTTCAACAAAATCTTTCCAGCTGTTGCGTTGTGCAGCCAAAACCTTCTTGCCCTCCCGGGTCAAACGGTAATAGCGCCGGCGTCGCTGACCAGCTTTCTCAACCCAACGGCCCTGGATCCAGCGCCGTTTTTCAAGACGATAGAGCAAGGGATACAGTGATGCGACGTTGAATCGAAGTAGGCCGCCGGAACGTTGTTCGATCAAATTGCCAATCTCGTAGCCGTGACGCGGGCGGTCTTCCACCAACGACAGAATCAATAATTCAGCGCTGCCTTTCTTGAGCTCGCGGTCAAGAATGTCTGAACCTTTATATGGCATAGCAATATATTACTTTGAAGAATAAGACAGGTCAATGGAAAAGTTCATGAACTATCATTTGGGAGTAGCACCCTGCGCCTCAGGAAATATTGCCGAAACAAGTTGTGTAACCAATTCCAGAAACCTGCCTGAGAGAACTGAACTGAACGCAACTCCAGCGCTGGTCAGCAAAACAGACGCAACGGCGGTAAAGCTGGGCATGTCTCCAAACTGTGCAAACCTCTTCCACGTAAACTGCTCTCCTAGAGTTATCCGGAAAGTGTGATAGTCGAAAGCCCAAACTCCAAGCAACGTAAAGAAAAGAAAGATCTGTCCCGCCCGCAGGAAAGTAGCGCTCAGTTCGACACTTGAGACGCCTGACATTAACCAGACCGGAGACAAGCAACAGATAACCACTGCCGCTACCTTCAGTCCTTTTTTAAGCCCGGATTCACCCTGAAGTTGATTGAAGAAATATCCAAAGAAGAATGCATATACTGCCCACTCGAGCACGAACGTAATGATTCGAAGGCTGGTCCACAAGAAAATAAACGGGCTATCCAGTCGAATCTGCTTGATCAAAAAGGTCAGTAGATAAAGAGCAATAAACGGCAGGGAGAGGATTACTCCGCGCGTTACGGCGTGCAGCCCGTTAAGCCAGTTCGTGGGATTTGGCCCCAGACTCAGTGCGTCCCTGGCTTCGAGTCCATAGGGAAGTGGGTTTTTTTGACGTACTCGGACCGCGTAGTTCTCCAGTTCGACACGTCGCTGGAGGAAGTTGTCTATAGTCAAATCCCCGGTAGCAATCTCTTTCTCCATGTCTTTAGTGGAGCTCAACAACCTTTCAGACTGCGAGAGTTCCAGGATATTGTTCAGGAACCAACGACGGTGCTCAATCGCCAGCGGCTTGAGACCGTTTAGCAACCGGACCCTTTCGGGGGGTAGTGCGAGCAAAGCCGGATATAGCTTCAGTGCCAACAGGAAAGGGATCGGCACGAGGAACCAGTTTGAGGTTGTCCCGATCACATAGCATGAAAACATAAGCAATGGGATCGCGAAGATGATCGGATGGATTTCGTCCTGTCTGCTATCGGCAGCGTGCAGTATCCGAAGAATTCCGACCAACAGAACGTAGGGAACAAAATCCTGCACCATTCCAAAGAAAAAATTCAGACTTGTACGGGTTACCTCCCAGGTCGAAAACTCTGCTCGGTCAAACGAATATATGTTGCGGTTCGCGGGATAGGCGAGGAGCAGCAATAGAATTACCGCCACTACCAGGTACTTAAAAGAAATAGGTCCTGGAGGCCCTTGACTTGCCAGCCTGCGAACACTAAGAGCAATCAATGCGAGGAAGATGAAGGTCACAATAGTGGCGGGAATAAAGGAGTCCGGGAGATCTTTAGTGATCAATAAGACTGCTATGTAAAACTCGGCAAGCAGCGTCTGAGTTAACATAGCAACAACTACTCCCACCCTAAGCTCCCTCAACCAAAGGCGGATCGAGGGAGGACGAAAGATGAGTTTCAGGAGCGTGAGCACGATTACAATAGTCAACGAAACAACTAACGTGCCGGCCAGGAGCAACACGGCACGGTCTGACGAGGATCCGCCCAGCAGCGCCATCCCAGGTTTTATGTTCCAGCGCTCAACAGCCAAATAGGACAAAACCTCTGCCGCCTGCTGGATACCGGGGAGGAGTATCAAGCCAAGCATGAACCGACCCACTCGCTTGAGTCGCTTTATGTAGTCCTCATCAACCAACGGAGTTAAGTCGTGTTTCTCGAGCAAGGAAAGGAGCCACAGAATAGGCACGGCGGAGAGAAAGCATATAAGAAACAAAAAGACAGGTGAGAACTGATAACTGAATAACTCATAGGGCGACAACGTTAAAAATCTCAGCAGATTGCGAGGATTCTTGGTAGGCTCAAACGATATCGAAACCTGGACATTCCGGTTCGAATCTATAGGGTCGCGCGCTCCAGTCCAGACGGCCGAAGGATATTGAGCTGAGGTCGGGACGGGGGTGTAGGCTTGAATCGAATAGTCATTGATCACGACTTCGAGGCTGTCGTTAGGCCCCTGCACCGGGTATTCGCGCTGATACCTGCGCGCTATTTCGAGCCTGCCGCTGCGAACAGGAAACACAGACGAACGACGGAAGCTGGCACTTGCTCGAACCGTAACCTGGTTGTCGTTGATGCTGAGTTGGGGCACAACACTGCGAAACTCAAAAGCAACGTGCTCATCATTGATTCGCAGATCAAACTCGTCACTAATGAACTTTGCGAGGCTTTTATGGCCGGAAAGCAGATCCACTGCTGCGGGATCGTCCTTTGGCAAGTTCTCCTCGACGTCGACGTTAATCTGATCGTAATTAACCGACACTCTTACTCGGCTGCTGCTGTTGGGGGCAAAGCGAATCTCACTGCCACCTGGAATGTAAGACGATGGGGCGTCGTCAACCGAGTGATGAGCATGAACAAAATAGTTCCCAGCTGTTGGAAATGATACGTCACCTTCAAAGCGACCTTCGTCGTCAGCCGTTACGACAACATCAGGTGCTGCCTTCTGGTATGGTTCCTGGCTCGGAATTTTTTCTGGAAACAGGCTTAACACTACGGAACTACGCGGAAGAGCCGCACCAACTACGCGTAACGGTTGAGTAGTTATCTTCTTCGGAACCCTGTAGAGAGCAGGTTTAACATCGCCTGCAGGACGCCACTCGACTGTTTGCTGCGCCTCGGCATCTTCGCGAGGCCCAGACACTCCACTCACTAACTTTCCTTTCACTTGCAGGTAATTCTGTCCTGGATGAAGCATCACCTGGTCGAACTGAAACTGATTACGTTGAATGGACCTTGCGCCAGACGACCAGCTTTCCCGATCAAACGTGGTCGTGCGACCGATCAACTTTCCATTCAGGTAAAGCTCCACCTGACAAAATCGATTGGCGGACCCAGTGATGGCGATGATTGGTTCGTTAGCTGTATTCAGATCAGGCGAGAATGATAATTTCAAACCCGCTTCGGTGGTTGGCCACAGAACAGCTAGAGTGGGGTTGGACCGATAGCTGAAAGCGAGAAAGAGCAATCCGGCTAACAGAATAAGGATCGCAAGGGTTAGTCCTATGCGCGCATTGCGCCGCTTCCTGGTTGTTAGCTCATTGTTTTGGGGGTGCTGAGCCATCGTGGTTAGCATGTGAACGTGCTAGAGAGTGCGGGTATAAGACTTCATTTGCGAGAATCACCAATGAGTTGGCATATAAAGAAAACCGGCAATTGAGAACCGGTGGCTCATTGAGGTCGCGCTGCTAAGAAGTCGGCTTAATTTAAGCCGCCACTACGACAACGTCAATGATGAATGTTGATTCGCCCTGCCAGTTCACAGATTAGAGATTGGAAGTCAGGAACGCGGGCTACTGCTTCACTACTCGCTCAACATCCTCGTCAGCGTTTGCCAGTTGCAGACGCTGACGCGCATGGCGCGGTGGCCACGCCGGGTTGTGCCGCCAAAGAATGCTTCGCGGTCTTTTGGATTGCCGCAATGACTTCGTCACTGCGGCGGTCGTGAGCTGCTTCGGTTGAGATCGAATCGATAAGGCGTTCCCTTAGGGCCGGGCGTTGTTGTGCCCATGAATCTGACGTTCGTGGCGATTTGAGTTATGGTCGTTTCGGATCTGTTCACGGTCTTGCAAAGCGAGGTAAACTGCCACCACGTATACAAGAGCGCCTGGGTGCATGCTTCGCACCCTCTCCTAGCCTCTCCCAGAGGGAGAGGAAATTCCCTTTGCGAGGCCATAGAAATGAAACTCCCAAGATCATTATCAAGACCAGACATCGCAACCGAAGTCGCAAAACTCTGGACCATCGTCGCCCTGGTGATTCTGGTCGTCTCCTTCCCGGCTTACGCCCAGAATTCGAAACGTTCTAAATCTCCGGCCGCCACCAATGACTGGCTGCAATTCCGCGGTCCAAATGGCACTGGCGTAGCGGACGGCCCCACTCTGCCCGCGCAATTTGGCGCTACGAAGAATCTCGCCTGGAAAACACCGATACCGTTCGGGCGGTCATCGCCGGTGGTCACGGCTGATCGTGTTTTCTTGACGGCGAGCGAAGGCGACAAACTCGTCACGCTCGCGCTGGATCGAAAAACCGGAAAGATGTTGTGGCGGCGTGACGTTGTCCGCGCACGCCACATGCCGATCTACAAAGCCAACGACCCCGCTTCACCAACTCCGGTGAGCGATGGGAAAAACGTCTTCGCCTTTTTTGCG
>DASZDU010000377.1:0-13257 GCA_035941655.1 Pyrinomonadaceae bacterium | reverse complement strand
CCGCCTGTAACTTCAACCGGCAAACGATAGCCCAACTGGCGAGCGAGCATGACAATCTGCCCGCGATGATGACCTTCATGAGCGACAAAATAGGTTAGGACATGCGCGACGTCGAGGGGGAGGTTACGCCAGGTGTAGGACGAGGAGACAGGGATCGTGCCGCCTCGGTCAAAACCGAGCGTGAGCAAACTGACAATGCCGCGGCTACTGTGGCCTAGTGCTCGAATTAGCTCCTTCTGACCAACCTTGTATCGATTGACGGCTTGCGGCACAGCAACGCCAAATTCCTTTCCCAAAGTCTTAATCCACATACACCGCCCATTGTGAATGTGGCCGGCGATCATCCGCACAGTTCGCCGCGGAGTTCCCGGCACGGCAGCGCTCCATAGCTCGGGTGTTAAGTGTTCCAGGAGGAAGACTGTGACGCGGTTGTTGGTTCTCCACGCGTCGAGCAGCATATCTCGCTGTTCAAGTGCAGGTTTCATCGCCAAGTCTTGAAAGTTTCTGGGCGTCCTTCTGAGATCTCTGTGCCTATGGTGAGTATTTGGACTAAATCACCGCACAAGACACAGCCAGGCCGACGCCGGCGAGTCGGGCTTTGGCGTCGGGCGGTAGCACACACCGGCCAGCGCTTATATCACTAATCCAGAGGCTTTAATAGTTAAGAAAACGGGATAGCCGTTAAGTTTGGATCGATTGCTACTACCAAATAAAAAGGCGGCTTCACCGGGGAAGTTCACCCTGGATTAGCCACCTTTTTTGAGGAGCCCACCTACCTCGTTTGTGTAAACGCCTGCACCTTTGAAAGGTTCCAATATCAGCCCCATCTCAGCTGAGCCTCGATTTCAAGCGGCGCGCGCCCGCGGAACGCGGCGCTGGCGAGCAACCTGTTCCAGCCAACGTTGCGCATCGTCATATTTTGCGAAACGACGTTCATCCAGGCGGAAGCCGGTGGTGTGATAATAGCGCCGGCCATTGATCATGCGTGCCACGTGTTTTATGTGAAGCATCTCGTGATAAAGAATGTACTCAACAAACCATTCAGGCACCTGCGCTGAATCAAGCGACTTGCTAATTGTGATCGTGTCATACACTCGATCATGGTGACCTAAAATGCTGCGCGTCTTGCGTTGTGACCAGGTCAAGGTGGGCTTCTCCAGCGTTGAATCAAAGTACCTGCGGTTCAACTTCGAAAACAACTTCTCAAGGTCGTAAACGGTGCCGCGAGCGCTGGAAATCATCTTTCGCCCGCGCCGTCGCCGGGCAATATCCGAGGAGCGCATCAGTTCAGGTGTTAGGGAATATTCACGATAGGTTCGATCGTGAACGGCGGGGATTTTCTTTCCCAGCAATCGCGCTACCAGGACAAACGCCAGTGCGCGCATAACTTCCGGAGGGCTATCCTTGCAAATATCGGATAAGCGTACGTAAACCTGACCTGAGCGCAGCCTGATCGTATGGCGCAGCCCGGCGTATGGATAAAAGCGCACGTCGATCACAGGTATGCCACGACTGCCGCCAAGATGGTGGAAAGCATCGATAAAAAACTTCTTAACGTCAGCCATTGCCCAGTTACTCCTGACAACTCCCTCGCAAAAACAGCCTTCGAATGATTATTCCCGATGCAGGAAAGCAGGAACGCGCTTGTCTCTTTATCCAGCCGGACCCTTGGGGCTGGGGTGTTGAAAGCTGGAGGCGACTGTCATATTACGGAGAACCCTTGACGAGCGTCAATTGGCCGGGAGGAACCAGGGAAAAGGGCAGGAAAAACCCCAATTTTCGCGTCGGATAGGCATTCCTGCCGGTCGCTTTTTCAGACCGGGAGAATAAGGTCTGTCCTCCTGGATGAGATTCAACACAAAGGATAGACAGGAAAGTCGGTCTTACTTCAGAGCTCGTAAATCTTTGCAGCGGTTTGAATTATGCAATTCAAGCGGGTCGCCAATCTTCGCGACTTGAAGTTTGCAGCACGACAAATGATTCCTTTATACTGCCTGTTGGTATGTGTTTCGGTACTTATTAGAGAGAAACAATTCCTGAACTAGATGCCCCGTCGTAATCCAACCCTCCAAGCCGCTTCTGAAAACAGTCTTGACGCTCGCGCGCAAGCCGTGCTTTCTGCCGTAATCAAGGAGCATTTGGTCACGGGCGAAGCTGTAGGTTCATTAGTTCTTGCGGACCGATTTTCAAAGGGCTCCGGTTGGAGCTCGGCAACGATTCGCAACGTCCTGAGTGAACTCGAGGAAGCGGGTTTCGTGGAACAGCCTCATACCTCGGCAGGACGCGTGCCCACCGATCAAGGTTACCGCTACTACGTTGACTACATTTTGGAAGAGGCGAGGCTCTCTCGGGCTGACCTCCGGGCAATCGACAAGGTGTTCACTTCAACCGGCGTCGACTCGGCGGGTTCTTCCGAGCGAATCATGGAAAGAATGTCTCACGCGCTGTCGGAACTCTCGACGAATGTGGGCATCGTGATTTCGCCTTCACTGGCGGAGAACCGTTTGAGCCACATTGAATTCGTACAGCTCTCGGATAAACGCGTTCTGGTTGTCCTGGTTACTGCGGCGAACAGCATTCACAACAAAATCATTCGGCTCGAGGACTCGATCACGCAAGAGGAACTCGAGCAGACTGCCCGCTACCTGAACACGGAGTTTTCAGGCAAGAGCCTGTTGGCCATTCGCGCCGAGATTCTCGAAATGATGCGAGAGGAAAAGGCCTTGTACGATCGCCTGTTGCGGAATGCGATTCTGCTGTGTGATATGAGTTTGCAGGGTGAAGAAGCCACCGGCGGAGACGTTTACGTCGATGGAGCTTCAAATATCCTCAGCAAGCCCGATTTTGTTGACGTCGACAGAATGCGGGAATTGTTTCGAACCTTTGAAGAGAAGTCTCGCCTGATAAAAATACTTAACGAGTGCGTTTCGCGTGAGCAACCAGCAACGCGAGGCGACGTGCATGTGGTCATCGGCCGGGAACATCCCATCTCATCGCTGAGTAACTGTACTCTCATCACTGCTCCTTACCGCTTCGGCTCAAACGAACAGTTGGGCGCGCTCGGGGTCGTTGGGCCGATGAGGATTGAGTATTCCCGCATAATGGCTATGGTAAACTACATGGCGCGGCTCATTGAACGCCGCTTGAATGAAGAAGCGCGCGTTTAGCCTGCCGAACTTTGATCGACTACACAGCTTGATGGCCCCTGAGAAAAAAAGTGATAAGTCGAACCGCATCCCAATCGACTTTTATGATTCGGATGGGGAAAACGGACACGACGGCGATCCCGATGAGTCATACTTTGAAAACTCGTCAGACGATCAGGACTTTACGAATACCATGAGCTCAGACAATAACGCCCCAGCAACTGACGCCGATGTGCCTGAGCATGAGGATGGCCCTCCCGCGCCTTTGCCTCAAGCCGACGGATCCACGGAAGAGGTTGCCCCAAGCGCGGGTGGTCCGGAAGTAGCAGAATTAGTCGCCACTCGGGCGGAACTGAAGCGTCTGCAGAGCGAAGTTAAGGAACTAAGAGAGTCGCTGGCGCGTCGTCAGGCAGATTTCGAGAATTACCGTAAAAGAATGGAGCGTGAACGCGGCGAGACATACAGCCGCGTAGTCGTCGACATTGCGGCCAAGCTTTTGCCGGTGCTCGACAATTTGAAACGGGCTTTGGAAACAGAGGCTTCAGTTGAAGCCAGCGAGTCGGATGAATTTCGACATTTTCTGAGTGGCGTGGATCTGATTTACAAGCAGCTCAATGGCGTCCTCGATGCGCTTGGCGTCAAGCCCGTGCCTGCCGAGGGCGAACAGTTCAATCCCCATCTTCACGAAGCAGTTGTTACTGAACCCACAGACGATTATGAGCCCGATACGGTTATGCAGGAGATCGTGCGCGGTTTTCGCGTCGGCGACAAACTGATTCGTCCGGCGCTGGTGAAGGTGGCTGTGAAAAAATGAGTCGAGTTGCCGCTAACGCGGAACCTTCAGGGTAAACAAACATGGGAAAAGCGATCGGCATAGATTTAGGTACAACCAACTGCTGCGTGTCCGTGCTCGAGGGCGGGGCGGTGCAGATTGTGCCTAACAAAGAGGGCGGCCGAACGACGCCAAGCGTGGTTGGCTTTACAGATAAGGGCGAGCGGCTGGTTGGGCAGATTGCAAAACGTCAAGCGGTGACTAATGCCGCGAATACTGTCTATGCGGTCAAACGTTTGATCGGTCGCAAATACAGCTCTACTGAGGTCCAACGCATGCGCGAGACCTCGGCGTTTGAGATTGTCGACTCGCCAAACGGCGACGCCCGCGTGCGCGTACAGGGCCGCAGTTACAGTCCACCTGAATTATCAGGAATAGTGTTGCAGCGTTTGAAGGCCGCGGCGGAAGACTTTCTGGGCGAACCCGTAACCGACGCCATCATCACCGTGCCTGCATATTTCGACGATACTCAGCGTCAGGCAACCAAGGACGCAGGCAAAATCGCCGGATTGACAGTTGAAAGAATAATCAACGAGCCGACCGCGGCTGCGCTCGCTTATGGTCTGGGCAAGACCAATGTCGAACGAATCGCTGTTTACGATCTTGGCGGCGGCACTTTTGATATTTCCATTCTCGAGATGAGCGATGGCGTTTTCGAAGTTCTATCCACCTCCGGCAATACCTTCCTCGGCGGCGAGGACATCGACGAACGCATCATGAACTGGATGGCGGATGAATTTCTCAGTGATACCGGAATCGACCTGAGAAAAGATCGTCTGGCATTGCAGCGGCTGAAAGAAGTAGCTGAGCGCGCAAAGTGTGAACTCTCATCCTCAACCGAAACGAATATTAATCTTCCGTTCATCGCTGCGGACACCACCGGACCAAAGCATTTCAACAAGACGATGACGCGGACTGAATTTGAGAATTTGATCGTTGACCTGATAGATCAAACTATCGAGCCCTGTCAGAAAGCCCTGGAAGATGCCAAGTTAAAACCCACTGACGTCGATAAGGTGATCCTGGTAGGCGGGCAAACGCGTTCGCCAATCGTCGAACGCACGGTGGAAAAGATCTTCGGCAAGAAGCCTTCGGCTGAGATCAATCCGGACGAAGTGGTGGCCATGGGCGCCGCTATCCAGGGCGGCGTCTTGACCGGAGAAGTAAAAGATATCGTACTGCTCGACGTGTTACCGTTGAGCCTGGGACTGGAGACGCGCGGCGGACTGTTTACCAAGATTATCGATCGCAACTCCACGATTCCTTTGCGCAATAGTCTGACTTTTACAACCGTGGTGGATAATCAAACATCGGTTGAGATTCACATTTTGCAGGGTGAGCGCGAAGTGGCCGGCGGCAATCGTTCGCTGGGCAAGTTTGAGTTAGTGGGTATTCCGCCCAGCCCGCGCGGCGTTCCTCAAATCGACGTGGCTTTTGAAGTTGACGCAAACGGCATCGTTTCCGTTTCCGCACAGGACAAGGCAACCGGCCGCGAGCAGCAGATGCGCATCACGCCAACTTCCGGTCTGGCGCCAAATGAGATCGAGCAACTGATAAAAGAAGCAGAGGGTCATGCCGACTCGGATCGCGCGGCAAAGGAGATGGTCGTCCTTCGTAACAAGCTGGAGTCGCTCTTGCGCAATACGCAAAAGTCCTTCAACAAATTCGGCGGCGTGCTTTCTACAAACGATCAGGAGATCGCAGAACGGATTTTCAAAGAGGCCGAAGAGGCCGTAGGCGCTGACGCAAAAGAACCAATCAACAAAGCCCTAACTGCGCTCGAACGTATCGCCGGCCAACTCACCGCCGCGATGATGGATCCGACCAAGGATTCGTCTTCGAGTGAAGACGAACCGGCTAACGAATACACAAAGTTTTAGAATAACCTTTAAATTAATAGGGAGAGGGTTTAGCAGAATCGTAAATGAGCAAACGAGATTATTATGAGGTGTTGGGCGTTAACCGCACCGCTACAGATACAGAAATAAAAAGCGCGTATCGCCGCCTGGCTGTTCGTTTCCATCCGGACAAGAATCCCGGCGACGCCGCTGCGGAAGATAAATTCAAGGAAGCTGCTGAAGCTTACAGCGTGCTTGCTGATGCAGAGCAGCGCCAGCGTTATGATCGCTTTGGCCATGCCGGTGTTTCCAGCGGCGCCGGACAAACCTGGGGGGCCCCGGGTTTCGGGGGCATCGAAGATATCCTCGGCGATCTTTTTGGGTTTAGTGATGTGTTTGGCGGCGGTCGCGCCGGATCGCGACGTACGGCAGCGCAGAGAGGCGCCGACTTACGTTATGACCTGGAAATCAGTCTCGAAGAAGCCTACAACGGAATGACAGCGCAACTGCGCATTCCTCGACTTGAATCCTGCGACACGTGTAAAGGCAAAGGGGCCGCACCGGGCACAGAACCTGAGAATTGTTCGACCTGTGGCGGCACCGGTCAGGTCCGTTATCAGCAGGGGTTCTTTTCAGTGGCTCGAACTTGCCAGCCTTGTCGCGGCGCCGGCCGCGTCATAAAAACTCCGTGTCAGGATTGTCGTGGCGCGGGCCGCATAGAACGCGAGAAGCAGATGGAAGTGAAGATCCCAGCCGGCGTGGAAACGGGCTCTCGTCTGCGTGTGCAAGGCGAAGGCGAGTCGGGCACGCAAGGCGGACCATCCGGCGATCTGTATGTCGTTATTCACCTTGCCGAACACGAACGCTTTGAGCGGCAGGGGAGTAATCTTTACGCTTCGCAACCGCTCACTTTCGCGCAGGCGGCATTGGGTGCCGATGTGTATGTTGCGACTATCGACGGGGAAGAGAAGATAAAAATTCCGACCGGCACACAAACCGGCACGGTCTTTCGTATCAAAGGCAAGGGAATGCCGGTACTGGGCGGACGCGGCCATGGGGACCTGTTTGTTTCCGTGAGCGTCGTGACGCCAACCTCGCTGACACGCGAACAACGAAAACTTCTCGAGCAACTGGCGGTGGTTGAAAACAAGGATCTTGAAGACAAAGGTCTGGTCGATAAAGTCCGCGATATCTTCGGCTAAGGTTTTTAGTTTCACGGCTCCGCCGCCTGATGTGCGGAAGGGCTATGAATCGCAAGCTGGGAGCGCAGGCATCTTGCCTGCTGCGGCGTGACAACCAACGTTGAGGCAGACAGGATGTCTGCGCTCCCAGCTGCATGAATAATCCGGGCTACGCCCCCTTGGAGTTTCCCATGAAGCGATTTCCCCTCCTTCGCATAACCTCCCTGCTTCTGCTTGCAGCTTTCTCCGCATACGCTCAGGACAGCATGGATCGCTGGAAGGACTTTGATTTCGCAAAGTCCTCTTTAAAGTCATCGGATATCGCCGATGTACCACTCGAAGACTTAATGCTGATGCGCGGCATTGTTTTTGGTCGTCACGGCCGCGTCTTCAAGGACGCGTCTATCCGCACCTACCTCGCAGCTCAGGATTGGTATAAACCCAACAAAGACTTTCAGAACTCAATGCTCAATGCCACTGAGAATCGAAATCTGGATCTCATCCGTGACGCCGAGGCGAGCAAACACGCGTACGTGCAACCCGGGGACATGCGCTACTGGCGCACGCGTACCCTGACCGCTAAGAAACTTGGGTTACACAGCGGCTCGGAATGGCGTGTACTGCGCGCGGAGGTCGAGGCGATTCATGGCAAGCGTTTTAGCGAACCGTGGCTGCAACAGTATTTTGATGAGCGTTACTGGTACAAGCCGGTCGATAAATACGATCCGAAAAGTCTGACCGCGCTCGAGGCGAAAAACCTGTTGACGATCGGGGCGGCGCAGAAGAAATCGCGCAAACTGGCACTCGCGCCGGGTGATATGGAGTTGTTTGAGGACAAACTAATTTCGCCGCAGATGCTCCACGGCTTGAGTCTTAACGAACTGCGCCTGTTGCGAAATGAAATCTATGCGCGTCACGGTCGCCAGTTTCAAGCACCCTGGCTGTCGCAATACTTCTTTAGCCAGCCCTGGTATCAGCCGGCCGACAACTTCAAAGACGAAGACGTTTCGGGTGCGGATAAGCAGAACGTGGAGACAATTGTCGCTTACGAAAAGAAGATTCACGACGAACTCGGCAGTAAGCCCATCACGCGAACATTGCTCGAGGGTTTATTCGTGGAAGACGCGGTGAAGATGCGGCAGGAGATTTATGCGCGACGCGGAAAAGTGTTTACGAAGGAGCCCTGGTTTCAGGCCTACTTCGAGAGCTTTTCCTGGTACAAAGCCAACCCGGAGTTTACCGACACACAGTTGACTGCGATGGAGAAACGCAACATCGCAACCATCAGCGCCTACGAGAAAAAGGCGGTGAGCGCCGCGAGCGTCATCGAGGGTTGATAAGGCCCACTCCGGGTCTCGCGTGCCGAGACGAGAAGCAGTAAGCGGTGAGCAGTAAGCAGTAGGCAGTAGGCAGAAAGCAGTAAGCAGTAAGCAGTAGGCAGAAAAATAATAGAGGCGGACATCTTTCGTGGTGTCCGCCTCTTTCGTTAAGCTTCGACATTTTGGAGTGCGCTGACTTGTCAGCGCTTTGGATCGGTCGCGACCTGTCGCGACCATGGCTGGGTAGATCCAGTGTGCAGAAGTGGCGTCAAGTCGCCACAGACCAAAAGCGCTGACAGGTCAGCGCACTCCAAAGAATTATAGCCGATAACGGACTTTCGCTTTACGTAATGCGTCCTCTTCGTTGTCGACATTCTGCAAACGTAGTGTGACGTCGGCATTCAGATCGAACCCGGCGCGTTCGCCAGCCTGTAGTTTTACGGTTCCGGCAGCGGCAATCATCGCCGCGTTGTCAGTTGAAAGGTGAGCCGACGGAAAGTATGCAGGAATTCCTAGACGCTCTGCCGCTTCGCGTGAGGCGTCTCGTAAGGCGCCGTTGCAGGCGACACCGCCTGCGACAATCAACGTCTGCGGCGCATATTCTCTTGCCAGACGTTCTGTCGTTCCTACCAACGAGCGCACCACCACGCTTTGAAAACTTGCCGCCAGATCTTTGATTGCCTGTGACGGTTCTCCGCCATTTGCTACTGGCTGCAAGTTTGTTTCGCGCACGTGTTTGGTGACTGCCGTTTTCAGTCCGCTGAAACTAAAATCTGCCGACCCGTCGCCCATGCGCGGAAGGGAAAACTTGACCGCCTTCGGATTGCCGTCGCGCGCCAGCCGCTCGATGATTGGTCCGCCGGGATAACCGAGCCCCATCATCTTCGCCACTTTGTCGAACGCCTCGCCGGCAGCGTCATCACGAGTGCGCGCCAGCACTTTGTATTTGCCCGGCTCAGGCACGAGGAACAAGTTGCTATGACCGCCGGAAACGATCAACGCCAGCGCCGGATACTCGACCGGCGGATTTCCAAAAGCCACTGAATAGACATGACCTTCGATGTGATTCACTCCGACAAGTGGCTTACCCAAAGCAAAAGCCATGGCCTTTGCATACGACACACCGACAAGCAGCGAACCCACCAGTCCGGGTCCGACAGTGACTGCGATGCCGTCAATTTCGCGCGGCTTAATTTTGGCGCGTTCGAAGGCTTCTTCGACGATGGCAACGATCTTGTCGAGGTGTTCGCGCGATGCGAGTTCGGGAACGACGCCGCCGAAACGTTTGTGAGTTTCGATCTGGGAAGCAATGACTGACGAAATGATCTCGCGACCATCACGTACAACTGCCGCGGCAGTTTCATCGCAGGAAGTCTCTATTCCAAGAACCAGCATGAATTGATTCTAACAATGATTGGTTGAAGCGGCGACTGAGCGGTGTTGAGTCGGATAAGAGCGGGGGCAAGCCCGCCTTCCGGACCTCGAGACTGTTTAGTTGAGTCAGATTCTTTGAATTGAACGACTTTCAATGTTTAGCAAAGGCTCAAGATGCGTAGTCTCATGGTTAGGAAGGTGGGCTTGCCCCGCTCAGCCAACGATATCATCCAACTTCATAGAAGCTCAGCGCGGAGTCACCTTGCTTAAGAACTCGATAACGAGTCAATTCTCCAAGCGCTTCAGGCAAGTCGTTCTTGTGATGATGCTCGACAATCAGCATCCCTTCTTCGCTTAACAAACTTGCAGGACGCGAGCCGAAGATATCAAGAATCGGCAGGTAATCAATGATGTAAGGCGGATCGAAGAAAACAACATCCCAGGGCTTGCCGCTATCCGGCTGCTTCGCGATAAACCGTCGCAAGTAGTCCAAGGCCTCCGCTTGTACGACCTCGCTTTCATGCCGCTCAATCCGGCAGAGATCGATGTTTGCTTTGATCAGCTCGCACATCTTCCTTGAGCGATCGACGAATGTCGCATGTGCTGCACCGCGCGACAACGCTTCGATGCCGACCGCGCCAGAACCGGCGCAAAGATCGAGAAAGCGCGCTTCTTCGATCCGCGGCGCAATGACATTGAAGAGCGTCTCGCGCAAACGATCAGACGTGGGCCGAACCTCGAGCGAGGGCGGGCTCTTAAGATTTCGTCCGCGATATTTACCGGCAATGACTCGCATAAAAATAATCCACAGATTACGCAGATTCACACAGAAGGGCTGTGAACTCATTCGTGTTGGTTCGTCCTGTTTTTGTGTTACTTCGTGGTTCGTACGCCTTGTTCAGAAAGAACGAACCACGAAACTACGCGAAATGGAAACGAACTGACACGAACAGATCACGTGGCTCTTATCTCTTTCCTACGCGTAATCTGTGAAATCTGTGTAACCTGCGGATACTTTTTCAGCCGACAGCCGCCAGGCCAAAGCGCCCGTCCGAGCGCACGCGTTCAATCAGCTTGGCCGTCTCCGGTGATTGCTCGCCTTTTGCCAAATAAAACTCCGCTTCCTTGCGCGCGCCTTCTAGGAACTTCTGATCGCGAACAATGTTGGCGACGCGAAACTCCGGCAGCCCTGATTGTCGCGTCCCCAGCAATTCACCGGGACCGCGCAGCTCCAAGTCCTTTTCTGCAATCACAAAACCGTCATTCGTTTTGGCCATGATGCCGAGCCGCTCCACTGCAACTGCCGTCTGCTTGTCTGAGGTCAGCAAGACGCAATAACTCTTTTCCGCGCCGCGCCCCACGCGCCCGCGCAATTGATGCAGTTGTGAAAGCCCAAATCTTTCAGCGTGTTCCACAATCATTACCGACGCGTTAGGCACATCGACGCCCACTTCAATAACTGTGGTGGAAATCAGTATTTGAATTTCTCCGGCGACGAAGCGTCGCATTACATCTTCCTTCTCGGCAGTTTTCATCTTCCCATGCATGAGACCAATCGAAAGCCGGGGAAAGACTTTGCTGCGCAGGTATTCATATCTTTGCGTCGCATCTTTCAGATCCATCTTCTCTGACTCTTCAACCAATGGATACACCACGTAAACCTGGCGGCCTGCAGCAACTTCGCGTGCGATCAACTGCTTAACTTCAGCGCGCTCTTCTTCACCGCAGATGCGTGTTTCAATGGGCGTGCGTCCCGGTGGCATCTCGTCGATCACAGATACGTCCAGGTCGCCGTAAATCGTCATGGTCAATGAACGCGGTATTGGAGTGGCGGTCATCACCAGCACGTCAGGATTGAAACCGCGCGCGCGCAACTCGGCGCGCTGCATAACGCCGAAGCGGTGTTGTTCGTCGATCACGGCCAGACCGAGTTTCTTGAACGCCACCGCCTCCTGAATGATCGCGTGCGTGCCGATGCAGGCGTGAATCTCACCGGCGGCGAGGTCGACCTGCAGCTTCCGTTTTTCAGCAGCACGGAGTGAACCAGTCAGCAGCTCGACCCGATAGGGCGACTTCGCGAGTAAACGTTTAATGTTGCGGGCGTGTTGTTCGGCAAGAATTTCGGTCGGCGCCATCAGCGCGGCCTGATAATCGTTTTCCATGGTGGCCAGCATCGCTATAAGGGCGACGATAGTTTTGCCGCTGCCGACATCCCCCTGCAGCAGGCGATTCATGGGCGCATCAGATTTCAAGTCTTTGAATATTTCGCGCACCACACGACGCTGAGCATCAGTTAACTTAAACGGCAGCACCGAGCCAATTCTCAATTTGGTCGCCTGATCAAGCTTGATTTTTGTCCCCTTAATTTCCTTAACGCGCCGGCCACGTTTCAAACTAATCCCGAGCGCAATCCAAAAGAAATCTTCGAAGATCAGACGGAGGTGCGCTGGGCTTCTCGCCTGGTCATACAGCAAAAGTGGAGTGTCTTCGGTAGGGAAGTGGATTTGGCGCATTGCCTCTGCTCGCGCGATCAGTTTTTTTCGTTTCAACAATTCAGACGGGAGCGTTTCCGGAATAGCGGCATCAGGCAGGAGCGCCAGCACGCCGTGCATGACCTCACGCACACGCTTCGAACTAAACTCCCCCAGCTTTCGGTAAACGGGTACGCGACGCCCGCTGTGAATGACATCAAGCGCCGGATCACCGCTATCGATCTTGTCAATTGCGTCGAGGCCGGTCATTGTTTCTGCCTTGCTTTCAACTGCGCCTGCGTGATCGGTTTCCGTTCTTGTCGAGTTTGTTAGAAGGGTTGGCGCTGCGGGTAGCAGCTCGAGCTCATCGGCCGGTTTGTTCAACTTGAGCGAATAGGTCGCGCGACGCTTGTCCCAATCCCAGCGTCCGAAAGTTATGAACCGCGCTCCGCGCACGAAGCGCTTGGTGTAGTAGTCGATAATGTCTTTCGCATGCGTTCCCGAAACGAACCACCAGACAACGATGGGACGCCCGGTGCGCTCAGGATCGGTAGCCGTAACTTCAAAAATGAACAAGCTCGATCTTCCCTTTGAGCGCCGATTCTTTACCTGAAACGCGCCGGCGATCTTGACGATGAGTTCCAGCGACGCCTCCATACCCGGGGTTAGATCGCGTATCTGAGCCGGATGCGAGCGATCTTCGTAGCGCATGGGGAGATAGCTCAGCAGATCCTCAACCGTGGCGTTGCGGTCCTTCTTCTCCCAGGGGCGCGCGAGTTCCATGGCGAGTTTGTGGGAAAGGGTTTGGCCGAAGCGCGGCAGGCCGTATTTGTATAGATCTTTAACGGGAGTTTGGAGGCTCAAAGGAGGCTGCATTCGAGCGGGATCATAGCATACGCATGGTGTGCGCAATCGCTGGTGCACGGGGCAGAAGAGTGGGGGCAAGCCCACCTTCTGTATAGACCGGAGACATACTGAACACCTGTTCGGAGACATGGTGAACACTTTTAGAGGCGTAGAGTTCCTGCAAATAGGGAGGAACATCGATGCCTTGGAAAGAGTTTTCCATCATGTCTCAACGTCTTGAATTCGTCAC
>DASZDU010000376.1:0-9893 GCA_035941655.1 Pyrinomonadaceae bacterium | reverse complement strand
TCGCTGATTACAATCCTGGGTGCGACGCCGAACGATTTAGCGAAGCGTGCCCAGGTGTTGCGAGCCGTCGCGGAGGACAATGATCTCAAGACTCTGGAGCAGAATCGCGCCTTCGTCTTAATGCAATACTTCGGCTACCTGCGCCGGAATCCAAACGATTCGCCAGACAATGATCACACTGGCTGGAAGTTTTGGTTGGATAAACTGAACGCCTTTAACGGCAACTATGTTAACGCCGAGATGGTCAAGGCGTTCATCGTGTCGCTTGAATATCAGCAACGCTTCTGACGGCGATCCCGTACCGTTTAGATAGAACACTTTTCCTACTTGTTTAGAAAGGGC
This sequence comes from Pyrinomonadaceae bacterium, assembly GCA_035941655.1. GTDB lineage: Bacteria > Acidobacteriota > Blastocatellia > Pyrinomonadales > Pyrinomonadaceae > PSRF01. The sequence goes on along the minus strand of DASZDU010000376.1, from coordinate 9,551 downwards.
ACTTGTGCCCACTCCGGGTAAGGCGGACAAGTCCGCTTGCTAAACGATGGTTACGAGGGCTCCCTGTCAATTGTCTGGATAGGCAAGTATTGGTAACATGCCGACTTGAGAGTTTGCCCGCCCCCCTGCAGGATTTAAGCAAACCACTTGAACAATCGACTTTGAGCAGCTGTCTGACGCAAATGCGCATCTGAATTTGGCCCGACGCATAGATGGGTTTGCGCTACGTAAACCTTCTTTATTAACCATCACCTTGTATCGTTACCTGTGTCTCGACGGACATTCAGTTCGCCGCCAGTTCCAAACCTACAGGAGATTGATTGTGAAGAAATCCCGGTTTCCCTCGCGCGCCTCACGAGCGAATAGACACTTGAACAAGACGCGAGTGGCACTGCTTATTACTTTTGTCGTCGCGCTTTCAGCTTTGCCATTCTACGTTTTCGCGCAAACTGACGATGGGCCGGTGAAAACAAAATCCGCGGCAAGCTATCGCCCCTATGGCAACGGTCAATTTTTCGTAATTACACAAGGTCCGGACGGTAACTCGGTCTGCCGGCCAGCGACGGCGGAGGAAGCTCGCGTGCTCCGCGCCTTCTCTGGCCGGCCGGAACTTCACCAAATTAATCACCTGGAAAGGAACACAGCTGATCCAAATTCAACCGATTCAGCGACTGGATTAACCATCATCCTGCGAGCGACGGCGCAGCTCGAAGCGAATCCGACAGCCAAACAGGCTTTCATCAACGCAGCCGCAAAATGGGAAGCACTTATTAAAGACCCGATCACGATTAACGTAGACGTCGACTTCGGCACCACTTTTTTCGGTACAGCCTTTCCAGACTCGACCATTATTGGACAGACCCAATCCCAGTTGCTCTACAGCGACGCAAACTATCCAGAGTTGCGCCAGCACCTACTCAACCATGCTACCGGTTCAGAAGGCTCGCTCTATGGCGCTCTACCCGCCTCAACCGTTCCGACTGACATCGGCACCGTGAATACGGTTGTCGTCGCTAGCCCTCTTCTACGGGCATTGGGTTTCTTACCCCCGATAGCAGATGATTCCGAGGAGGACCAAATCGGTCCAGCCCCGCGTATAGGATTCAATTCCGCTTTTGGTTTCGACTTCGATCCCACCAATGGCATCACCAATAGTCTGACTGACTTTGACGCCGTCGCCACTCACGAGATGGGCCACCTGCTGGGGTTCAATTCCTCTGTTGGTGATCGCGAACTCGATCCCAATGACGTCCTGGGGCTTAACATCTGGGATATCTTTCGCTTCCGCCCGGGCACTGCGAATCTTGGCAATTTCAGTACGGTGCAACGAATACTCCATTCGGGTGGCACGCAGGTGCAGTTCAATGGCGGATCGGAACTTGGTCTTTCAACCGGCAGGGCCACAGATCCTATCGGCGGCGATGGTGAGCAAGCCAGCCATTGGAAAGCGGATGAACAGTCGGGCAGCTTCATCGGTATCATGGATCCGACTATCTCCCGCGGACAACGTTATACGATGACAGTGAATGACCAGAGCGCAATCGACTCTTTTGGCTACACGATTACCGCAGTTCCGACGCCAGCAAATGACAACTTCATTAACGCGCAAGTCATCACCGGCAATTCCGGAACAGCAAATGGCACGAACAAGTTCGCCACCAAAGAAACCGGGGAGCCAATTCACTCAGCTGACGGCGTGGCCAGCGCCAAATCCGTTTGGTATCGGTGGACCGCGCCAAACAGCGGGACCGCTACGATTACGACGTTAGGCAGCAACTACGACACGTTGCTGGCGGTTTACACTGGTTCGGCTGTAAACGGCCTAACCTTGCCGAGTGAGAGTTTCAGGAACGACGACGAGGTCCCGGGCTCAGTTTTCACGAGCCGTGTCGACTTTCCTGCCGTGGCCGGCACGACCTACCAAATCGCCGTTGATGGGTACGGCGGTGATCAGGGCGATGTAACTTTGACCTGGAGCTTACCCGGCTCGGGCGGGTCTAATACGGTTCAGTTCACTGTCAGTAGCGACAGCGTCACTGAAACCTTTCACACGAGCACCAAAGTCGATCTTGTAGTTACGCGCACCGGTAACACTGCAGGCACCGCGACGGTTAACTATACAAGCAGCAACGTGAGCGCCAGCGATCGCACTGATTATCTGGCCGCGCTTGGCACTCTGCAATTTGCCGCCGGTGAAACTTCGAAAACCATTAGCGTGTTTATAATCGATGATGGGTATGTCGAGAACCAGGAGACTTTCAACGTTACTTTGAGCAATCCAGTGGGTTGCTCACTCGGTTCGCCCGCCGCCGTCGCGGTCACGATAAACAGCGATGACTCAGTTGCTACGAACCCCGTCAAAGATCCGACTTTCGATAATGAGTTCTTCGTGCGACAGCATTACTTTGATTTCCTTAACCGGGCGCCGGATACCTCCGGCCTGAACTTTTGGATAGGTCAAATTACCGAATGCGGCGCTAATGCCGGGTGCATTGAGGTCAGGCGCATCAACGTCTCGGCAGCTTTTTTTCAGTCGATTGAATTTCAGGAGACCGGCTATCTGGTTTATCGAACCTACAAAACCGCCTTCAGCGACCCTGATGGCCAGGCGATAATTAACAGCCAGCCTACGGTAATCAAAGTGCCGCGCGTTCGTTTCAACGAATTCCTATCTGACAGTCAGCAAATTGGTGCTGGCGTCCAGGTCGGCATTGGCAACTGGCAACAGCAGTTGGAAAACAACAAGCAGGCATACATGCTCGCGTTCGTACAACGCGCTGATTTTCAAACTGCTTTTCCAGCGTCGCTAACTGCTGACGCTTTCGTAACGCAGCTCGACGCGCGTGCGGGCGGTGTACTTTCCGCAGCTGAGAAGTCGTCGCTGATTACAATCCTGGGTGCGACGCCTAGCGATTTAGCGAAGCGTGCGCAGGTGTTGCGAGCCGTTGCGGAGGACAATGATCTCAAGACTCTGGAGCAGAATCGTGCCTTCGTCTTAATGCAATACTTCGGCTACCTGCGCCGGAATCCAAACGATTTGCCAGACAATGATCACACGGGCTGGAAGTTTTGGTTGGATAAGCTGAACGCCTTCAACGGTAACTTTGTTAACGCCGAGATGGTTAAGGCGTTCCTGGATTCCATCGAATACCGGGCGCGCTTCGGACCGTGATGCTTGATTGGGACGCGTCAGCTCCAGGTTATCAGTAGGATTTATTGGCCGCGGATGGGCGAGGATTAACGCGGATCAGATTTCAGATTTGCGGACATCCGCGAAAGTCCGCGGCTAAAGCTTTTCTTCCGGGTCGATGCGAATTTTCATGCGCTGGAGTACCTGCACGTCCTCATCAGTTAGTTCGAGGTTGGCATCGCCGCCCTCATCCGCACTTGCATGTGGCCGTAAGCCGATCTCGAGTCGCAGTGTCAGCTCCATTTCGTAGCCCGCGTCTCGCAGTCGTTCAATTGCCTCGGCTACCTTTGATGAATTCTCCACCGATTCGTTAATCGCCGTGCCAATATCTCGAACAATCTCTTTTGCCTCGTCGTCTATATCCAATCAATGCCTCGGTTCCGAAACGATCGTCAACTGATGGGGGTAAACACCAACGGGGGTTTTCGAATCTTTCCACATGCTACGCGAGCCGTTAGTGGAGGGTCAACTATCAAGTTTTGAACGAAAGCCTTCGGTTTCTCGCGAGACAAGCAGCTTGAAATCGCCTGTCGCGTCAATTACTCTAAGGCTTCTCCATATACATCTTATCGAAGTTATCGGGAACGTTGTGAAGCGTGGAATCTGCTACTCTCGGCCCAGGCAATCAGTCCTATGCACAAGAAAATTGGAATATTGACCGGTGGCGGTGACGCTCCGGGCCTCAACGCTGTGATTCGAGCAGTGGTAACCACAGCCACCGGACAGTACGGGCTCAAGGTTATCGGAATCGAAGACGGTTTCGAAGGCTTGTTGGGCGAGACTCAAACGCGACCGCTCACCGCCGCCGACGTCCGCGGGCTATTACCGCGAGGTGGAACGATTCTGGGGACACGCAACCGCGGACAATTTGTGGAACGTAATGCTGAAGGCGTGAGCTCAAAGCCGCACGCGATCTATCAAGAGGCGTTCGCAAATCTTGAGCGGCTGGAGATCGACGCACTGGTAGTGCTGGGCGGCGAAGGCACATTGGCGATCGCGGCGGAGTTTGACCGGCTGGGAGTTCCCGTTGTCGGTGTGCCTAAAACGATTGACAACGACCTCGCCTGTACAGAATTGACTTTCGGGTTTATCACAGCGCTGGACATCGCTACCGATGCTCTCGATCGTCTGCACACCACTGCTGAGTCGCATGAGCGCGTAATGATTCTTGAAGTCATGGGCCGAAACACCGGCTGGATCGCGCTTCACTCCGGCATCGCAGGTGGGGCGGACGTTATTTTGATTCCGGAAATTCCCTTCACCATGCAGTCCGTGGCAGACAGAATACGAGCACGCGACGCCGCGGGATCCAATTTCAGCATCGTTGTTATCGCCGAAGGGGCGATTGAGACTGGCCACGATCTCATTTATCAGGACAAGGGCGATCCTCAACATGCGCCGCGCCTTGGTGGCATAGGATCTTACTGTCAACGCGAACTGGAAGCACTCACTGGCAAGGAAACACGCTGCGTCGTACTCGGACATCTGCAAAGAGGTGGGCGGCCCAACGCTTTCGATCGTATGCTGGCAACGAATTACGGATCGTGCGCGGTGCGCGCTGTGGTGGAAGGAAAACGTGGCGTGATGGTCGCGCTCCAGGCCGGTGACGTGATTACGGTTCCTATCAGCGAGGCTATCGCCAATGTTAAGACGGTGCCGGCGAACGGCCAGTTAGTGCGAACAGCGAGAGACACGGGAATCTCGTTTGGCGCGCCCGATGAGGCGTTATACCACGGCAACCATGTATAGTTGCGCATTGCAGGGTATACGGCGGCCTTAGCCGCCGCCTGACGGGATATGGTGGCCAGATAGATGAGAGAAAAGGTGTGTAGTGTCAGCTGATATTAAAATCAAATTACAGGCGGAACTGGACGAACTGGAGTCTGAGCTGCGGGTTCACCTGCCCAAGGAGATCAAGCGCGCGCTGGAGTTTGGCGACTTGCGCGAAAACTCGGAGTATCGCGCCGCGCTCGACCGGCAGAATGTAATAAAAGCGCGAATCGTTGAGTTGCGTCAAAGAATCAGCGAGATCGGTTCGATCGACCTTTCGAAAATCTCGCGCCACAAAGCGGGATACGGTTCTACATTGCTTCTGTACGATGGCGAGAAGGACGAAGAGGTAACCTACCGCCTGGTGACGCCCGAAGAAAGTGATCCGCAGGGAGGCTTGATCTCTACCACCTCGCCGGTCGGAAAGAGTTTGATGGGCAAGGAAGAGGGCGACGAAGTCGTAGTACGAACTCCGGCAGGCGCGCGCAACTTCGAGATCAGAAGATTGGTTACGATTCACGATCAGGTTGAAGACAAGTCGTAAAAGATCCACGGCGGTTTTTCATCCCTCCCCGCAAGCGGGCTTTTTTATTCCCGTTGCTTCCGTTTAGAAAGCGGACTGGTCCGCCCCGTGCGCCGGGGCACAAGTGCCCTTTCTAAACGCCCAAATAATAAGGAAGGCTGTAAACTAGCAACAGTTTTCGGCATAATGCGCTGAAGGAGAAATCGAGCGAAATGTTTGTCGGTGCCATTGGCCGTGGGGCGCAAAGAATCATCGATGCGATGGTGCGCTGGCTGGCCTACGGTCATATTAATCCAAACCTGCTGACGGTGATTGGGGTCGCCATAAATGTCGGCTCGGGCTTGCTGTTCGGCTATGGTCAGTTTTTCTGGGCCGGCATCATCCTCATTGTTGCCAACCTTTTTGACATGCTCGACGGGCAGGTGGCCCGCCTGTCTGGCCGCGTGACACGTTTTGGCGGTTTTCTGGATTCCAGTCTTGATCGCCTTTCAGACATGGTCGTTTTTGTCGGTTTGATGGTTTTTTACGCTCGCGATACGCAGTTTCATTCCACTCTTAACGTTTTTCTTGCGGGCGCAGGACTAATGGGGTCAGTTATGGTAAGCTACGCCAGCGCGCGGGCCGAGAGTCTTATTCCCAAGTGTGACGTAGGTTTTTTAAGGCGACCCGAGCGCGTCGTTCTTTTTATCATTGGCGCTTTAAGCACTCATCCGGGTTCAACAAATTTTTTCGCTAACCGAATGCCGGCGGTCCTTTGGGTCCTTGCGGTGGGCTCTTATTGGACATTCGCCCATCGCATGTATCACACCTGGTATGAGTTAACTAAAATTAAGAACGAATCGAGCGAACCAGAAACAAAGCCAAGTATTTCCGCATCTAACTCCGGGCCTGAACACCGAGCCGAACAGCCATTGGCACATAAAGCCGGTTGAAAAACTGGGACATCAGGCGAGCACTGCTTCTGTATTTTGAGGTCAAAAACAACGTGACGATATGCCCTTGCTGCGGTTTTAAGTCTTCCCATTCCGCCGGCGCCATTTCGAGTGAAGCCTGCCTGTCCTGTGGCGCTCACTCTGTAGGCGAAGCGCTTCCCCGACCCGAACACGAGCTTCCCTCCTATGGACGCTCACTGCTTTTGGTTGTTACCGGAGCGCTGACGGTACTTGTGTTTGTCGTTGAGACCATCGTTTCTCTGCTTGCACACAAACCTTTCTCGCTCAGCTTTTGGTCATGGATCGCAGCGGCAGAGACTGCCGCATGGCATCTGAAATGGGCCATGATCCCGTTAACGCTTCTAATCGCGTTTGGTAGTCGAAGACTCTATCGCTCTGTTTTGCAATCGCCGGATAATTTTTGCGGCCGGCGTTACGCGCGCAACGGTTACTTTGCTTCCGCTGCGGTACCGCTGTTGGTTTTGGTATTGATTGGTGTCACTGTGCCGGCACGTTTACGTCACCGGGAGTGGGGCATCGAAGCTGCAGGTCAAGCGCAGGCTTATGCCACCGGTCGCGTGCTGCAGGAATATCGGAACACATTTGGCAAGTACCCACTTGATAAGAAAGATTTGGCTCGGCTGCCGGACCCGGACGGTTCCATCGCCGTCCTGCTGAAAGAAATCGATGCTTCGGAATATAAACCTAGTGCCGAGGTGGCGGCTGTGCCCCAGCGGAATCCTCGACCGCTTCGTGGCGCAGTGATCCGCAATGCTTCGCTTAACACGGTCCCGGACGAGCCTTTGAGCGAAGGACTTGCTTTCACAAATTATGAGCTTCGGCTGCCGGGTGTCGACAAAGTCATGAACACTGAAGACGACCTGATCGTCCGTGACGGTGTAATTCACAAAGCTTCTGATGCACCGCACCGTGGCGTCAATAGCACGTCTGCGGCGCAACCACGCCGACCCTAAAAGATCTAAAACGCAAGCCGGTTTCAAACAAACGCCCTGTATACTCTGCAGGGCGTTGTTGTTTATGAAAGAAGAATGCTGAGGCTGCGTGCTGAGAACGCAGCTCAAAATCAGCACTAAGCACTAACCACTCGGATCGATTCGATTCATGTTCAGCAAAATTCTCATCGCCAACCGAGGCGAGATTGCGGTGCGCATCATTCGTGCGTGCCGAGACCTTGGCATTTCACCGGTAGCTGTCTACTCCGAAGCCGATGCCGCGTCCGTTCACGTTGCCCTTTGTGACCAGGCAATCTGTATTGGGCCCGCGCCTTCCATTGAGAGCTATCTGCGCATCTCTGCCATCATTGATGCAGCAAAGGCTACTAACTCGGAAGCGATTCATCCGGGCTATGGCTTCCTCGCCGAGAACGCTGACTTCGCGCGTGCCGTGACGGAAGCAGGTTTGGCTTTTATCGGACCAAACCCGGTAGCGATGAGCATCATGGGTTCGAAGACAAGCGCGCGGCGCGCGGCCGTGGAAGCCGGGGTGCCTATCGTTCCCGGAACTGTCACTGCTTTGAATTCTTTCGATGAGGCCCGCACGGTGGCGGAAGAGTTTGGTTATCCCGTGATGCTAAAGGCTTCCGCTGGAGGCGGCGGCAAAGGCATGCGACTGGTTGCCTCTTTTGAGGAACTGCGCTCCGCTTTTGACAGCGCCAAATCGGAAGCTGACTCAGCCTTTGGCGATTCTTCAATCTATCTTGAAAAGGCCGTCGCAAAGCCGCGCCACATTGAGATACAAGTCTTTGCTGACAGCCACGGCAACGTGGTGCACCTGGGCGAACGCGAATGTTCCATTCAACGACGCCATCAAAAGGTGATCGAAGAATGTCCTTCCCCCATAAATGATTCGCAGTTGCGTGACGCGATGGGCACGGCCGCGGTGAAGTTAAGCCAAGCTGTGAACTATTTAGGAGCAGGCACAGTGGAGTTTCTCGTCGCCGACGACACTCGCGAGTTCTACTTTTTGGAGATGAACACGCGCCTGCAGGTTGAACATCCGGTGACTGAACTGGTAACCGGCATCGATCTGGTTTGTGAACAAATCACGGTGGCCGCAGGCGCACGACTTTCTTTCACGCAAGCTGAAGTTAAGTGGCAAGGTCACGCTATTGAATGTCGCGTTTACGCCGAAGACCCGCAAAACAACTTCTTTCCTTCGCCGGGCACCATCACCTATTTGCAAGTTCCATTTGGGCCAGGCATACGCGACGACAGCGGCGTGGGACTAAACTCCGAAGTTTCGATCTATTACGATCCGCTCATTTCCAAACTGGCGGCTTGGGGCCGCACGCGCGACGAAAGCATCGACCGCTTACGGCGTGCGCTCGACGAGTATGAAGTCGGCGGGATCAAAACCACGCTGCCGTTCTTCCGAGAAATTGTCAGGGACGAAGAATTCAAGTTGGGCAGGCTCGATACCGGTTTCATCACGCGTTTCAACGAACGACGAGAGGCTGCGACGTATCCATCCGATAAAAATCAGGAGCACCAGGACATGGCTATTATCGCCGCCGCTCTGCATTATGCCGGTTTGCGCAAGGAAGCATCCGCCAGACCGCAGTCGCTGTGCGATCAGGATCGCGAGAATCGCTGGAAGATGTCAGGACGAGCGGCAATTAGCCGCGGATTTGCGCGGGGAGACTCGGATGGGAGCAAGAACAAAAGCAGCTAAGGGTGATTTTGTTGGAGCGCAAAAGACCAGCGTCAAGCTGCTACAGGCACCGCGGGCGTTTGCCCGCCTCAAGCAATGGGTTCACTCGACGAGGTCGAAACTCAAGTGGTATTCCCTGTAGGCGGGTGAGACGCCCGCGGTCCCAGTATCAAGTTGAACATGAAACTTAAAGCGCAATTGTCAGGAACGGAGTACGACGTTTCGCTGAGCGTAGCGGACAAGTCTGCCGTGGTGGTAGTTGACGGTCGCTGTTACGAAATCGAGCTGCGCCAGAGAGTGCGCGGCGAGTACGTCCTGATAAACGGAACTAAAGTCTATAAATGCAGAGTTGAGCACAGACATAAGCCGCCGGCGCCAGGAGAATCTTTTGCGGTCGCTCTGCGCGGGAAAAACTACAACGTCGCTATCGTCGATCCCAAGCGACTGCGCAGCGGACAAACTTCCG
>DASZDU010000375.1:0-1845 GCA_035941655.1 Pyrinomonadaceae bacterium | reverse complement strand
GATTATGGAGGCTCTCCCTATGATCGCGCGGAAGAATGTTGACGGAGGAATGGAATTCCTGGTTACAGTCGGAGTAAGTGCAGCCGCCGGCCTGCTGGCGTTCCTTTTGGTTTCAGTTGTCGTCCACGTCCTGGGACTCTTCAGCGGCTAAGAAGAGCGGGGGCAAGCCCGCCTTCCTGACCTCGAGCTGATCAGACTTGCATCGCTGATTTTGATTGAGAGCCATTCAACGCCAACGGTGGCAGTCAATGCGAGGCTCGAGGTTGGGAAGGCGGGCATGCCCCCGCTCTTGGATTTCACTGCGACCAGGGAGTCGGTTTGCGCTCCCAGCGGTGCTGCTTTAACCGTTCCTGTAGATCCGCAGGCAGCGCACCGGCATCGCTCGCGGCAATATTTGCTTCCACGTGAGATCGCTTGCGCATCCCGGGAATGATCGTGCTGACGGTTGCGTTCGAAAGAATGAAGCGCAACGCCAACTCAGCCAGCGTGATTTCCGGCTCGCCTGAGTGCTCCTGGTTCCAGTTTCGCAAGAGTGTCTTCAATGCTTCGGCACGTTCCACACTTGGAATCAGATTCTCCGGCACAAAATAAGTGTTGCGCCAATCGCCTTCAGGCCATCTGCTTTCTTTCGTGAGCGTACCGGTTAGCGTTCCTTCATCGAACGGCACCCGGGCGATGACCGCTGTGTTCATCTCCACGCAGGCAGGAAATAGTTCGTCCTCCGGATTCTGATCGAAAATGTTGTAGATCACTTGCACCGCGTCGATCTGGCCGGTCTTGACTGCCCGCACTCCGTTCCACGGTTCCCAACGATTGAGACTAATGCCGATGGCACTTATGAGCCGCTGGCTGCGCAGGTCGTCAAGCTTGTAAAGCCAACGATCGTCTAGCAACCAGTTATCATCCCAGGTGTGAAACTGCATCAGATCGAAACTCTCCAGCTCAGCACTCTCCAGACTTCGGTGCACAAACTCTTCGACGTGATCCAGCGGGTAATTTTCCTGAAGCGGGGAATTGGGCCTGGCGGGCCACTGTAGGTTTTTCGGCGGAATCTTCGTTGCCGTGTACAGCTTCCTGTCTCGGCGGGCGCGTACAATTTGTCCCAGCAGTTGCTCGCTATGACCCTCGCCGTAAGCATGAGCAGTGTCGAAGAAGTTGCAACCAAGATCGGCCGCGGCCTGTAAAGACTCGAGCGATTGCTGATCGTCTGAATCAGACCAGCTGCCCATTCCCCACATACCATAACCAATCTCGCTCACCTGCCAGCCGGTTCGGCCAAATTGTCTGTATCGCATGCGGGTAATAGTAAATGGTGAAAAGTGAAAAGTGAAAAGAAACGAAACAATGAAACGTTTTCGCTGGTAAAACGATATTAAGTGGAGGGTATCGAGATTCGATCGAAGGCTCACGCAACGAAGCCCGCTCGATGAACTAGCTCGTTAATAGTTAGAGCCGAGTTCCGGCTTGAGTCCTTTGACCTTTCGGAAGATTGAAGTGTCCTTACGATTCACTTCAGTATCCCTATATTCCCTTGCCGGAACACTCATCACCTAGGAGGCCACCATGAATCCCTTATGCAGTCGGACGAAATTCGTCTCTTGTTTAGCCATCAGTTTATTTGTTCTCAGCTTGCTCTATTCGTGCACGGGCCCGAAGAAAGAAACGCAGCCGGACCCCAAGGCTGAGCTGATTAGCTCGCTTAAGGGCGCCAATGTAGACGGTTACACCTTTGCAGAGCAGGGAGACGAAAAGCAGGAAATAGCTTCGCTGACGAATGGCGCAGCGCGAGACAAAATCAAGTTGGACAAGGGCACTGCCAACTTGGTGCTTAACTATTCCAATGTC
>DASZDU010000374.1:0-2953 GCA_035941655.1 Pyrinomonadaceae bacterium | reverse complement strand
TATCGAGCATCACCTATCGTTCAGCACTGTCTGACCTCTGTCGGCCGCTTCGCGGACTTTACAAATTTCCTTGCATTGGGTTCCTGGGGTTCGCTGCGCTTCACCCCAGGCTTTATGCCATCGCCCGCTCCGCGGGCTTTGTTGTGCTGACGGTGAGCAGTGGGCAGTCGGCCGCGAAGAGGGACGATAGACAAATCACGATTAATGTTTTGTTCGGTTCCCTTCTTTGCCTCTTGCCGCTTGTCTGTGTTCCACCATCAAATCGTAATCGGGAAATTGAACAATCGTGACGCGGTTGCAAAGTATCAGGCGTCTAATCAATTAAAATTCAACTTGGAAGGAGATGTGTATTCAGAACTCAACGAAGAACTGAAGTTTGTTTATACATAAGTGCGTGCAAGTTGACCTGGTGAATCATTTACGTTACACCCGGCAAAGCGAAAGGAGATTTGGCATGACAGCACAAGGGGCAGCACAGAAAACAAGCCGGAATAAAATCTCAAAGATGTTCAAAGACTCAAAGGGGTTTTCGAGTTTTTCCGTAAACGACATCAACAAAGCCAAAGAGTTCTACGGTGAAACACTCGGACTCGGGATCGCTGAAACGAAAGAAGGTTTGGAGCTTCACCTGGCGGGGGGCAATACGATATTCATTTATCCCAAACCGAACCACACCCCGGCTTCATTTACCGTCCTGAACTTTCCCGTGAACAACATCGAGAAAGCCGTAGATGAACTCGTCGGGGCTGGCTGTCGACTTGAACACTACGAACTACCTGAGCTCAAGACTGACAAGAGGGGCATTGCCAGTGGTCCAGGCATGAAAATCGCCTGGTTCAAGGATCCCGCCGGCAATATTTTGTCGGTAATCGAGGAGTAAGCAATAAGCGCGGGAAGTGAGCAGTGAGTAGGGAGCAAGGCCCGAAGGGCCGTCATTTAATAGCCACGACCGTTAAGTCGTGGTAATTGTTGTAATGTTCAAAAGAGGTCCGAAGGACCGGCAAATGCCGGCCCTTCTGGCCTCAATTCGTTTTTGGGTAACTCTTCCCCGACCTGACGGTCGCGGCATTCAGTGGCGGCGCTTCGCGCCTCATGCAGCGACCCTAGCCCTCTCCCATCGGCAGCGGGGACATGCTGCGATTCCCCGACATAGCTGACTTCACCGGTACTGGCGAAGTTGATAGCGCAGAACGAATCTCTTTCCAATGGATGGCGACATCCGCGAGTGGAACTGACAGCGCGAGGCAAGCCCAGATGATTGCCTGCGCAATCTCAACTCCGAGTGCTTCCCATCCCGTCACTCCCAAGACAAAGCGTCCGGCGATGAAGACCAGCGCAATGGCATAACTGCGCGTGGCCCATTGGCGATGCAAAGCGATTTTGCGTTTGTATGCGAACAGACCAGCAAAGGCCGTGGCCCCAATTAGCATGAGCGCGTCCACTATTGCCAGAACAGTGAAGGAACGCGGCGCTCCAGACCGTTCCTGGTAATACTGTATGTAGGCACCGAGGGGCGCGAGCACGAAGGCGCCAAGCACATACAGTCGTCCCATAACGCGATGCGCTTTGGTAAATCGCTGTCGTATGCGATCGGAAAACTGTAGCGGCGCGAGCAGCAGCACTATGGCGCCGAATATACCGTGTGGCAGCAACCACCACTTGAAGGGCGCGTAGTGTTCCCAGACTGGATTGGACGAGTCGACCAGAAAGCGTTCATTGTGATAGAGCACATAGGTACTCGCCACAGCAATCATGGAAAAGGTTACATATTTTGCGTTGAGCTTCATCGGGGGACTCCTCTCGTTCTATTTGCTAACGCGAAGATCGGCGGATTTTTGGGCCAGTAGACAGGGAATTATTTTCGTGGGATAGAGTTGCAAAATTTAGCCCAGCCCAGGCCGGGGTCTCCGCGCGGGCAGCCCGCGTGGGTGGAGCGTTTGCTTTGAAACCCTGGTGACCAAGATGCACATTCATTTATTTAGAACCCCGACAACAGTCGGGGTTGCGATCTACTACCATCAAACAAATGCCTGCGCAACCCTTTCAGGGTTGTCAAAGCGCAACCCTGGGCTGGAATTAGCGAACGCTTTCAGCGTAAACGGCCCACCCAGGCTGTAGGGTACTTGGAAGCGGGGCACGCACGCGGAAAGTGATAATAGGTTTGCACCCGGCGGAGGACTGATGGTGAGAGGTGAGTACGATGTTGACGCGTTTCGGCCCTGGCGGTATGGTAATTGACGTAAACAGTTTTTGATAACAGACCGGCTGCCGCAAAGCCGTCGACTAAAAATCCCCCACCCGACTATCCCCATCGACTTGCCATTGCTGGCTTGGTGAGTGCCGATTGAGCTGAGTACCTGCTATCCCGACTGGTAGGAATAAGGATTTCATAGGTCCGGGGTTGGAAACATCATGGGCACTATGCTTCGCACCCGCTCCCTACCCTCTCCCAAAGGGAGAGCAATTCGCACCCTCTCTCTTCCTTCTCCGAGATGGAGAGGAATCTTCATTGTGACAATAATACTAAGTCTGTTGTTTCTGAATCCAAGCACTTTGTCCGCGATCTCCAGGACTGACAAACGAAAAGCCCGTTCCGTCGCTCGCTCGATTTCACATTCGGTGGCTCGCGCACGGAGTCGTCACTTGACGCGCGCGGAGTTGAAAGCTGCGGAAGACCGTTTGGCGGAGATGGGTTACGGAACCGGCCCAGTGGACGGGGTCATCGATGACCTCGCCCGAAACGCGTTGATCGCCTTTCAGAAATGGGAGGGCCGGAGAGTTACCGGCAACATGGGCCGAGGAGACTTCGAAATAATCATGAGTGCCGCTGCGCCGCGGGCGAAGGACGCCGGGTATAGACACGTCGAAGTGGATCTCGATCGACAGGTGCTTCTGTTGACGGACGATAACGGAGCGGTCATGAGAATTCTTCCGGTATCTTCCGGCAGCAACC
>DASZDU010000373.1:0-3961 GCA_035941655.1 Pyrinomonadaceae bacterium | reverse complement strand
GGCGCCGCGCGTTGAAGGGCTTTGTGGGTGACGTACCTGCGTCATCGCTCGCGAGACCGATGACTTCAACCTGAATCGCGTCGCTCAAACTGGAATGATGCCCGGTGCAACTTCCGATAACACCGCCCATGTTGAGCAGATGCAGTTGATCACCGGCGTTGACGGTCGCAGGTACGTCGCCCACAAAGCCCTTCAACGCGCGGCGTCGCCCCAACACGCCAATGAGCACGTCACCGGGATTGATTTTGGCGAGCCTGCCGGTCGGCAATTCCAGCATGTTGTAGGTGGCGCTGTCGGTGAGCGCGCGTACAACTACAACATCGCCGGCGCGCGGCGCGGTTGAAGAAGCTATCACGGCAGCTGTTCTGCTGAGACTAAGCGGAGACGTCGCTGACCCGATCTTGTCGGCGTCGATGATCTTGATCGTTGTTTGCATTGTTACCTCCTAAAAAGAGCGGGCTTGCTCCCGCTAACTTCGCGCGCCTCGCAATCTTAGCCGCAGCGCATTCAGCTTGATGAAGCCTTCAGCGTCGCGTTGGTTGTAAACCGTGTCTGCTTCGAACGTCGCAACTTTTTCGTCGTAGAGCGAATGTGGAGAGCGGCGTCCGACCACGATTGTGTTTCCGCGAAACAGTTTTAGACGAACGTCTCCAGTAACCCTGATCTGCGTTTCGTCAATCATCTTCCGCATAAGTTCAGACTCCGGAGCAAACCAGAACCCGTAATAGATGCTCTCGGCAAACTTCACACTCAGCGAATCGCGCAAATGCATTACCTCGCGATCGAGCGTGATCGATTCCAGAGCCCGATGAGCGGCCTGCAAAACAGTCACGCCGGGTGTTTCATAAACGCCGCGAGACTTCATGCCGACAAAGCGGTTTTCAACCAGATCCACTCGACCGATTCCATGCTCACCAGCCAACTTGTTTAGACTCTCCAACAATGCCACCGGCGCAAGTTTCCGTCCGTTGATCGCCACTGGCTCTCCACCTTCGAACGATAGTTCGACATATTCAGGTTCACTCTTCGCCGTCTCCGGTGAGCGCGTCAGCTGAAAAATATCCGGCGGCGGCTCAGCCCACGGGTCTTCTAAAATGCCGCCTTCATAAGAGACGTGCATCAGATTGCGATCGGTTGAGTAAGGCTTCTCCGCAGTGGCGGTAATTGGAATCTCATGATCCTTCGCGTAGGCCATCAAATCGGTGCGCCCGGTGAACTCCCACTCGCGCCACGGCGCAATCACCTTAATGTCAGGCTGCAGGGCGTAGTAAGTGAGCTCAAATCTAACCTGGTCATTGCCCTTCCCGGTCGAGCCGTGTGCGACAGCGTCGGCGCCTTCGCGCCGGGCAATTTCGATTTGCCTCTTCGCGATCACTGGACGGGCCAGGGAAGTACCCAGGAGATAAACACCTTCGTAAACGGCGTTGGCTTTTACCGCCGTCCAAACATATTCCCTCACAAACTCTTCGCGCAGGTCCTCGACGTAGAGTTTCGAGCCACCAGTCGCCAGCGCCTTTGCTTCAAGGCCGCTGAGCTCGTCTCCCTGTCCGACGTCGGCGCAGTAACAGATTACTTCGCAGGCGTAACGCTCTTTCAACCAGCGCAACATGACGGAAGTGTCCAGCCCGCCCGAATAGGCCAAAACTATTTTGTTTATTTTGGTTTTGTTATTTTCCATTACTCTTCCATCTGAACTTTGTGCTTTGTACTTGGTCCTTTGTGCTTCGTACTTTGATTCTTAGTCAGCGGACTGATCAAAGCTCATGACTATGATTCTCGAAGTACAAAGAACAAAGGACCAAGTACAAAGCACAAAGTACCAAGCTCGTTCTTCTATCCAAACAATTGCCAAATTTTCTTCATCGCGGGACGTTGTGCTTTTTGATCGCGAACAGCGACAAAGATTGTGTTTTCGCCCGCGAGCGTGCCCACGATTTCCGGTATGTTTGCGTCATCGATTTCTACGGCAACCGCAGAGGCCAGTCCGGATTCGGTTATGGCGATCACCAAATTGTCGCCCGACAAATCAAGACTCAGCAGGCCTCGCGCGGCGGCCCCATTCGCCTTGGGAATGGCGTAACGGCCGCGCTGTTTTACTATTCCCAATTCGTCGAGATCCCTAGACAAACTCGATTGAGTGGCGGGCACGCCGGCACGTTCAAGCGAATCGCGCAGCTCTGCCTGCGTCGCGAAAGGCTTCGAATTAATCAGCGTTAACAGCTTCTTTTGTCGCAGACTCTTCAACATAGACTATATGCAGACAAAACGCATAACCTGTGCATAGATGCATAAAATACCAGCCAAGATGCCTAAACGTCAAGGAAAGCAGCCCAGTCCGGTTGTCCCGGATACTACTGCTCGCCGGCCTTCATTCACTACCGTGCTTTAGCACGGTGAAGGAACATCGCGAGATAACAGCAAACCGTTTAAACGGTTTCCGACCTCACTCAATTCTTTAGACACCGGGCTAAAGCCACGGTGTGAATGAAAACGGAAGCGAAAGCCAGCGGATTTCTTACCGCGCCCGTTTGGCTGGTAAGGAATGGCAGCGCTATATTGTCTTCCCGTGACGGTGGCAGTGTTATTGGGAATCAGGAGCAAACAGCATGTGTCGAAACATCAAAACTCTACATAACTTCAAACCGCCCGCGACCGAGGACGAGGTTCGCGCCTCCTCTTTACAGTTCGTTAGAAAACTGAGTGGCTTCACCAGGCCGTCGAAGGCAAACGAACTCGCATTCAATCGCGCAGTTGACCAGGTGTCACAGGCGGCACAGGAACTTCTTCAATCGCTCGTCACCAACGCTCCGCCACGCGATCGCGAAGTGGAAGTCTTGAAGGCGCGCGCCAGAAGCGCCAACCGTTTCGGCACTGGGCAGAGTGCACCAGCCAACTGATTTGAGTTGAGCTGTTGGCTTGTGTCACACGACGTTCACTGTTTTGACCATCGAGATCATACAAACCGACAATTTAACGCAAGCTCAGAAGGAAAAACTGTTCAACTGGGGCGACGACATTTTTGGAGCCAGCGACCTTAATCTTCACTGGCGACCTAAAGATCTGCACTTTCTGCTAAAAGTTTCGGGAGAGACGGTAAGTCACGTGGGTGTCCTAACGCATGAGGTGAGTGTCGCTGGTAAACCTATCATGGTAGGCGGAGTCGGCGGTGTTGTAACGCCACCTGCCTGGCAGAAGCGTGGTTTCGCGCGCGCACTCATGCAACACGCGGCACGATTCTTCGAGACTGCGCAAGTTGATGCCGGCTTCCTTTTTTGCCTGCGACGACGAGTACCTTTTTATGAATCGCAAGGGTGGCAACTTGTTAAGTATCCTGTTTTGATCCAACAGCCATCCGGTGAGATGGTCGCGCCGTTAGAAGCCATGGTGCTTCCCATCGGCGAACGTAGTTGGCCTGAAGGCGAAGTTAAGCTCAACAGTTTCCCCTGGTAGTAGATGCCCCCACCACTAACACATGCAGGCGCAGTCGTGTTTCGCGTTCGGGACGATCAGATTCTTTATCTGGTGGTCTCTTCATCAGACGGTGCAAACTGGGTATTGCCGAAGGGTCATATCGATCCGGGTGAGACTCCGGAGATCGCTGCGTTGCGAGAACTGGCAGAGGAAGCCGGCGTCTCAGGCGCGATCGAGGAACGATTGTCTGTACGAGAGTTCGAAAAGGGCGGCAAAAGCGTGGCGCTTCAATACTTCCTCGTTCGCGAAGACGGATCGACGGCGACCAAAGAGAAACGAACAGTGCGCTGGGAGAATGAACGTTCCGCGCTCCAGTTGCTCAATTTTGAAGAGGCCAGAATGGCGCTGAGCGAGGGCGCAGCATTGGTGCGCGAATTTTTTGGAGTGCGCTGACCCGTCAGCGCTTTTGCCGTTCGCGACCTGTCGCGAACAGTATTAGCGATCTCAGAGCAACTGTGGCGTCAGGCCGCCACGGACCAAAAGCGCTGAC
>DASZDU010000372.1:0-17844 GCA_035941655.1 Pyrinomonadaceae bacterium | reverse complement strand
CCGATTGCGGCTTCAGCGGCCGCGACGACGATTACAAACACGGCAAAGATTTGTCCCGCAATTGCGTTCACGTTACCCGTGTCCTGCAGATAGCGAGACATGGCGATGAAGTTAAGATTGGCGGCATTGAGAATCAACTCGATCGACATGAAGATGACGATGATGTTGCGCCGCGTCAGCACCCCGGCGACGCCGATGATGAATAGCAGCGCGCCAATGATCAAAAACTTCGACAAGTCGGGATGCTGCGCTTTTTCCAAAGCAGTCGCCAGGCGACCCTGGCTCACCACTTCCTGAAATAACAGAAAAAAGGATTGGGCGAAAAATGTTGGCATAAACAATTGAGTTGCGATCACGCCGCCGTTTCCGATCTCACGTCTGCGAGTTCGGGCTCTCGGGCGGCTTCCTTCTGCAAGACGCCGGGGTCAACGTCATCGACCGCCGCTTCCTGCTTGAGCGTACGCGCCAGCATGACGGAGCCCACGATTGCCACGAGCAAAAGCACGCTCGCAATTTCGAAAGGCAGCGATCCATAGCGGTAGAGTTTCCCGCCGATGCGCCCTGTATCGTCCGTGATTCTGGAAGCGCCGGTTGCTGATTTATTAAAGACTGCTTCTCTTTGCTGGGCCTGAGCGTTGGCCGCTTCAATCTTCAGGGAATCCCGTTTCAAGAAGCCCTCGTACCCCATATTAACGGCGTAGATGAGTCCGGCAATCAGCAGCGCGCAAAAAATGACGCTGGTCGTGACCTGACGTGGCCGGTTGAAAATCTCTTCGCTGCCGCGCTCTTCCGAACCAACGTTTACCAGCATGATCACGAACAGGAACAACACCATCACGCCGCCGACGTAAACAAGTATTTGCACGCCGGCGATGAATTCCGCATGGAGCAGAATGAACAGGGCTGCGATTGAAACCAATGAAGAGATTAGGAAGAGCGCGCTGTGAATGGTGTTGCGGGCCATCACGGTCAAAAGACCCGCGAAGATGGCCGCGATGGAGAAAACCCAGAAGAAGACCGCTTCCCAGCCGGATAGGATCATTGCCGATTGCCAAGTGCCGATTGCCGATTTGAATTTGCTTTCGAAGCTCGGCTATCGAATGTCGATCTACTTTGTCTCAATGCTTTCGAGGCCGAAATACGCGAGCTCGCCATGATCTTTGTAAGTTCGATGGCCTCGGTCAACAATGGTTGAACTTTTTGCGCTTTCAAGAGTTCTGCTTCGATGATCAGTTCCATCCAAAACGCGCTCTCGTCAGCCTCTTCTTCCACCGTGCCAAGTTTGGCGATGAACTCTGCCTTCGATCGGCCACGGCACGCTGCCCTATAGTTTGCTGCGACAGCGGTACCGGCACGCACAAGCTGATTGCCAATAGCCCTTCCCTGAACACTGTTTGGCAAGGCATCAACTAATTTCAGAACTCGCAAGGCAAACTGCTTGGTGCGTCTTTTTAGATCTTCAGCCTTCATAGTTGTCGTGGGAGCAACAACTGACGCAAATCGAAATAATCGGCAATCGCCAATTGGCAATCGGCAATGCGCGGTTCACCGCGTGTATTTCACGGTTTCGCGTCCCTGTTCGAGCATCTCGCGATTCCAAACGAAGCCCGCGCGCGAATAGGTGGCCAATTCGAAATCCTGGGTTAGCTCCAGGCACGAAGTGGGACAGGCTTCCTGACACAACGCGCAAAACATGCAGCGCGACGTGTCGAAAATAAATTCGTCCAGAACTTTCTTCTTGCGCGGCTTGCCGGCAACGATAATTTCAACATCCATCGCCAACACATCGATGCAATCTTCGGGACAGGCAATCGCGCAAAGATTACAGGCGATGCAAAGCGTGTCGTGGGTTTCCGGGTCCATGTTCAAACGCGGCGCGCCATGAAAACGCGGCGCTACATCAGGCCGAACCTTCGGGTACTGCTCCGTATAAATGCCCTTGCCGGCAACCGAATCCTTATCCGTAAGCGCGCCAACGTTGTATTTGAGCGTCAGCTGCAGACCCTTCAACAGATCGACCAGGAAAAAGCGCTGCAGCTTTTCTATGAACTTTGGCTTGGGAACTTTAACTAAAGGCATAAAAGTATTTCCGATTCCGGTTCATGTCCAAAGTCCAACGTCCAAAGTCCGGACAATTTAGCAAAACCGGCGCGCTGGGCCATCCTTCATTCAGTAAACAGACGTTGGACATTCGACTTTGGACATTGGACGTCTTCATTCCGCCGGAGCGACCACTGCCACCGCTGGTTTCCCTTGCGGCACGTTAACGAGCTTGATGTTTCGCCGCTGCTTCTTCAGGTTGAAATCGCGCGAGCGCCAGTTGATTCTCGCGAGCAACAATCCCGCGCTGCCGAGACCGATCAGTCCCATCACGATCATGATCGCTTTGCCGCTCGGAGTTAAATCCACTCCATTAGCCAGCGATTGAATCGTCTTCATGCCGCGCCAGCCGTCGAGTGCCTGAACCAGAAAAATTGACAGAGCTGAAAGCGTGATATTGATCAACGCCGACGGTATAAGCCATTTCCAACCGATATCCATCAACTGATCGTAGCGAAAGCGTGGCAGCGTCCAGCGGAGCCAGAAATACAAATACAGAATGGCTCCCAACTTAGCGAGAAACACCAGAAGGCTGACTATAACATAGAGGTCATGATGGCCCTTGGCTTCCGTGAACCTGTAGACAAAAGGAAAATACCAACCGCCGAGATACACCGTCACCGCCACTGCCGACACGATCACCATGGCGGCGTACTCAGCCATGAAGAACAACGACCAGCGAAACCCGGAATACTCCGTGTGGAAACCTGCCACTAACTCCGACTCCGCTTCCGGCAAGTCAAACGGCGCGCGATTATTTTCCGCTATGCCGCTAACCAGAAAAATCAGGAACCCCAGAGGTTGGTAAACCAGGTACCAGACCGAATCGCTCTCCTGTGCGCCGACTATGCCGGAGAGTGACAGAGTACGGGAAAACATCAGTGCACCAATCAGTGACAGCCCCATTGCCACTTCATAGGAAATCATTTGCGCGCTCGAACGCAGTGCACCCAGCAAAGAATATTTGGAATTTGACGACCAGCCCGCCAGAATCAGCGCCAGCACACCGACGCTCGACACCGCCAGCACAAACAACAGACCAATATTTATGTCCGTAATGACTGCCCAGTCGGGTCCGAATGGGATCACCGAGAAAGTAATGAAAGCGGCGGCGACGGCTATGTATGGCGCAAAGAAGAAGATCCAGCGGTCGGCCTTTTCAGGAACGAAATCTTCCTTGGTTAACAGCTTGATGCCGTCAGCAATCGGCTGCAGCAATCCCCAGGGACCGACCCGCATGGGCCCAAGACGCGCCTGCATGAATGCGGAAATCTTTCGCTCCAGATAAGTTGCGTAAGCAACCCACCCAGCGACGAGCGTCACCACCAGGCCAATCTGGATGAACGGCCAGATGAAATGATTGATCGTGTCAGCGCTGAAGTATCTCAGCAGCAACTGATCGACAAAGTTGATTGGCGCTAAGAGAAACACAAGGCCTTCCTTCTTCCCGTTCTCTCTGTGAATCCTTGTGCCCTCTCTGTCTCTGTGATGGATCAGCGACGAACAAATTCACCACAGAGACACAGAAAGCACGGAGGTTGCACAAAGTACTCTCTCACCTGTCGATTTCACCTAGAACAATATCGAGCGTTCCAATTATTGCTACCACGTCTGCCACCAGATGACCGAGACAAAGTTTCTTCAACGCCTGCAAATTTATCAAAGACGGCGGTCGCACGCGCACGCGCCATGGCTGCGCAGTGCCATCGGAAACCAGGTAGCAACCAATCTCACCTTTCGGGCCTTCGATGGAATGATAGTAATCGCCGACCGGTGGTTTCACTATCTTCGGCAACTTCGCATTCACCGGCCCATCCGGCAACTTATCGAGAGCTTGCACGACGATGCGCCGCGATTGTCTCATCTCTTCAAGCCGCACCAGGTAACGATCGTAGGTATCTCCGTTCTCGCCTAACGGAATATCAAAATCCATGTCTGCGTACGCGGCGTAGGGCCTTGCTTTGCGAACATCCCAGGCCACGCCTGAGCCGCGCAAAGCAGGACCGGATAATCCAATCGCCACTGCATCGGCTGCGGAGATCACACCAATTCCGACCGTGCGGCTCAACCAGATGCGATTCTCAGATAACACTGTTTCGTACTCGTCGAGACGCTTGGGAAAGTTGCTGACGAAGCGACGGACGTCAGCGTCGAAATCATCGTAGGTGTCGTTGGGCATGCCGCCCACGCGCCAGGCGTGACAGGTGAGACGGGCGCCAAACTGTCGTTCAAAAATTTTAAGGATTTCTTCTCGTTCACGCAGCGCCCAAAGCAAAACTGTCACCGCGCCGATGTCGAGTGCGTGCGTTGCCAGCCAGAGCAAGTGGGAAGCGATGCGATTGAGTTCGGTGAGAATTGTGCGAATGTAATGAGCGCGTGGCGGCACGACGAGACCCATCATCTGCTCGACCGTCTCTACCCAAACCAGTCCGTTGGAGACAGCGGCAATGTAATCGAGTCGATCCCAATAGGGAGCGATCATTGTGTACATGCGATTCTCGGCTATCTTCTCCATGCCGCGATGGAGGTAGCCGATGTCACAGTCGAGATCCATCACCGTTTCGCCATCGAGCTTGAGAATTACGCGCAGCACTCCGTGCGTCGACGGATGCTGCGGTCCCATGTTGAGGACCATCTCCGGGCTGTCGAGCAGCGTCTCTTTGGTGGTGGCGATCTCTACCTGATGCATAAAAAGTTTTCGTAAAGCAAACTGTTAGTTTGCGACGTCTCTGCCTTCATTCAAGCAGTCCGCAAACTAACAGTTTGCGTTACAAACTACGCCGCCGCTGGTTCGGGTTCCGCGGGACGGTAACAACCAGTCACGCTCCACGGCTCGATAATCAATCCAATCTCTGTCGCTTCGCCGCTCTCGCGTTTCTTTGCAAGTTTCGTCACGATAGCCTGCGCCGCGCTTGCCTTATTCCAAACGTTACGCGGCTCCATCGTCTCGGTCAAAACAAAGCCCGCCACCTTCGCCGCTTCCGGCGCGTCGAACACTTTGGCTTCATACTGGGCGGCGATCTCTTTTGGGGTCATCTCAAAAGCAGTAAATGGTAAATAGTGAAAAGTTGCTCTATGCTTTTTCACCTTTCACTTTTCACTTTTCACTTTTTACTTGTCCTTCGGCATCACTTCTTTTCCGTTCTGAAGAATCTCGCGCATCATGCGTTCCTGGGGGACGGAGAGTATCTCCAGACCATAGGCGCGTCTTTGATCCAACTGTTCGCGCTGCACGTCCGTCATCTCGGGAAGGTGTCGTTTAGTCCACTCGTTTTCAATAAACTCCAGCGGATAATCCTTGCGCAGCGGGTGGCCTTCCCAATCCGGCGGTAGCAGGATGCGTCTCAGGTCAGGATGGTTTTTGAAAGTCACTCCGAAAAGGTCATAAACCTCACGCTCCATCCAATTGGCCGACGGCCACACACCAGTGACGCTTTCAACGCTCGCGCCTTCTGCTAGCGAAACTTTTAGCCGCAGCCGTTCATTCCGCGAAATCGAATACAGATTGTAGACAGTCTCCAGCGGTGCACTGGCCTGCATCGGGTAATGAACGCAGGTCAAGTCTGAAAGATAATTGAAGCGCGCGTCGGCGTCGTCTCTCAGGAAAGTACACACTTCGACAATCCGGTCTGGTGAAACGCGAATCGAAACCTGATTGAGAAACGCCAACGCTTCCATTAAGGCTTCACCGAACTTGCTTTTCAATTTCTTCACTAGCGGGTCGTTGGAGGCGTCAACCGGCTTCGGGCCTTCTTCTTTTTTCTTGACCGGAGGTTTGGGAACGCCAGGCGCGCCAGGCGCCGCGGGACTGGTTGCTGGCGGCGGAGCGGCTGCTGTTTTCTCGGCAAGTGAGTCTTTGACAGCAGCGACTCGAGACTTGGCTTGCTCGACCATCGCCGCCTTCTCCGCGTCGGCCCCAGCAGCTTCGCCGGCGTCAGGTATTGCAGACGACGGTGGCGTTCCGCTCGTGTCAGCAGGAACCACAACGCCAGGAGCGTCAGCGGCTGGTTGTTCTGGCTTATCGTTATCGTCCGGCATCAGCTTTTCGCTACGATAATCACACCCTGACCGAGAGTGTGATGTCGCTGGCGCGATCGCACTAACAATGCGCGTGAAGTGTTAATACTAATTACTATAAGGTCGGCAGAAATTGATTTAAACATGGGGTTAATTTACTGTCAACAAGCTTGTTTTCGCTCGCCTCGCTTCATCAATCCGCGATTATTTTGTGTGATTTCGAATGCGTTTCGTGTCGTTTCGTGGTGCGTCTTCTCCACTCAACAAAGCGCACCAGCCACGAAATAATACGAAGCAAAACGAAGCAACACGAATGAGAATGCGACGCGCGCGGTGCCCTACTTGACGATACTAGTCAGCCAAACTATCATGGTTTGTTTGGAAAATGAGGCATTTAGCTGTCTATAGTGAGGGTCGAGAAACAATGAAACCAGAGATACATCCCGAATATAACGAAATGACTGTTACCTGCGCCTGTGGGGAAACTTTTAAGACGCGCTCAACCAAAAAAGGTGACCTGCATGTTGAAATCTGCTCCGCTTGTCACCCGTTTTTTACCGGCAAGCAGAAGCTGGTCGACACAGCCGGACGCGTAGATCGCTTTAATAAGCGCTATGGCAAGAAGACACCAGGGGAAACGACCGCTACTCAGTAATTTCTAAACTGCTCCGAGGACTTTGAGTTGTTAGTTAGAAATCGCCATTAGCTTTACGTCAGAATCCGAACGCCGGCTCAGTCAGAGCTCAGGCTTTAGTTCTAGCTTTTTCAGGTACTAAAGGTTGACTCCAAACAAGCCGGCGTTAGTGTTTTAATATGGAGTGCGGTGACCTGTCACTGCTTTGGTTTGAGACGGCTCGACGCCGTTCGCTTCCAAAGAAGATTGCCGCACAAGCAGCTGCAAGAAGTCGGCGCACTCCAAGAGGTGAAGGACGAAACATTGAGTACAAACGAAAGAGATTTAATAGTCGGCGGCCAGGCTGTGATCGAAGGCGTGATGATGCGCACGCCTAATGCCTACGCTGTCGCGGTGCGTAAAGCGGATGGAACTATCGTTAACATCTCGGCGCGCCTGCCGAAGTGGAGCGACAAATATCCCCTGCTCAAACTGCCAGTCTTGCGCGGCAGCGCGGTGCTGGTGCAGTCGATGGGACTAGGCATCAAGGCCTTGAACTATTCCGCCAATGAAGCTTTCGGTGATGCACAGGAAGCGGAAGCGAAGGAAATGAAGGTCGCACTCACGCCTGCCGTCATTGAAGGCGAGGGCGATTTTGCCGGATTGACTGGGGCGGTCCCGGGCTTGTTTCCCGTACCCACACAGCGGCGCGCCAGCGACGAAATGAAAAAGGGTGGGACGGCAGCCGCGGCGGGCTCGATAGTCATCGCAATGATTTTCAATATCCTGCTATTCGTGGCGGCGCCTCTGCTTTTGACGAATGCCCTGTTTATCGGCGCGGGCTGGGCGCCATCGCCCGCGACTGCATCAGCAAGCAGCAGCCCAACGACGGGAACTACGCCGACCACCACAGGCAGCGGCAATGTTAATTCTATCTCAGGGGATACCTGGTACTCGCGAGCATGGCAATCGGTAAAGACTTACCTGCATCCGGTCCGTCCTTCAGTGGGTTTCAACCTTATCGACGGCGTCATTCGAATGACGTTCTTCCTGATCATGATATTCAGTTTTTCTCTATTGAAAGACATCAGACGCGTCTTTGAATATCACGGCGCGGAACACAAGACTGTTTTCACTTGGGAAAAGGGTTTAGCATTAACTGTCGACAACGCGCGACCGCAGCCGCGGCAACACCCACGCTGCGGCACGAGCTTCCTGATGGTGGTCATGTTGGTTTCGATCGCGCTGTTCTCGGTCATCAAGTTTGACTCGCTGCTTTATAATTTCTTGGTGCGGCTGGCATTAGTTCCACTGGTGGCCGGGCTGTCGTACGAAATCATTCGCTTGTCCGCCAAAAAAGAGAGCGGCTGGTTTTTCAAAATGATCACGCGTCCGGGAGTGTGGTTACAAAACATTACGACGCAGGAGCCTGACGATCAGCAACTCGAGGTTGCGATTGAGGCTTTAAAAGAGTCGCTTAAACTCGAGCCGCAGCCCGGTGAAGCGGCGATGGCTCCGTTGTCATAAGACCTGAAGTTCAGAGTTCAGAAGATAATGCTGCAAAGACTTGAACAAATTGAAGCCCGTTACGAAGAGCTCGCCAATGAGCTCTCCGCGCCGGAGTTGCTCGCGGACCAAAAGGCTTACACTAAAGCCGCCCGTCAACATAGAACTCTCGGCGAGATAGTGGAAAAGTATCGCACCTGGAAGACTTTGAATGCTGAGCTGGCAGGGGCACAGGAACTCGCCGACAGCGTAGACGACGATGAAATGCGCGAAATGGCACGCAGCGAAGTCGAAGCGTTGCAGCAGAAGCTCGAGACGACCGATACAGAGTTGAAGCTGTTGCTGATTCCTTCTGATCCAAACGACGAAAAAAATGTGATCGTAGAAATTCGCGCCGGCACGGGCGGCGACGAAGCCACCTTGTTTGCGGCCGAAATGCTGCGCATGTACAGCCGTTACGCTGAAAGGCAGGGCTGGCGTTTTGAAGTGCTTGAAGCTTCGGAATCGGGAATCGGCGGCTTTAAAGAGGCCATCGTGCTCATCGAGGGCGACAAGGTTTATTCGAAAATGAAGCACGAGTCGGGCGTGCACCGCGTGCAGCGCGTGCCGCAGACGGAAGCAAGCGGGCGCATACATACCTCGGCGATAACTGTAGCCGTGCTGCCGGAAGCTGAAGAAGTCGACGTAAAAATCGACCCCAAGGATCTGCGCATCGACACCTTCTGTTCGTCGGGACCGGGTGGCCAGTCGGTTAACACAACCTACTCCGCCGTGCGCATCACACACTTGCCGACGAATGTCGTAGTCTCAATGCAGGACGAAAAGTCGCAGATCAAGAATCGTGAGAAGGCCATGCGCGTGTTGCGCGCGCGCCTGCAGGAACTTGAGGAACAAAAGCAACATGACGCCGTTGCGAGTGAACGTCGTTCGATGGTCGGCTCAGGCGATCGCTCAGAAAAGATTCGCACTTATAACTTCAAAGAAAACCGCGTTACAGACCATCGCATCGGACTAACAATTCATCAGCTCGACCTCGTCATGGAAGGCGCGCTCGACGAAATCATCCAGGCCCTCATCACACACGACCAGGCCGAGAAACTGAAAAATGAGACGGCAGCGGTCGCAGCCTAAAACTAGTTCCAAGTTTCAAGTTCCAAGTTTCAAGTTAGAACGAGGGGTTGGATAATGGACTGCGAAACTCCGA
Organism: Pyrinomonadaceae bacterium; assembly: GCA_035941655.1. Taxonomy (GTDB): domain Bacteria; phylum Acidobacteriota; class Blastocatellia; order Pyrinomonadales; family Pyrinomonadaceae; genus PSRF01. The sequence goes on along the minus strand of DASZDU010000372.1, from coordinate 8,404 downwards.
ACTTGAAACTTGAAACTTGGAACTTGAAACTATGCGCTCAACGCACGTCGTCATCATTCGCCACGGCCAATCCCAGGGCAACGCTCAGGGCCGCTTCGGCGGACACACTGACACGCCACTTTCGCCACGCGGACGAAAACAGGCGAGGGCTACAGCTAAAACGCTGGCGTCGGAAAAGTTTTCCGCTATCTACTCGAGCGACTTGCCGCGCGCTATTGAAACTGCAACTCCACTGGCCACACTCGCTCGAGTTCCGCTTATAACTACCGACGCCTTGCGCGAGCGCAGCGTTGGTGTAATGGAAGGCTTAACTTTCGAAGAAGCTGCTGAGCAACACCCCGAACAATACCAGGCACTGCTGCGCCGCGATTTCGAACATGTGCTAGTGGGGGGAGAAAGCTATCGACAAACTCTCGACCGCGCTTCCCGTCAGCTTGATGACGCAATTGAGCAGCATCGCGGCGGGAGAATTGTTCTCTTTGCGCACACCGGCACGATTTGCATTCTGATTCTGCATTTGATGGGTGCGCTTGACGCGCCGGAGCTGAAGCCGGTCTGGATAGCTACTGCGAATTGTGGTATCGCGCGTTTCGATCTGCGCGACGATGGGTTTGTGCGCGTGCTTTGTATCAACGACACCAGGCATCTCGCCGGGATCTAAGATTATTAGCCCCTTTGAAATTAGTTGAGTGCTGCGATTCTTGCGCGTTCGGCGTTGGTCCAGTTGCAGAGGCTTTTCACATCGTCCGGCGACAGCGTTGAGCCTGGATGCAACGGTGTGTAACTGCTGAGCGGCATAGCACCAGCCTTCACTTCCCTGCAGATTTGCTTGAGCAGCCCGTCATTGTCACGTCTGGTATAGCGACCCCACTCCGAGAAGTTCAGATTCTCGCGTCCTTCATTCACATGATCGATTACAAACCACGATACGGGCGCTACGTTTGCATACCACGGCCAGCGCGTCTTGTTCGAATGGCAGTCATTGCAGGAGCGATCGAAGATGGCCGCGACTTGCGGCGTCACTTGAAGCTGGGAGTCGATTGACTGAGTAGCATCCGTAGCCGGATTAGACTTCGCCGGGCCAAAGAATTGCGCGATCAGCAAACAACACATCACCAGGACCAATACCCATCGCAACACTCGTAATAATCTCTTCATATCGCTACTTCCCTGTCCCGGCTCTTACTGCCGTATACAATTCTTCGAGCAGCGCTCGATCACGATGTCGCGCACTCCTCGCCACATTCCATCTTTGTCACGGCTTAGCTTAAGCGTTGAGGAAAAATTTCCCTTGCCGGCCTTCTGCCGATCTTCGTTTGAAAGAAACGGGTCGCCCTCAAAAAGATAGGAATCGATCCAGTACTCCGGATAGCCAGGACCTGAAACATAGGTGTGAATGTGGGCCGGGACGCCACCACCCGGATACGGTGCGGGTTTGATCGTGCGAAACTCGTAGCGCCCTTCGCGATTCGTTTCCATCACACCGTGCAGACGCGTGTTGCGATTATCACCGTTCCCAGTCGACGGCGAATAGTGTCCCGTTGCATCCGTGTGATAGACCCAAAGCGTGATGCCTTCGAGCGGCGTGCGTCCGTCAGGCGCGTAAATCGTTCCGGAAATCGTTAATGGTTCGCCAGGCTCGTTCGCACTGACGATTGTAGTCTTCCAGGACTTGGGACTATTTGCGGGTGACGGTTGAGCGAATGAGCTCGCGCCGCGACCGCAACCAGTTAACGCCGCAGCACTCAGACCAGCAACCGGCAATACGAGCGCTGCCCTTGCTGCAAACTGAAGAAAGTTGCGCCGACCTAATCCAGGTGCTTGTTCAATCATCTCTTGCCTCCCCTTTTGGAGCGCGCTGACCTGTCAGCGCTTTTGTCCTGGGCGACCTGTCGCCCATGTTTTTTTGACAGCAATTTGGTTGACCGTCAGTCGCGACAGGTCGCGACCGATAAAAAGCGCTGACAGTTCAGCGCATCTGCAAAAACTACTTCTTGCCTCGTGATCCATTCACTTTTCCCAACGCCCCCGTCCACACTTTGATCCACGTTTTGTGCAAGCGTAGGAAAGACTCCTGGCTCCAGGTCGTCTCCAATTCGTCCTTCCACAGTTGCAGCATTTGTTCGTTCAACTGCAGCACGCCTTCCCGGGTCACCCCGGCTGGCGGCGGTTTGATTCCGGCAATGCGTTCATAAACGCGCACACGGTCATTGCCCTCGACGCGTCCGAGCAGATGCCACAAGGTCAACGTGTCTCGCGGACGCGCGTCGCTGAGCAACAGATCGAGATCCGGAATCTTTGTCTCCTGACTTTCATGAAAGTCGAATCTGGCGAGCGCGCTGCGAAAGACATCGGAAGCGTCGTCAAAGTAAGGTGTGCCTGGACCAATGCCGGGACGCGTCGCGCAGGTAGCGCCGGCCGGCACCATCGACTCACGATCCTTCAACTGCAACGCCACCCAGCCTGAAGTGACATGCAGGAGGCCGGCGCCCTGGTCGTCAACCTCTAACGTGTAAGCGCAGCCCAGGTCAGCGGCAACTCCGGCGGGCGTGTCGACAAAAAACAATCGCGGTGGCGCCCAGATGCGCGCACTCATCTTTCCGCGCTGCAACTCTAATCGATGCTCGGTGGCTTTTGTTTCCACCAGCCGCACGCGTGTGTTCGGATCGATCTCAACTTGTCCAATCGAACCCACCTCGATCTGCGCGCGCGATCCGCCGTCAGTCTCCAGCCATTGACCAACCGCGAGGCGGCCCTTTTCATCCATCCGCGATGAGCCAATTCTCGGCGCGCCGTTCAAGCGTGCGACTTCCCAGAAGGGCCGCGTCTCGCGCGAATACAACCAGAGAACTCCCAAACCGGCGATCAAAAATAATCCTGCCAGCGCACCTGCGAATTGTGGCCGCCAGGAGTGGAAAGAAAACCGCGCACGCGTTCGCGTAGAATTTTTCGTCGCGATATTATTTTGCAAATCGAGCCAGAGTGAATCCGGGGCGGAGAGTTGCGGCAGACGCTGGGCCAATTTTACGCCGAGTTGTATCTCGTCATACTGCGCGCGACATTGATTGCAGGCGATCAGGTGTTCGGCGATCTGCCGCGACTCAGCCGCTTCTACTTCGCCCTGGCAGTAAGCCGATAATAGTTTAGTAACGTGCTTCGAAAACATATCTACTCTCCCAAAACAACTTCATTACGGAGATGTCCCAACTTTCGGGCCAGCGCCTGGTGACCACGATTGAGGCGCGACGCCACCGTGCCCTTCGAACATCCCAGCACGCCCGCGATCTCTTCGTAAGATAGATCCTCGACGTACTTGAGCAGAATCGGCATGCGCAACTTCGGCTTCAGTTCCCGGATAGCCGCTTGTACTGAATCAGCAATCTCAAGTTTGGCGTAACGCTTCTCCTGCGGCCTTCTTTCTTCAGTTTTGGTAACCGGGTTTGACGCGCCAAATGCCAGGAATCTTCTGCGCTTGCGCTGCTCATCGGTACAGGCATTTACAACCAGCCGGTACAGCCAGGTAGTAAACGCTGAGTCGCCGCGAAATTGGCCAATGCTGGTCATCAACTTCAAAAATATCTGCTGCGAGACGTCGCCGGCCGCTGCCTCATCCCCGCTGAAGGAATAACACGCGATTGAAAACACACGGTCCTTATAAGTTTCAAACAACAGACGAAAAGCCTCTCGATCGCCCGCCTGACAGGCTTCGATTACGCGGTCGTCAACAATTGGTTCCTTCATTACCGCGCGCTGCTCCATCCTGGCCTCCGTCTTTTGCCTTACAAAACATTAGACGGAGATGCGTTTAGTTTTCTTCCATAAAACTTTCTTTTGAATTCCGGGCCGGTTGTTAATAATGCCAATGAGTGGCGGTCGCGGCAATGACTTGGGCTTGTCGCTCGCGATATCGCGCGGGATCGGAATGTACCCGTCGAGCGGCTTGCTTGGGAGGTTGAATTGTCCTGTTCAGAGACGTTTAGCTGACGGCGCAGTCGTAGCATCAGTTCGTGAGTCAAGCTGACTGACTGGCGCCGGTTGACTGAAGAAGCGTGGGTCGGGAAGTGGCGGTAACATGTCGGGCGACATTCCTTTTATCAGCTCAACGTGTTTCCGAAGCTTAGCGGAAATATACATGCCAACGGTAAAAGTGCCAGCGAGGCCAACTCCGCCATCAATGAAGCGGCCCGTCAACAAGAAGATCAAGAGAAAAACTCCGAGGAGATTTCCTGAGACCATCTTCACACGCTGGCGCCGGTTCAGATAGTTTGACAACTCGGCAGGCCAGCGAAAAACCCAGACTAGATTGTAAAAGGGAATGAAGTGTTTCCAGACCACTTCGCGGCTGCTGATTGGATAGTGATTGCGGGAAATTTGCTGGAGAATCTTATGAAATCTGGAAACGCAGAAGAGCCAGTAAACCCAACCGGCAAGAGAGATCAGAATCAACCATGCCGTGGCCATTCGCTCGTCCAGTTCGAGCGCAACCATCAATGCCTCTAAAATTGCAAAGGCCGCCACAAAAAAGAGCCCAAACCAAACCCATGGAAACGAACTTCCTGGGGGAACCTCGTCTGGGGCATCAGCAGTGATCGAGAGGGAAGCGATCATTCAGTGTCGTCCTTAAACACGAGTTGTGAGTATTTGTAAATTCGTCTTGGTGCGGCGCGACCGTGAAACCTTACCGAAGTACAGCTGTTGCAGTAGTCTCACTATCATTTAGAGCAACTACCGCTTGATCGTCGTCGAGAGACTGCTGGCGATGAACAGTGCCGTCTGATTCAAAAATGTAAGCGGAGGGCGCCTCGCGCTTGATGATGTCCTGCAAGCGCATCAAGCCGTAAAGCAGCGCTTCCGGTCGCGGCGGACAACCGGGAATGTAGACGTCAACTGGAATGCAGCGATCGACGCCTTGCATCGTCGAGTAAGAATCAAAAGGTCCACCAGTAGAAGCACAGGCGCCCATGGCAATCGCCCACTTTGGCTCCGGCATCTGCTCGTAAACTCGCCGCACCACAGGCCCCATCTTCAGCGTGACTGTGCCCGCGATGATTATCAGATCGCTTTGACGGGGACTGGGACGAAACACGCCCGCCCCGAAGCGATCGATATCAAAACGCCCAGCACCGGTAGCTATCATTTCGATCGCACAACAGGCCAGTCCGAAAGTCATGGGCCACAGCGCGGACGCGCGCGCCCAGTTGACCACCGGCGCACCGATGTCCATTGCCTTAGCGCCAACCGTGCGCCGCACCGCGTTCATCAGCGAATCAAATCTGGTTAGTAAAAAGCCTTCTTCGTGTTCAGCCATAATGTTAGTAAATCGTAAATGGTAAATCGTAAATAGTAAAAGCCGTTTCCTGCCGCGAGTGCAACAGACGAGCGCGCGACTCAACTAACGAGAGACGACCATTTACGATTTACGATTCACCATTTACCGCTTTTACGCCCATTCCAGCGCGCCCTTTCGCCAGGCGTAGTAATAGCCGACGACCAGGATAGCGATAAAGACAAACATCTCGATGAGCGCGAACTTCGTGAAAGAGAAATCGTCGCCCATAAAAATGATCGCCCAGGGAAGCAGGAAGATCGTCTCTACGTCGAAGATCAGAAACAGCATCGCCACGATGTAGTAACGCACGGTGAATCGCGAGTGCGCGTCGGTAGTCGGATCGATGCCGCATTCGTACGGTCGCATCTTCCCCTTGCCATAGACCGACGGCCGCAGGAAGCGTCCGAGAATGATTGGCAGGATCGGAAACACTATGGCTACGACAAAGAAGATCATCACCGGCCAGTATGCGGTAACGGGCGCGCCGATGGTTTGCGTAGTCGCTGTGGTTGCGAGTTCTGTTGATGCCTGAAGCAGCATTTGATTTATCGAGACTCAGCCGAGTTCTCGGAATTCAGTAACTTAGTCGAGGTTCGTGAATTATCGCGTTGCGAAAAAAAATATTAAGCGCCACGTTGAGCAATGTCAACGCAGCTTCTGAACTATCTCCCTGGTTTGTCGCGAGAGAACGTCACAACATTTGTCTTAAGCAACCACGCACCTCATGGACTAGCCAGAACCACCTGCGGTGCTGGAGTCTTTTTCGCGAGTTCCGCCTGTTTATCTCGAAGTCCTTTCAGCGCCTTCTGCCTCTCTTTGTCGCCTTTCGGATCGCCAATTACGAGGACTGCCGCATCGCAAGCCGCCATCGCCTCCTGTATATCTCCATTTCCTTCACTGATTTTTATCAGGTCCATCAATACTTCGAGATTGCTCTGGCCCAATTCAAACGCGCGCCGGGCGTTTTCTCGTGAACGATCAACACTCCGGAGCGAATCCACGGGCACGTTAGCAAAGAGACGAGCCAAAACCACCCGCACCTCAGGGTCATCATCTCGAATCTGCAGCGCCTCATCGAACATTTTGATTGCGTTCTTATATCGCGATTTCGCCAGGAGGTTTTTCGCGTAGTTTACCTTCGCGTCGAAACTCTTCGGGACTGCCTCCACTTCTAGCGGATCTCTAGGTGAATCATCGCGCCAATCCCTAATACGATCCAACCATTCGTCGTCATACAAGGCGTCATAAATGACCTTCAGTCGATACGGTTTATCGCTTCCTCCCAGCAGTTTCTTGAAATCTTCGAGCTCATCATCTCGCTCGGCAGCCTTCCAGCAGCTGAGCAAGTCGGTAGTGGTGCGGATCCCGTAGTATTGCAACTTCGGAAGCTCCGTGCTGTCCGGCTCCTGCACTACATGGAGGTAGAGGATCGCCTGATCCATCCAATCAACCAATTGTGGCACCGGTATACGCGTCTCCAGCACCAGGCGAATCAACTCGTGGTGCGCAAAGCTCTCGACATTAACAATGCCCTCCTGCTCGAGGCGAGCACGATCGTACAAATCAATGCCTTCCAATTTGGTCAACGGATGCTTTTCAGATTCCGGCACCAGTCGATCCGGACCTCGTCCGCGAAACTTTTCTCGGATCAGGGTGAAGAACTCATCCGGCAGAATTCCAATCAGGAACGCAGACAGAAGCTTCAAGTTTGAGTCGGCACTGAAAATTACATCGAGTATCCAACTCAGCACGGCCACGGTGAGAATCCTGATAGTGATGTAGCCATAAGCTTTTGGCTTAAGATCACCGCGGGAGTAGCGGCGTGCAATGAGTTGGAGCCCAAAGAAGTAGGCGCCAAGAAATCCGAAGGTCAACGTGGTGCGCTGTGGGGACAAGGGGTTTTGAATCGCCGCCGCGTCGAGCGCACCGACAGGCCTAAACGCAGCCAACCAACCCATCGTCACCACAAAGGCGCAAACGAGCACTGGCCAACGCGTTCCCCTCGCTAGCCGGCCACGACCTTGATCTTCGGGACCGTAAGCTTCAGAAATCTGCGACCCGTATTTGGCATCGATCTCGGACCGCGTCTTTAAGCCTCGGTCGAGTCGGAACAAGTCTCTGTAAAGGCGATTTCGGAGAGTATTAAGTTGGTACCGGTCAAAGAGAAAAAACAGCAGCACGGGTAGCAGCGAAGCCGTCGCGATAAAGCTGACTTGTAACACGCGCGCAAAGAGCTGCGGCGATGCACTTGCGAGCAGCGCCCTGCCTTCTCCGAAAAAATAAACGGTCGCGGCCGGAAGGCCAAGACCGATCGCCAGAATGACGAACAGGCTTAGCATCTGCGCCAGAAAACGCACCACGCGGCGAAACGAATTCGTTTCTTTGATGATCAGGGCCCCGGTGCTCCCAAGCAGGACGATGGCTCCTATGGCCCAGACTGTTGCCTGCCAGATCCTACGCGAACCAAACCAGGAAGGTGTATCACGACCGGCGGCGACCCCGCAGATGACGACCACCATAATGCCCAGCACCATCAGTATGCCGAGCACCTTCGCCACGAGTTCGTTTGGGGGCTCGCTCCAATCGCTGACCCAGCCGGCACGCCTCGCTTCCGAGAGGTCAAATCCTGAAAAGTCGTCCTCCTTGATCTGCCGCTGTTCGAGCGGGGCAAGTATGAGTCGCTGGCCCTCTGCGCCAACGAGTTCCAATTCGCGAGGAGTATCGTTTCGAATCGTGAGCATTACCGAGAGTTCCTTCCGCAATCAGCGTCTAAAAAGCCGAGTAATGTATAGAGATGAAGCAGTGTCAACTTTACGAGAAGAATCCGGAATTGAGTAGGTCACCGAAGAATTCCGGCAGACAGTTGAACAAGACTATGCGTGAGAACGAAGTTTCGCTTGCCGGCCAAACGACGTCAATCAACTTCCTAAAGCGGACGCGCGGCGCAGTGTATCATCATCACCGACGTCTGAAAATAGTTTATGCCTGTGCCAACCGCGCCGAATATTAGAGCAGCTCCATTCTTAGAGCGCATTTTTTGGAGTGCGCCGGCCTGTCGGCGCTTTAGGTCTGCTG
>DASZDU010000371.1:0-25608 GCA_035941655.1 Pyrinomonadaceae bacterium | reverse complement strand
AAGGAAGATCATAAGCGCCGCCAATAGAAGCCACAGACGCGTGTCAAAGTTGAGCGATTGCCATAGCGTCCAGCCGCCCGCAATTCCCAACAACGAGTAAGCCAAAGCCAGGAAAGCAAAAAGCGGCAACCAGTATTGTTGTTGAATGTCGTAGTCGAGGTCAGCTAGCGGAAGGAGTTCGCCCTCAAACGGATAATAATCAGAGTGAGTATTGAACCAAAGTGAGTGGGCGCGCCTTAGCGGCAGCAAAACATAATACCGGAACGGATGACGGGCGATCCGCTCACGAGCGAGCTGTGAGAAACCTGCATCGATTTCTGGTGTCATCCCCACTGTTTGATCGGAGGCTTGATCGGCGGTTGCGTTCTTGTCATCTTCTTCGTCACTCTCTTCTGCAGCGCCTTCGTCGCTCGCATTCTCGTCGTCAGGTTGATCAGTTTCTCCGCTTTGTGGGTTCTCGTTTTCCTTTTTATCGGGCTCCTCTGTTGACTGCGCCTCCGGAGATAACACATCAGGCTGATCCGTAAAGAGCAACGGTTCATCATGAGCATGGTTATACTTTTCCAGCAGTTCGCCCACCCTGCTCTTTTCTTCCGCAGAATCAAAAGCACGTTCAGGAATGTCAGCGAGCTTGATGGGCGCAGAATCCAACGACCAAAGAGCCGGGCCAATATAACGGCTGTCATCCAACCAGCTACGCACCCAGGTGAGATATCCGCGCGGCACAAATTCGCCAGGCATTTCCGCATGTGCCGGTGCAAGCGGCTGAAAAAAATGGAAGACGCGATAGTTGCGCACGGCCCAGGGCACCAGCACCAAACAAAATGCGAGTGAGAAAACAGCTCCCAGGTACGAGGCCCTGGCGGTGCGGAACAATTTCTCTTCTTGCCTGGTGGATAACTTCACGTCGCCCGCGCGTCCGAGCGTTCCAATGACGAGGGTGATTCCGATTGCCAGTGCGAACAGCCCGCTATCCGGGCGGAATAAGACTGCGACTCCCGCAAGCAGTCCCGTAGCCAGCCACAGCCACAACGTTTTCTGGTTATTTGTTTTAAGTGCCAGCGTCGCCGTCAATGCGGCCGCCACAGCCAGGAACATCGTCGAAGTTTCCGTGAGAATCGTGGCCACATAGATCGTGGTGAATGGACAAACCGCAGCCAGCGCGAGTGCTGCGATAGAGCTGCTGCGCTTGCGTTTCCCATCAGGCTCCCATTGGAAAGCAACGAGCGCAATCAGTCCGCAGGTTGCGGTGTCGATGAGTGCCTGGACCGTCCGCACCGCAGCATTATCGTTGTGGCCGAATAGTGAATAGATGCCGGCGAGCAGCAATGGGTAACCGGGCAGTCGGATCAGAGTTGGCGCGTAAGGCGCTTCGGTTTCGTGAGAGTAGACATGTTGTTCGAGTAAGTTGCGAGCAATCTGTGCATAGACTTTGCCGTCATCGGGGGTGTCGTTTGCGAGGAAACGAGCGACTGCCAGGCGAAAGGAAAACGCGACGACCAGCAGTAGAACAAAAACCAGGATTCCATTTCGCTTGCCGGTTTCCCGGTTATCTCTGCGGTTCCGCTTTTTCGACATTATGGTATTAACGAAAGCTTGGTAGATTTTTTTAGAGAAGTAAGAGTGGGGGCAAGCCCACCTTCCTTACCGGGAGCTTCTCTGTCTTGACGCTTCATCTACTGCAACAAGGCTTTCGACGAGTATCTTCCTGATGGTCTTTATTTCGTTCTTTGCCCTTTGCAGTTTTACTGCGCTTCGGCGGTTGCTTTGCGATCGAGCTTGCCCCAGCCCACTGTTGTTCCACGGATAGCCACCGCGACTGACTTGATCATGACGTAGTACATGATCTGGCGGTAGCAGAAGCGCTGCAGGAAGAGCCACCATAACAAACGCCAGCGCTCTTTCCTTTCCAGTAGAAACGCGAAGCACGCTGCCATGCAATCAATCGCCAGAAATAGGGCGTAGTAAAACAGCACTTGCCGCAGCGCGGTCGAGGAATAACCCGCCGGCTGTTGTAGCCGATCAAGTGCTGCTACCAGCAACGTGTAAACGAGCATCAGATCCATCACCGGCGAAATTAGTGGAAAGAAAATCTGAAATATCCAAACGTTAGGCAAGGCGATGAGTCCCAGCGCCCCGTAGCGGGGCCGAAACAGTGCGTCAATATGTTTGCGCATGCACTGCAGCGTGCCGAAGGCCCAACGGAATCGCTGCCGGGCGAGCGTACGCAATTGATCGGGGGCTTCCGTCCAGGCGATGGCGTCTTCTTCGTAACCGATGCTAAAACCCAGGCGACGAATGCTGAGCGTCAGATCCTGATCTTCAGCGAGTGTGTCGGCCTGGAAACCCCCAGCTTTCTCAATCAACTCGCGACGCCAGGCGCCCACTGCACCGGGCACGACTGTGATGCAATTCAAACTCGCAAACGCGCGGCGATCCATGTTCTGAGAAGTGATGTACTCAAGTGCCTGCCAGCGTGTCACGATGTTTATGCGGTTCCCCACTTTGGCGTTACCGGCAACCGCGCCTATCCGGGAATCATGAAAACGATGCGCGAGCGCACCGATGGTCTGCGGAGCAAACAAGGTATCGGCGTCAAGGGCAATCACTATCTCACCTTTAGCCAGCCGCAATCCCAAATTCAGCGCGGCAGACTTGCCTTCATTTGCAGCCGAGAAAAGCCTCACGCGGTTTTCGTCAGAAAAACTGTCGCGCACTATCTCGCTTGTCTTATCCAGCGATCCATCATCAACCACGATGATTTCATACTCCTGGTAGTCTGACGCCAGCAGGCTATTGATCGTGTTTTTGATCACGAGCTCTTCGTTAAAAGCGGGCACGATTACGGAGACAAAAGGCGCGTAGCCTGCGCCGGCGTGCGTCCGTGCGCGGCGCCGCGAACGAAACCATTGCGCCAGCGCGAGTGTGCCTATGACGATTAGACGGCCGAGACCGAGCACTATGCCGATTACAAATACCCACTGAAGTATCCAGCCGGTCGTTGAGAGAAAAAAGAATGCGATTGCATTTGATCGCGTGACAACTCGTTCACGAGGCGAGACGAACGGCATAACTTGATCTCTCGACAGCCCGGCCAGATCAGAAACCGGCACCAAGCGAAATCCTCGCGCCCGTAGTTCATGGATCAATGCTGGCAAGGCTGCGATTGTGGCGGAGCGATCACCGCCGGAGTCGTGCAGCAACACAACCTGTCCCCGCGTGTCCGGATTTTTATCCGCGACGCGCTGAAGGGTGCGCTCGACAATCTCACCAGCCGTCACCGGCAACTTCCAATCGTCGGGGTCAATGCGCACACCCACCGTCAGGTATCCAAGTTTCTGCGCCAGGTATGCTGGCTCCACTTCCTGCGGTTTGTCGGCTTCGGCGTCACCAAAATAAGGTGGACGAAAGAGCACAGTCGATCTTCCAATCTCTGACTCAATCAATCTCTGTGTTGCGTTGAGCTCGAGTTCTGTAATCGATGCTGGTACTTCGCCAAGGTTGGGATGCGTAAAGGTGTGATTGCCCAGCTCGTGCCCCTCATTGACGATGCGTCGCAGGAGATCTGGATATGCCTGTCCGTTTTTCCCGATGACGAAAAAAGTAGCGGGTACATTTTCCTGTTTCAGAATTTCCAGGATAGCTGGCGTCCAAAGCGGATCCGGGCCGTCGTCAAAAGTAAGCGCGATGAGGCCCGGGTGATCACCACCGCGCTCAATGACATAGGAGGAAGGGATTGCTGTGAACTCTTCACTCTTGATGTAACCAGCTGCAGCCTCAACCTCGAGATTACGCCAGCCATCCTGCGGTCGTGAGACTACCTTCAGTATTTCGCCAGTGCCTTCATAATCGACCTGGTAACCGTAGATGATTCTTTTCAAAGCATCCGGCGAAGTCTGCGGCGAACCGCCAAGCACTGCCCAGATAGAAGGATCCTCAGAGCCCAAACGCCAGACTCCAAACCCTGCCGGCCGGAATCCGCTGGCGGCGCGCATTTCGTTGTACGCGGTGACCGCGTCAAGAAACCAAACTGTGTGATGGGATTCGTCCTCATCGTCATAATCGAAATTTGGCGTGCGCGAAGCCGGGTCAAAGACGATTTTCGCCTCGGAGTCACGCGCCGAGATAACCGCCTCCTGAAAAGTTAACTCTTCTGCCTCAGGCTTTCCTTCGGTCCAATCGTAGCCATAATTTCCCAGTGCGATGATTGTTTTCGACGGCTCGAGCTCTCGCATGCGGTTGGCAAGATTGCGTTCAAACCAATCCTGCGCCGCCACCGTGCCAGGATCACTGTTCGCCCAATGCTGATCGTAAGCCATCAGGATGGTGTAATCATCGGCGGCCGCGAACTGCCTGTAATCCCAGTCGGGATCGTCAAACGGCAAAGCTTGCACGACGAGTAACCCCTGCGACTGAAACGCGTCGTGCAACCCCTGCACAAACGTGAGTAACGCTGGACGTATGGCCGCCGAGGGTTCCTCAAAGTCGACACAAAGGCCGGCAAACTTGTTGTCCTGAACAAACGAGGTTAGTGCGGTAATAAGCCGTTGACGACTCGACTCATCGCCGATCGCATTGGCCAACAGATCGGGGTCCCACTTTTCGTTGATCAGATTTTGCACCATCGGGATGACCTGAACCTGCGGGCGCGTAAGGCGGATGAAGTTGAGTGCTGGTGCGTCAATCTCAATGGCGAGTGGTCCCTTGCCATTTGAGTTGTCTTGCAGATGCGACCACTCAGCAATAACCCAGTCAAGGTGATCGAGATTTCTCTCCAGTGAAGCCAAACTGGATTCGTCCCAGTTAACGTAGAAGCCGATTGAAAGAGGCCGTGAGCTGGGGACCACTGGCGGCGGAAGCGTGGGCGGCGGAGGAACGACCAGGGTTTGCGAGCGGCGTTTGGACGGAATTACGCGCGGCGTGACTGCCAATGCGCGCTGCAACTCCGCCTGCGCCTTTCGCGCTTTTTGTCGAATGGGGTTGGCATGAACAACAAGCGACTTCGGCTTAATGTCCGTCGTGTGGGGCAAACTTGCTACTGGGCGAATATTCAAGCTCGGCAGCACCGGGTTAATGAGAACACTACCGATCAGTATCACGGCCAGACTGGTGACAACAACCGCAAGCGCCATCCAAATGCGGCGCACTCGCCTCCACCGACGTCCGGCCGGATCGTAGAACACAGGGAGATCAGCGGATGACAACAGAAGCTCTCCTATTTCGACAGTAAAGTTAATTTCTCACTGCATGCGGTCGCGGTCAAGCACAACTCAAACAAGACCCATCCTGCCGCGAGGTGGTACTAACTTCACGTCAGCGGGGAATTGCAGTAGCCGATATGGCTCGTGACGGAGTGAGGTCAGTACCACCTCAGCGGGTGAGTTTTAAAATAGAGAAGCCGCCCACGCTTACACGTGAACGGCTTCCGGTGAACTGTTGGGATTGGCCTGAGGCTCCGCTGTGTGCTTCCCTGAAAAGGAGGAGCAGTAGCAGCTGAGACGACTAAACCTAAATCCGAACTAGTTACGATTAGGTTTAGAGGTCAGGCCGCAGCCACCTCACTGTGATAAAAACTCATATATTTACAATCACCTCCTTTCCAGTGTTAACGCGATAATAAAATACATGCTGCAAGTCGTCAAATGATTTCTTGATTAGATAGTGGCTAGCAGTTCAGAGTTCAAGCTTTAGCTTGCGATGACAGTAAACCAAAACCGCAGCCTAAAGTCTGAACTCTGAACTGCCGGCATTACAGCGCTCGTAAACCAACTTACCGCCCGCAAAAACTTTCCAGGGATGTTCGACGCCAAAAAAATACGCGAGGTCGCGATAATCCTGACAGTCGTGAATTACGAAATCTGCAATCTTCCCTGGCTCTAGCGATCCCAGGTAATCACCGCGATTGAGTGTGTGCGCGGCGTTAAGGGTGGAAGCCGTGATTGATTCGGCCGGCGTCATTTTCATGTGAGTAGACGCGAGCGAAAGAATCATTGTCATCGAAGGAGTTGGAGAGGATCCCGGGTTGAAATCGGTGGCGAGCACCACCGCCAGTCCAGCGTCGATCATTTCACGCGCCGCCGGATATCGGCTCGAACCCAGCGCATACACGGAGCCAGGCAAAAGCACTGGCTGAACTTCGGCTGATTTGAGCGCCGCGATGCCGCCGGCATCGGTGTATTCGAGGTGATCCGCGGTTACGGTGCCAAGCTCAGTCGCTAATTGTGCGCCGCCTGAAAGAGATAGCTGGTCCGCGTGCATCCGCAAACCTAATCCGTGGCGTTTCGCTGCGGACAAAATCTGGCGTGATTCATCGCTCGTGAAAACCTTGTTTTCGCAGAAGACGTCGCAATATTCCGCGAGTTTCTCGTCTGCCACAAGCGGCAGCATCTCCTCAATCAAGAGCGAAACATATTCGTGGCGACGAGATTTGTATTCAGGTGGAATATCGTGAGCGCCTAAGAAAGTGGGGACGTAACGAAGCGGTGTTTCCGAGTCTAGCCGCTTGATGGCCTCGAGGATTTTTATTTCGTCTTCGACAGTTAATCCGTAACCCGATTTGGCTTCCACGGTCGTTGTGCCTGTGCGCAGAAACCAATCGGCATAACGTTTACCCGCGACGACCAATTCATCCAACGTAGCCTGGCGTGTGGCGCGCACCGTCGATTGAATACCGCCACCCCGAGCAGCAATTTCCTGATATGTGACTCCGAGCGCGCGTTCTTCAAACTCACCTGCACGCCTGCCGGCAAAAACCGGGTGGGTATGCGCGTCGACAAATCCCGGCATCACTACGCGGCCACCGGCATCTATAACTTCATAATCAGCGGCCGCATCAACATGGCGGTCGATCTCTTCTCGCGATCCAACCTGCGTGATGCGATCGCCGGTTATCAACATCGCGCCGTTTTTGATGATCGACAGCTCGCCCATTTCCGGACCTACTCGTGGACGAGCAGGCCCGGCAACGTTGACTAACTGTGAGCAATTAATTACGGCGAGTGACGTTGGCAAACTTTAGAGTTCCACTAAAACGAGCAGCTCAGGACTCTTTGTACAACCAGGCGCCGGCAATCGCTGCCAGCACATATTCCACCAGGCCCCAGACCATGGTCAAAATACAGTCGCTGGTCGAAATACCGAAAAGCAGCCAGAAGAAGATTCCCATGTAGAAATAGAGACCAAACCAGGCAAAAAGGGCGGCGATGATTGCTGTCTTCACGCCCGCTCCAAAGCGAGGTCTGATGGCGGCGTATCCCAACACGATGACTATGCCCAGCAGAAAAGTCAGCACGACGGCGACTATAATGAAGTTGGTGCCGGGATCCTTGAAATTGTGTGCCGCATTGAACGTTTTCATGCTGTCTGCCAGTACGACAGCGTTGAGCACGAACTCGCCGATGTTTAGCACCAGGCCGGCGACCAGGCCACCAAGCACAACGCGTCCGTAGTTAATTTTATTCATGTCAGACTCCTTTTGGGGGCGTTAGGATTAGACTGCATTTGCCGCGGAGGTTTATCACAGGATTCACTTGAAGGCTAGCATTATTCGGAGGCAATTTTGGAGGGTGGCTTGCGCAGCCGATAGAGCGCAACTCCAATCGCATTTGCAGCGACCACTACCACGATTATTTTCAACGCAAAGCCAAGCGGGTTGTCGACCCGCGTAATCGGTATCAACGAGAAATAACCCGCAACGACCGACACCACAAAGCCTGATACAGCCGCCATCTTTAGCCACAGTGGCGCCCCTACTCCAAACCGTTTTATCGCGACCAGGGGGATGGCGAAGAGCACCATGTAGATGAGCGCATAAAAAGTAGTGGCAGCGTTATCCTGTAATTGAAACGCTTCTTGCTCCTCTACGCCGATCAAGCTCGCCAAACTGAACGCGAGCGTCACGACTCCCACAAAAAGAATTGAGTTGACTGGTGTTCGATACCGTTTGTGCAGGCGGGCAAACCATGCGGGCAAAAGGTTGTCCCAGCCCGCCACCATCGGCAGGCGAGTGTTGCCGGCGAAGTAAATGCTCATCAGAGCAATTTGTCTCGCGGCCACCCCGAAAATTGTGAAGGACACCAGCATTGATACCCAGCCAAACGAACTGAACCCGAGGCTGAGCACTTGAGGGATAGGGCCGATAAGATCCACTTTGTCAGGAGAGACAAATGCCAGCACGGAACCGGTGCCGAGTATGAACATCAAAGCAATGATCGGCGCGGAAATCAGCACTGAACGACTAATATTTCGGGCCGGCGCGCGACATTCGCCCGCAAGAATCGCGATGTACTCAAAACCTGAGAGTGCACCCACCGCCAGCTTGCTGAATACGTTGAGGTTGTAAGTACTAAACTCCGGCACGGCTGTAGAAAACGGATGGTAATTGGCGAGCGTGCCTCGGCTGGCGGTGATGAATGGCAGCAGGATCAGCGTAGCGAACGTTACCAGCAAAAATGCTCCACCAACATTCTGTACCCACTTTCCGAGCGTTAAGCCTCGCCGCGACGCCGCGATCATCAGAATCATCAGCAGCGTGCAGATGAGCGTGGTTATCACTTTGTTGCCGTGCATCCAGGCGGCGCGTGGGCCAACTGCGTAAGCAATATTCTTCTTAATGATCAGCCCAATGCCTGACATCACCAGGATGCCAAAAATCCAAAGGTTCCAGGCCACCATGAACGCAACGAAATCGTTGAACGCCAGCTTGGCCCATTGATACAGGCCGCCTTCCAGCGGCATCAGGCGGTTGAGATAAATGACGACGGCCGCCAACGGTAAGTAAAAAGTGAGAATCGCCAGCAACCAAAACATCATCTGGTGATTCCCGAGCTTGGCCGCCCAGCCTACCCAGATGGTTCCCACTACAAAAACAATTTGTGTCAGGACCAGATCGAAAAGCCCGAGTTCTTTTTTTAGGATACCGCTGCGCGCCTGAACGTTTCGTTCGAGTTCGGCAAGCTTGGAAGGCGGGGTTTGTGATGTGTCAGTCAAGAATCGTCTTCAGGTTTTGGCAGTAGCCCGACCGTTAGGGAGGGCTCCGCAATTTGGTCTAAATCTGAGCCCTCCCTGACGGTCGGGCTACTGCCCCGATAGCAGCATTTGACGAGAATCTTCCGCTAACTCGCCGAAGATGTGTGATCGTGAACAATTCTCCAGCCTTGTTTTGTTTTTCTGAAAATCAGCGTGAACCTTCCGTGCGGCTCATCTTTGGCGCGTTGCAAGTGCCAACGTCCGATGACGACGGCGGTATCGTTACCGACAGGCGTAATTTCCAAATCAGAAAACGTAAGAGTTCCCATCTTCTCGCGTGAGTTGTAATTCTGCTTGTAGCGGTCGAGCACTGTTTGCCATCCACGCGTCAGGCTGTCGCCCGAAATAAAAACGGTCTCATTAGAACGCCAGTAGCCAGCCATGTATTCTTCGATGTCGCCGCGGTTCCAGGCTTCGCTTTGCGCCTCGAGGACTGCTCGGATAGCTGCAGCTATGGTGTCGTGACGTTTGGTTGGTCCGGCAGAATGCTGCGCGGACAGTGATAGTGGAAAGATGGTAATTATTAGAAGCGCGGGTAAGAGCAGGTTACGCCACATATCTTTTCCTTTGGCAGGATCCGTATTCGGGTGCGGATATCGACGACGACTATAAAGTCAGTCAGGGCGTGGTTCAAGCACTTCAGTGGTTCCAAATAAGAGCGTAAAACAAAAATGAGCGGGGGCAAGCGCGCCTCCCTGGCCTCGAGCTGATTGGAGTTGAGTGGTAATTCCGGGCCGAGTAGCTCTCAAGGAAGATGTAGTCGATCAAGTCGGAAGCCTCGAGGTGAGGAAGGTGGGCTTGCCCTCGCTCCTTGCCTTTTACTTTATTGAAAGTATCTGTAGTGCCCAATGATTTTCCACGCGAGCAGCACGTCTTCTATTCGCGCCCCGGAACCGATGTTGTGGACCACCAGGTAGTGCTTGTCGGTTTCGGTCCAGAGGTTGGTAAGAATGCCGATATGCTCCACACCGTCGCTGAGTTCCCACGCTACTACGTCGCCCGGTAAATAGTCGGCGCGGTTGTCGCGAATCGGCAGTGACTTTCCCTGTCGCGTGAAGTAGGTAGTGAGATTCAACACGCGGCGGTGATCGATATTGGTGTCGGTTCCCCGTGCTCCCCATTTCTTTGGATACTCCGACCACGCGCGCGTCATGTCTTCATGAAGTTCCTTCTGAAGGTCTATGCCCACCTTGCGGAAAGCACGAACTATGACATCAGAACAAACGCCGGTATCGCTTGGCACGTCGCCGTTCGGGTATTCAATTCCCACGTACGAAGGGTCATAACCGGTCGTAACCTTGCTCTGCTCAACGGCCGCTTCGATAAATTGTTTGAGTTGTGGGGAAGCAGTCGCCGCCAAGGGTTGGGAAACAGACGTTGGCGGTGTGACGGCGGCCACGGCGCGTTTTTGAGGTGTCCGCTGGCAATTGCCGACAATGAGCAGGATCAAACAGACAGTAACGATCTTGAGTCTTGCGACTGGAAACTCATTCTTCATGCGGAATGTTCGATTAACCATGCCCTGACATCGTCGCGCATCGAGGCGACTATTTCATGCTCAGCATCATAGCTCTTAAATTCTACATTCGGAGCCCTCAATCGCAGCCGATCTTCATAATCCGCAACCCGTGAAGGCGGATAGAATTCGTCGCGCGTCCCTGTTAGATGAAGCACTGCCGCTCGGGTCGGCTGGTAAGTTTCGCTCGTCTCCCAATCCCCGGGAATGCCGCCGCAGATTCCCACAACCCCACGCAAGAGCTCGGGATGCGTAAAGGCGAAACGATAATTGAGCGCGCAGGTTTGCGAGAAGCCGAGTAGAAAGATTTGGTTTGGATCCGCTACGCCATCGTTTGCCAGCATAGCGATCAAATCGAACAAGGCCTGGTGGTGAATAGCTACGGAATCTTCCGGATGAAAGTTTGTCAGCCAGCCGAAGCCGAAACGCAGTGGTCCACCGGGTTCTCTCGGTTCTTTGATGTGTTGATGAAAACCCTGCAGTGAAACGATTGCAAAACTCTCCGGCGCCATCTGCTTCGCTTCGCGCATCATCTGCTTCTTGTTGGCGCCGTAGCCGTGCAGGGCAACCAGCAAAGGCGCTGGACGAGCCTCAGGTAGATCCAGGTCGTAGTAAAGTTTGATCCGACCGCTAAGCGTGTTTTCGCTTGCGATTCGGTTGTTTTCATTCGCCTGGGATATTTGGGAAGAATCAGTCATGGAGATCCAGCAGCTTATATCATATTTGCATTCTTCAGCGACCATGCCAGCGCGGGATGAATAGTGAGCCTGCTTGCATCAGTGAAAACATCATTTACAGAACCCCGACCTGTCGGGGTTCTGTAAACGCGTTTGCAAACGCCACACCGATCGATGACCCTGCAAAGGGCCCTCGTTGCATTCGTCTTCGCTGCCAGTTACGATGGGAAAACGCGTACGACAAAAATCTTAAAGAGGTGGGCGCAATGAAATTTCCTGGCGGGTTTAACATTCAGCAGATGATGAAGCAGGCGCAGGTGATGCAGGAGAAGATGGCCAAAGAAATGGACGAACTGCGCACGGAAGCTTCGGCAGGCGGCGGCGTGGTCACCGTGGAGATGAAAGGTAATCACGAAATCATCTCGTTGAAAATCGATCCCGAAGCCGTGAAGGAAGGCGACGTCGAGATGCTTCAGGATATGATCCTCGCTGCCATTAACGAAGCAAACCGCAAAGTGGACGAAGCGATGAAGGGCAAACTGGGCGGGATGTTGCCACCCGGGTTAGGCGGGATGCTGGGATAATAATCGCTCTGCGTCTCAACTACCTTGCAAGAGACGAATTTGATCGAATTCTTGAACGTGTAGTTGCGCTAGGCAAGCAACAATACGCGTTGCGCAACGCGCTTTTGAAAAGATTGAAAACATAGAAACAGCCGGCATTGTCGCGGCTTTATTCGAGCTGGCCCCTGACCCCTGGCCGCCGACCCCAATTGAAGATGCTTGAATACGCCGAGCCTGTAACCAAACTGATTGACGAACTAAAACGCCTTCCCAGCATCGGGCAAAAGTCTGCGCAGCGCCTGGCCTTTCACATCATGCGCACGCCAAACAACGAACTGCAGCGACTGATCTCCGCCATCCTGGAAGTAAAAGAACGAATCGCTTTCTGCACGATTTGTAACAACCTGACCGACGTCGAGCCTTGTCGTATCTGCGCCTCTACTGCGCGCGACCATTCGGTGATCTGCGTTGTCGAGGAACCTCATAGTCTTGTCGCCGTGGAGAAGACGCGCAGCTTCAAAGGTGTCTATCACGTGCTGCACGGAAGTCTTTCCCCAATCCGCCATATCGGTCCAAACGAACTTCACCTGGCGAATCTTCTGCCCCGTCTGAAACCGGAAAACAACGATGGTGTGGAAGTGAGTGAAGTGATCCTGGCGACGAATCCCACCACCGAGGGAGAGGCAACAGCGAATTACATTGGACGCCTACTCAAGCCTCTCGGCCTGCGCGTGACCCGCATCGCGATGGGCATGCCGGTGGGAAGTGATCTGGAATATGTGGATGAAGTGACGATGGATAAGGCGCTTGCGAATCGACATGAGATCTAAAAATACTAGTAGTAGGCAGAAGGCAAAAGCAGTAGGCAGAGAGCAGTAGACACTAACCGCTTAACCTAAACCCACCCTCCGCTTGAGAAGGAGTGTGTTATGTTTCGTGGTCATAGAGATCTCAAGGTTTTCCAACTTTCTTACAGCCTTGCCATGGAAATTTTCCATCTCTCAAAGACCTTTCCGAGAGAAGAAGTCTACTCATTAACAGATCAGATTCGGCGCTCTTCTCGGAGCGTCGCGGCTAATCTTGCTGAAGGTTTTCGCAAACGGCGATACCCCAACATGCTCGTAAGCAAATTGACGGATTGCGACGGAGAAGCGAGCGAAACGCAGGTCTGGCTGGACTTTGCTCTAGACTGCGGATATCTATCTAAAGAAAATCACGATCGTCTCGTTTCTGGCTATGAAGAGGTAGGTCGAATGTTGGCAGGAATGATCGCCAATCCAAAAAAATTTGCTCCAGCCAGCGGCAGTTAACCTGATGTCATTCCGCCCTCTGCTTTCTGCCTTCTGCCTTCTGCTTTCTGCCTTTTGCCTTCTCCCTGCTCAGAACCGCACGGGCTCAACCGGCGCGCTCTTCGCGCAATCGCTGCACTGATCGCCTTCGTCGTACATGTGTGCGTCAAACTCAACCAAAGATCTGATCGGCACCTCACCCAGTTTGTCCGGCGCGGAGGTAAACCGCACAATTGCGCCGCAGCCAATCACGGAAGCGCCCAGTTCCTTTACCAGTTCCGCCGTTTCCTCAATCGCATGACCACTCCGAATTATGTCGTCGACGATGATGCAGGGGTTCACTTCGCCTTTATTGATGTACTGTCGAAACCTGCGCTTGTTGCCTTCCTGCTCGGCCCAGTAGATCTGTTCCGCGCTCAACGCGTCGCGCACGCCGAAGGCCACTGGAATGCCGCCTGAGCTGGGGCTGATAATAGATACCTTTGGTAATTGGCTCGAGATGTCGCGGTCCACACGAAACTTCCGGCTCAATGCGACTGCCAACACCCGCGCAGTATCGTAATAACGAAACGCCAGCGGCATCTGAAAGTAGTGGGGCGAATGCTTGCCGTTGGGATAAACGAAGTGGCCTTCGCGAAAAGCGCCGGTGCGCTTCAGAATCTGCATTACTGTATCCGCCGACGGAATCAGATCTACCATTTTCTTCTCCAGAAGGAAGTGATTGAGACCTGAGTGTAAGGACTGAGTGCTGAGAATTGGTCCCGGCCAAATTGCCTTCCAATCTCAGTCCTCAGCCCTCAGCACTCAGTTCCTTTTCTTTTTGCGCCGCACAGCATACATCAATCCTGCGGCATCGCTCCATCAGCGAGTACGTATCTTATTAGTTGCACCTGATTTTTCGGTAACTCTTTCGGCAATTCTTCCAGGCGAAACCACGCGACTCGTTGTATCTCGAAATTAAGCTGGTCGGTATCGCCTGCAGCCTGACAACTGAAGACTATCTCCACTTGCTTGGGCTTTTTGAATGCTCGCACCAGCACCAACTTCGGCTGCTCAATCTCAAGACCGATTTCCTCGCGCAACTCTCGCCGCAACGCTGCTTCCGGTTGTTCACCTGCTTCCATGAAACCGCCGGGCATGCCCCAACCGCTGCCGGGTCGAAAACGATGTTTGAGCAGCAACACACGACCGCGCTTGTCAGTGACGACCGCCCCCGCAGTTACCGCGAACCGCGGATGTGACAGTCTCACAGTCCAGCGCTTCAGTACCTTGGGTACGCGGCGCCAGACTGCTCCGAGGAGATCCTGTAGCATTGCGGTTCAGAATAACACGTGAGTAGTGAGCGGTAAGCAGTGAGCAGAAGCAGTGAGCAGGGGCAGTGAGCGGTTGGCAGTGGGCAGTGAACAGTGAGCAGTGAACAGTGAGCAGTAAGGGGTTTCCCAAGTACACTGCCCACTGCCCACTGCGCACTGCCCACTGCCCACTGCTTACTGCTCACTGCCTACGTTGACGCACATTTGATCGACTCTGTAAGATTCCAATTGCAATCCGGAATACATAACGCGTGAAAGCCAGAACCCAACCATGACAGCAACTTCATCCGAAGCGGCCCCGGGCGAACTTGGCGCCTCCACCGCGGCTACGGCACCGGTGCCGAAGCGCATTACGAACGCGCAGACTGTGTGTAACGAGAAGAACGCGAAGGGGAAACTTTGCAACGGTCACCTGAAACAATTGCGGACCGCCGGTGAGCCGGCCGAAGTTCACCTGCGTGGTGATGATGTGCTCTCCAAGTGCCAAACCTGCGGCACGCTCTACATGGGACCACCGCTGGGACACGTGCGCGATCCGAACAAGCAAAGTCGTTTTGTAGAAGCCGAGCTTTCTGCGTTGCTGCAGGCTGCCGGCGGTTCGCTGCCGGTGATCAAGAAGGATGCGCGAGGCGTTTTCATCATGGAGACTACGGGCCACACGCCCGAAGCGGCGAAGACATCGCCAGCCCCGGCTCCGTCTACTCCCGTGACAAAAGCCGCAGCGCCTGCCAGCGCACCGAAAGCCAGTGCAGCGCCGGCGCCAAAACCCGCCGCTCCCAAAGCCGGAGCTGAACCGGATCGCAAATTAAATAGACGAACCAGTTATGCGGGAGTAGTTGATACCGGCCCGGTACCAGGTGAAACTTTTGAACAGAAAGTTGCGCGGCTGAAAGCAGTCGCGGCCGCCGCGAAGCAACGCGCGGAAGAAGGGGGTGAGCAGACAGCGCCGGCAGTTTCAGCCGAGGCACCGGTGGTTAGCGCCGTGCTCGAGTCGGCGATGGTTCCATCTCCAGCTGATACTGAAGCTCCCGCGCCTTCGCCTGCCCCGCCTGCGCCCGCAGCGGCGGCAACACATAAACTAACCGGCCAGGCAGATCGCACCTTGATGATTAGATCAACTTACTGCGGCGTCGTGGACACAGGTCCGGTACCCGGTGAGACTTTTGAACAGAAAGTAGAACGGTTGCGAGCAGTAGCGGCTGCTGCGAAGCAGAGAGCCGACGGTGGCTGACATGATGAACCCCAAGGGGGTTTGATCTTTTACTTTCAAGCCGGACCGGCTTCCTGCCTTCCGCGCCTGGCCTCGGCCAACATGTGACAAACAACTGCCAGTACGATTATTCCACCTCCAACCAGGGCCCACTGCGACGGTCGCTCGTGCAACACCACGAACACCCAAATTGGATTCAGAACCGGCTCGATGTAGCCAACAATTCCCGCGTCAAGTGAGCGCACGCCGCGCGCCATCGCCGCAGTGAATAGAGTGTAAGCCAACCCAATCTGCACCACACCCAAATAGATGACCGTCAAGGCATCGTGCGAGGTCATGTGTGGTAACGCTTTCAATCCGGCCGGCGCGGCGATAAGCACCACCAGAACATTGCCGTAGATTACAGACGAAGCGCGATTGACGTTGCGCGACTTTGAGTGACGCAGCAAAAGGAAATAACAAGCGAAGCAGAGACCAGAAGCGAGCGCCAACAAATTTCCGATGACGTCCTGTGGCCGCAGTTGGCCAACAAAGAATAGTGACATGCCAACAATGCAAGCGATGACAACAATCAGATCACGCGATCGAAACTTCTCTTTGTAAAACAGCGGTTCAAAAATGAGCAGGTATACGGGCGCGGTGTATTGCAGGAAGATCGCGTTGGCAGCAGTGGTTTGCTTGGTCGCAAGCACGAACAGCACCAGCAGCGCTGCATAGAGTATTGATGCCAGCGCTGTCACCTTGTTAAATCCAAAGCCTTCGCGCCGGGTGAAGATTGCTACGGTGATCGCCGCCAGTAGTGAGCGGCCAAAGGAGAGTTCAAGTCCGGAGAGCGAAGTCCACTTAATGAAGAGGCCGCCGGTGCTCCATAGCACCGCGGCGGCGACTACAAGAAGTAATGGTGAAACGTTGGGAGTAGATTTCAACGAATTCCGATGATAGCTATGCTGCTCAATCTTCTGCCGAAGTCTTTTGCGATTTCAGATATTTTCCGAACACACCATTCCACGGCGGAATCACAATCGAAACGGCCCCCAGCGCCTGTGCCTGACAAGCCAAACGGATCAGCGGTTTGGGTTCCGTGGTGTCGATGTAGCCAAACTCCTTAATCTTCTTTCCCTCGCGAACCGCGACGTCCGACAGTTTCTCCGCGCCGCCAAGCACCCCAACCCAGCACGTGCCGCACGATGCCGAACGACACTCAACCGGAATGGGTCCTTCAACCCGGCGTGGATCTACCTCGCGCCAATTGCGCGACTGATCATCAGCCGCACCCCAGGCGAGATCCTGCACGTGATTCAGTTTGTATCTCGCCTGCGCTTCGCTTTCATCGTAGGTAACCGTCCATTTCTTATCAACAGTTTTCAGAAAACCAAACAGGCCCTGACTATCATCAACGGCGCGGTCGCGAAGTACCTGCTCCGCCGATTTCTTCGCATATTTACGGTCGAGCAACATCTCGCCTCTGGCCTTCGTAAACGCGTTAAGTCCCGACTGTCGCATCGTCATGAACGCAACCGCAGTGATTCCGATCGTTAGTGATTCATCGACCTTGTTTGCCTGCGCTACCTCTCGCGCAACTTTCAATATGTTATCTGCCAACCCTGAAGGTTCTGGTGCTGTGAAGTTGGCCGCAAATGTTTCCACAGCTTTTTTCACTTCAGGCCAATAGCGATGTCCGTAAAGAAATTTGTGCGACGAATCGATTTGATCTTTGAGTTGGTAAACGCCCTGCACTAGCAATTGCGCCGCCAGCTTTTCAGGATCGGCGGCTGTCTCGAAGGCGCGGAACAAGGACAGGGGATAAAACGAAAACCAGATCTGTGTCGCGTTCTTGTCCACATCGTGCACGGAGCGTAGCAGCGTAGTTAGCGCCGCCGCCCACGCTTCTTCGTCCTGGCGGTCTAAATACTGTTCGAAAGGTGTTTGAGTGCTGTTTGTCATAAATATCCTCGCTTCAAGAAACAGGCATTATAACCACGAGCACGTCAAAGGGACAGTTGGCCTTCGTTTGGTTTGGAGTGCGCTGACCTGTCAGCGCTTTGGTAGCCTGCGACCTGTCGCAGGCGTCTTTGCGAGAGTGTCTCTGCCGGAACCGCGGCGACAGGCCGCCGCGGAACAAAAGCGCCGACAGGTTGGCGCACTCCAAATAGGATCGCATTGTTGACAGTGATTAGGCCGCAGGAGTAAAAAATCAGTTCTCCAACCGATTACAACTGGGGCCTAAGAAGGACAACAACACATGAGCGCCAACGAACCAGCCACGTCGAAAACTCGTCGCAAACCGGATAGTGCCTTTAGTTTTTCGTTTGCCATCGCTATCGGCCTGATTCTTTTCATCGCCGGCTTGGTTATCAGCCTCACGCTTAGTGACGGCTCGAGCGTCGCGCTTATCTTCGGTATTCCTCTGCTGCTCGCCGGTTTGGTGGTACCGCTATTCATGATGCGAGGATTTTTCAGACAGACTGAAGTGTCCGGCCCTTGTCCTTATTGCGGAACGCCCATCAAAACGTCGGATGCAACCATCAGGCTGGAGTGCCCAGGTTGTCATGGGGTTATCGGGGTGCGTGATGAAAAACTCTACGCGGTGCAGAGTTCAAACTAAGAGCCGAAGAAGCTAACGAGGAAACCCGCGGCTGGGCTAGCCTAACCAGTTTCGCGTCCAGTAGTCGCTAAAGGTAAGAGCAAAAAGAATCACCAGCCAGAACAGCGCGGAGGTAAAAACCACCCAGATAAGCCTGGAGCTGTAACGAACGTGCATGAAATAAAGCACCACCAGCGTTGCCTTGATGACGGCGATTGTCATCGCGATTATCACATTCAATTGCCCCGGAAAATCGCGCAGCCCGGCCCATACGGTCAGCGCCGTACCCACCATCAAGGAGAGAAAAATCGTAGCGTAGACTCGCACTGAAACGATGTGTTCGCTCATCTAGAACAGATATCCTTCTCTGTAACGATCGTGTGGAGACTGAGATTTTCCATTTGTCATTTCTGATTTTTCATTTGTCATTTAAGAACAGTTAAGAAAACAATTTGAGCAATCGCAATGGCAAATGAAAAATGACAAATGCGAAATGGAAAATCTGCCCTCATATCGTGCCAAATCTCAAGGTCTTCAATGTTCGAGGTGTCTACCCAACAAATACAGCAACGGAAACAAAAAGATCCAGACGATGTCGACGAAGTGCCAGTACAGTCCTGATATCTCGACCGGATTGTGATACTCCGGCCCATAGCGGCCGCGCCACGAAAAATAGAGAATGACCAACAGCACGCCCACGCCGATGATCATGTGCACCGCGTGCATGCCGGTCATGGCAAAATAGATCCAATAAAACATTTCGACATTTTTGACATTCGCGCCCGGAAGTAAGTGCAGCTTGTGTTTATCGTAGGGTTGTCCGTGCTCCTGCACCGCTGGATTAAAAGGTCGACCAGGGATAAGGCTGCCCGGAATCAAGCTGTCTTCGTATTTGTCTCGATACTCAACGGCCTTAATACCCAGGAAGGTCAAACCAAGCAGAATAGTTAAAATTAGACAGATCAGCTGATTACGACGTTTGCCAACCTGCGCGCTGTAGACAGCTAACGCCATCGTAAAACTGCTGAGGATCAGGACCACGGTGTTGACCGCGCCGAGCGTCAGGTCGAGATGGTTGCTGGCCGAAGCGAAGGCCGCGGGAAACTTGGTGCGATACAGCGTATAGGCAAGGAACATCCCACCGAAGAACATGATTTCGGTGACGAGAAATACCCACATGCCGAGTGCGCCTGCTTCGCGCTGCTGCTCCAAATTCTCGAAGTGGTGCTGCAGCGCCGGGTGGCTTGCCTCGTGCCCGACTGTTATGCCTTCTGCCAAGTGGTTCTCCTATGGTCTAAAAGATAGACAAGAGTGTCTGTTTTACTTACCGTCGATTACCGCGTCGGCAACTTCCAACCCTTCGTTCTTCAACTTGCCAATCACCTGCATCTCTTCGGGCGGTGCAAACTCATATGCTTCCCAGGTAACGATCGGTGTCGCCAGAAAATTCTCGGTTGGCGGCGGCGATGCAGTTCTCCATTCCAGGCCCGGGAGATGCCAGGGGTTAGGCTCGGCGTGTTTGCCGTAACGCATCGACCAAAGCAAATAGATGAACGGTATCACCAGCCCCACACCAAGAATCGATGCGCCCGCTGTCGACAACACATTGAACACCTGAAACTCCGGCGGGTAGGCATGATAACGTCGCGGCATGCCCAGATAGCCGGCGATGAACTGCGGCAGAAACGTCAGATTGAAACCGACGAAAACTACGAGTGCGGAAAATCTGCCCCAGCCTTCCGGATACATTCGTCCGGTAATCTTGGGCCACCAGTAATGCAAACCGCCGAGGTAAGCCAGCAACGTGCCGCCGACCATGATGTAATGGAAGTGAGCAACTATGAAATAGGTGTCGCTCAAGTGCACATCAACTGCGAGCGAGGCAAGAAACAACCCCGTCATGCCGCCCACAGTAAACAGACCGATGAAACCAAGCGCGTAAAGCATCGGCGTGTCGTAGGAAATCGAGCCCTTGTAGAGTGTGGCCGTCCAGTTGAAAACTTTAATCGCCGAAGGAATAGCAACCGCGAAACTCAGGAAAGAAAAGATCATGCCTGCGTAAACTGACTGACTGGCAACAAACAGGTGATGACCCCAAACGAGAAAACCGAATACTGCAATCGCCAGGCTCGAGAAGGCGACAAACTTGTATCCGAAAATATTCTTGCGGGAAAAATTCGCGATCAGTTCGCTGACCACGCCCATCCCAGGCAACACCATGATGTAAACGGCCGGATGCGAATAAAACCAGAAGAGGTGTTGAAAAAGCACCGGGTCGCCACCATTGGCCGGATCGAAGATCCCGACGTGCGCCAACCGCTCGAAAGCCAGCAACAGAATGGTTATCGCTATAACCGGCGTCCCCAGGATCATGACCAATGAGGTTGCATAATGGGACCAGATAAAAAGCGGCAGACGAAACCAGGTCATACCCGGCGCGCGCATGGTGTGAATAGTGACGATAAAATTCAAGCCCGTTAGGATCGACGAGAAGCCGCTGATAAAGATTCCCACCCCGGTAGCCACGACATAAGAATTTGAAAAGGTAGTGCTGTAGGGCGCGTAAAAGGTCCAACCAGTATCGACGCCGCCGGCAAGCAGGGCCCAGATCGTTATGATTCCGCCAAGCAGATAAAGGTACCAGCTCAGCAGATTTATGCGCGGGAACGCCAGGTCTTTGGCGCCAATCATCATCGGCACCAGGAAATTTCCCAGCGTTGCCGGTATCGACGGAATCAGGAAGAAAAAGACCATGATGATTCCGTGTTGCGTAAAGACTTTGTTGTAAGTTGTCGAAGAGAGCAGGTCGCCCTGTGGGGTCAGCAGCTCGAGGCGAATGAACATCGCATAGAGCCCGCCGATGAAAAAGAAAGCAGAGATCGAGCCCAGGTAAAGCAGCGCAATGCGTTTGTGGTCCTTCGTCAACAGCCACGACTTCAAGCCGTACTCGGCGTTGATATAGTTAACGCGCGCCGCTGTGGGTGTTTCGAATGTTTCGAATGCTTTCATAATTGCAACTGCAAAATTATTTTGGATTAGGTTGCGGCGTCGCCACCGCCGCCGGCGTGGCTTGCGATGTTGCAGCCGGTGACGAAGTCGATGGTGTCGACGAAGTGGATGCCGGTGACGCGGGCGCACCCGTAACCTGCAGCGACTTGATATAAGAAATGATTTGAATTAACTGCTCCGGCGTCACCTGGCCCTGGAACGTCGGCATGATTGGATTGAACCCGGCCACCACCTTCGCCGACGGATTCTCAATTGACTCGCGAATGTAGCCTTCGTCTGCCGTCAACGTTTGGTTGTTTGTTAGAAAGACGCGGCGCCCAAACAAACCCGCGAGCGTTGGGCCACGACCCCCCTCGCCGTTGGCGCCGTGACAGGAAACGCAGCCGAGCGATTGGAAAAGTTGCTGTCCCGCGACTGCCGGAGACTGTTGGCTCGCGTTCCCGCTCAACCAGTTATCGAAATCCGTCGGTTGCATGACAATCACAGATCCGATCATCCCCGAGTGGTTCATGCCGCAATATTCCGCGCAGAAAAGGTGATAGGTGCCCGGTTTGGTCGCTTCAAACCACTGCGTCGTGTAACGGCCCGGCAGCACGTCGGCCTTGATGCGAAACGCCGGCAGAAAAAGATCGTGAATCGTGTCTTCCGAGGTCATGATCAACTTGATCTTCCGTCCTGTCGGCACGTGCAGCTCGTTTATCTCGCGCTGTCCGGTTGAATGTTGGATCTTCCACATCCACTGCTTGCCCACCACGTAAATTTCGTTCGCGTTCTTCGGCGTGCGCGAGTTTTCGAAATAGATTTGCGCGCCCCAGGCAAACATGCTCATGGCGATAATCAAGGGTATGACAGACCAAAGCGTTTCCAATTTGTGTGAACCGGCGATGGGCCGCGGAATTTCAAAGGGGCTACGGCGGCGATACTTGATGACGAAAAAAATCAGCACGCTTGAGATCAGGATCGCAAAGAATAGGGTTACGCCCGAAAGGTAGAAGTAGAGCGCATCCACGCGCCCTGAAATAGTGGACGCGCTCTCCGGAACAAATGGTATCCACGAGGTCTGCATAATTCTTCTTCGTTAGAGCCTGTAGTTCAGAGTTCAGCCTTTAGGCTGGTACCTTTGCAAAGCAGCAAGCTAAAGCTTGAACTCTGAACTGCTGGTGCCTTCCGTCAGATCTAAGTTCCTGCCTGCAAATCAACCGGCGCGGCGCCGCGACGGCGCATCGCAAATAACAGCACCACTACACCCAGCAACGTCGCCACACCCCCCACGCGCATCAAGTTCATCACGCGGGCTCCGTATTTCCCCGTGGCCGGATCGTAGTGGAAACAATAGAGCAACAACTGATCGACGGGCGTTCCGATCTTGTTATCAGCCGCTTCAATCAAACCCAGACGCAGATCGCGTGGCGCATATTCGATCCCATAAAAATAGCGCGCCAGCTTTCCCTCAGGCGTCGTCAGGTAGATTGCACTGGCATGCGCAAACTGATTTGTCGCTTCATCCCAGTGATACCGAAAACCCACCGCCTCAGTCAGTCGCTTAATACTGGCTTCGTCTGCGGTCAGGAAATGCCAACCCGCGGCGGCTCCGGAGCGTCTGGCCTCCGGCAGGTAGTTCACATAAGTATTCTTCTTCGCAGCGGCGAGCGCGGGAGTCTCTCGCGGGTCGAAGCTGACCGTAACGACTTCAAACTCTTCGCCGGGCTTGAACGCCATCACCTTGAAAGCTGTGACCATGCCGTTCAGTATTTGATTGCAAAGCATGGGACACTGGTAATAAACGAGAGACAGGACCACCGGTTTCTTGCCGAAGTAGTCACCGAGCTTGACGCTCTTTCCGTTTTCATCCGTCAGCGCCAGATCGAGCGGCAGCTGCTCGTTGAGTTTTTGATCGATGCCGACGCCATTCAATGCTTTCGGTAAACCACTGGGGGCCCGCGCCGCATACGGTCGGGCGCTGTAGAGGGGCGAGTTACCCTGCGTTTGGCTGAACTGGCCGAAGGCGGGAAGGCAGAAGGCACTAAGCAGCAGGATCAGAATTAAGACAGAGAAGCTCGGGGTCGGGAAGGGTGGCTTGCCCCCGCGGATTGAACGGCATTCAAGGCAGGCGGGGGCAAGCTGCCCTTCCCGACCCTGAGATCTGGTTTCTTGAATCACGCTCTCTGCTTTAAACCACTTAACCATTCCTATTTTTCCTGAAACGGCATACGTCCTGAACTCGAGTCACTTGGCGGCGATGCGTTGGTGGCCTGACCTGTGTCGTCGCGAGTCGGCCGAATTTTTAAAGTGCCTCCGGCGAGCAGCCTATCGATCGCGGTGTTGATCGGCGTGCAGTTAGAGTTTTCCACTCCCTCCATGTTCTGACAGTTTAGTTGCCGCTCCCACTGCTCGCGCAGCACCCTATACTCAGCCTCAGGTTCTCTATTTTCAAGATTCACCCACTCGCCGGTTTCCAATTTCACTCCAAATCCTTTCGCCGCCTGCAGTCTGGGATCCGGAGGCAGTCTCTCTTCCGGCTTCATCGCCATCGGCCCCGGGTTCGGCTCCTTCTCAGCTTGCGCATTAAGAAAGCGAAACATGGCCCACATCAGCACAAACACCGCGACTCCCAAAACTGAAAGGGCGATGACAAACTTCAATACTCCGGCGACATCAACGTCACTCGCTTCGTGCGTCACATCCAGATTCTTGATGTGCGACACATCAGGCGTCTCCGTCACGTGTACCCGATCGTGGCCATTGCCGTTGTGTTTGTTTCTTGCCATAGTTCAGAACCCTGCGTCTCCCTTACCCCTTACCCCTTACCCTTTCCCCTTTTCCCCTCTTCCCCTCTTTTTAGTGTCCCGCATGCGCATGCTTCTGTTCGAGCACAGTTTCATACAGCGGATCATTAATTGGTATCAGCGGCCGTCGGCTCAGCTCCCTTGCAAAAAATGCCAGCCACAAGCCTCCCAGGCCGATAGGAGCAACCAGGTCCATCCAGCTGATGTAGAAATACTCATGGGTAAAACTCGGCGCGATCATCCAAAACAGATCGACCAGACGCATCACCAGAATCAAAATCGCAACGATCACGAGCTTGCCGGCATGTCTCTTGAACGAACGCGAAAGCAAAAAGAGAAACGGGAAAGCGAAATGCAGAATGACGACAGCCAGCGCTATCGCACCCCAGGCGCCGTGCATTCTCGGCAGATACCAGCCAATCTCTTCCGGCAAATTTCCTGACCAGATGATCAGGAATTGTGAAAACGCGAAATAAGTCCACAGCATGACAAGCGCCAGCAGCAGTTTACCCAGATCGTGAAAGTGTAACTGCGCTACCACGTTGTTCATCGGCTCATGTTTTGATAACGCGGCCATCACGGCGATGGTGAAAGCGAGCGCGCTCAAAGCCCACGAAGCAACAAAAATGAATCCATAAATGGTCGACGACCACAACGGTTCGAGCGACATGAACCAATCTATTGAAGCGAACGTGACTGTGAAAACGAACAGCACCATTCCCGGCCCGCTCAGCACGCGCATGCGTTTGCCCCACTGTCGATCAGCAGTCCGGTCTTGTAATAGCGACCAGCGGTTGAGGAAAAACATGAATGCAAGCCAAATGGCAAAGTAAATCGCGGCGCGTACTGTGAAAAACGATAGGTTCAAATATTTCGACTTCTCAACCAGTACCGGATGCTGCTCGAGTTCATGGGCGTCGGTCCAGCTGTAAATCGAATGTGCGCCAAGCACGATTGGCACAAACAGAATCAGGACGAGTGGCAGCGTTCGCGTTGAAGCCTCAAGCACTCGCCGGATCACCAGCCCCCAGCCGCCGCCCGTCAGATGTTGCAACATCAACAGCGCCAGCGAGCCGACGGATATTCCCGACCAAAAACTGAATGCAAACAGGTACGAGTGAAAAAACTGCCGGCGGTCCAGCAAAAATCCGAGAGCGAGCAACAACGTAAACAAGATGCCGGCAATTAGTGCACGTTGCTGGAAACGTCGCACACCAGGAGGCGCATTGTAAGGACCAAGGGTCACTGATGCCCTCCACTTTGCGTTATCCCGCCGGGCGTTGCGGCCGGCGCCGATCCGATTTGCGCCTGATTCTGCTGGCTCATTTGCAGCGCGCGAATGTAGGCAATAATCGCCCAGCGATCCTCGGGTGGAATCTGCGGCGCGTAACTCGGCATCGCTCCCCAGCCATTTGTGATCGCATCGAAGAAGTGGCCCACCGGCGCCTGCCGCAACCGGTCGTCGTTAAAAGACGCCGCACGTCGAAAGCCGCGTCTCACAATCATTCCATCGCCAGTGCCAGTCAGACCGTGACAAGCAGAACAGAAAATTTCATAACGCTCTTTGCCCCGCGTGACTACGTCCTTAGTGATCGTAATAGGAAAAATTTCAACATCGTCGGGGTAAGCTGCTG
>DASZDU010000370.1:0-34343 GCA_035941655.1 Pyrinomonadaceae bacterium | reverse complement strand
CACAGAAGATTTGTTTATAGCCTCGCGGTTCGTATGACCGGCAATCAAGCGGACGCCGAAGACCTAACGCAGGAATCATTCGTCACGGTCTTGCGTCGGGTCGGCAGCTTCAGAGGGGAGGCTTTGTTTACCTCGTGGCTTTACCGCCTCGTGATCAATCAGGTCAACATGCACTTCCGCTATCGCAAGTCGAGGCCGACAATGCAGACTGGTGACGAGGAAATTCCTGAGCGCTGGCAGGGCGGGGTGGCGCGCACCGATCCCGCTGCGCAATTGATTGATCGACTCGCGATCGAACAAGCGGTGCGGCTGCTCCCGACTGGTTACCGATCAGCCTTCATCCTGCATGACATCGAAGGCTACAACCACGAGGAGGCCGCGCGACTGTCGTCGCACACGGTCGGCACTTCGAAGTCCCAGTTGCATCATGCGAGAGCCAGCCTAAGAGCCGTGCTCTCCGGCAGGTCGCCAGCGCTTCAAACGTAATTTCGACTTGAGCCTCTCGAGCCTGTGTAGCGTGCGATGCTGAAAATACCCTAGAGGTTCCTAAAGAATTTAGGACTCCAAGTGGCCAATACGTGGCCAAAAATAACTGCATGCGACGTATATGGAATGGTAAGGAATAGGAAAGAACCGGAAAACCCTTAAAATCTCTTGGTGGCTGCAACTTTCGAAAAGGCAATAACTTAGGTTTTTGCCGGGTGTCTAATTCGCAATGCGGAGGCCAGGGGTTCGACCCTCCTCTGCTCCACCAATAACCTCAAATTTCAACCAACCTACAGCAATTCCCTAACAAGCGTATGCGGGGCTGGAGTATTTTTCTTTGGGATGCCTGTTTGGCATCTCAAACGCTCTCTAAGGTGGGATGCCGGGTGAATTATAGTTCGGCTCAGCCACGAATCCGAAACTGTAGCTGGCAGAAGTCACCCTTGTGATCGAAAGCTATCCTGATGAATCGCTGCCATCTTCTCCGCGGGGACTTTCGGTCTACGGTCATAGGTTAATAGGCCGTTAACTTCTTGTTCGATGTCGGTCAGTTGGGTGTAGCAGAACCCAGCTAAAAAATTGAGCGAGGCAATTCCGTTAATCAAGTCGCGGTATTTCTCCACAAGTTCCTCGGACGTTTTAAATGAATCATAAAACTGATAAAGCACGTCACGTTTTTCTGGGGGAATATCTTCGGGTATTGCTAGGAAGCCCCCTACTTCGGATAACACGATCGGCTGACCTCGATACTTCGAACCGCGAGCAAACAACGGCTTACCCCCTATCCACACCGTGGGCGGGAGCTCACCTGTCTCCAAAGTTTCCCTGTAACGTTCCTCAAGTCTGGTCGACGTCGGCGTGTAGTCGTGAATAGCGCAAATGTCTGTGATGTCCGTGTGCTCCCAACCATCGTTGTCGATAACTGGTCGAGAGGAATCTAATCGCCGAGTGACGCGGACCATTCGCTCAATAAAGGCGTACTGACCGGCGTGTTGTTGGCTGAGACCAGGGAAGCCCATGCTTTCGTTCACTGGAACCCAAGCAACGATGCAGGGGTGGTTGTAGTCGCGCCTGACCACGGTTTGCCATTCTGCCGATAATAAATCCTCAGCCTTTGGCGACCATTCGCGCGCGTTGGGCATTTCTTCCCAAACCATTAGTCCCAAGCGATCGCACCAGTATAACCATCTCGGATCTTCAATTTTTTGATGTTTGCGCACGCCATTGAAGCCAAACATTTTTATCCAGCCAATATCCGTTTGCAGAGCCTCATCCGAAGGCGCCGTCAGATATCCTTCGGGCCAGTAGCCCTGGTCGAGCACCATCTTCAGGTACGTGGGAATACCGTTGAGCAGAAACTTGCGGTCGCGAAGTTCAATGCCCCGCATGCCTACGTAAGAACCTACTTCATCAAGCAGCCTGTCTCGGTCGTAAAGACGAATCTGCACATCATAGAGATGCGGATGATCCGGCGACCAGAGTTTGGCATAGGGAATGGTTACCGTGAGGCGGCCCGTGGCCACGGCTGTTTGATCTTCGCTAAGAGCGACTCTCTTGCCGTCTTCAAGCACCTCCACTTCGATTCGCCAGGCAGCCGATGGCGCGTGTAGAAAAACTGTCAATTCCAGAATGTTTCTTTTTGCATGAGTAATCATCCGAATCTCTTCGATCCGGATAGAAGGTACAGGTTCCAACCAAACTGTCTGCCATATTCCCGTGGTGCAGTAGTAATCGATTTCCTGAGGCGTTCCCGTGTGAGACTGTTTGCCACGCGGCTGGTCGGGGTCCTGGCGATCCTCAACGCGAACCGTCAAACGGTTCGGCCCAGGAGTTACGTAAGGGGCAATGTCAAACTGGAAAGGCACATGTCCGCCGCGGTTGTGTCCAACTTCGTGGCCGTTCACCCAAACTGTGCACGCATAATCGACGGCGCCGAAGTTTAGTAAAAGATCTCGCTCATAGAATTCGCCAGGTAATTCAAATGTCCGTGCGTACCAAACCAATTCATGCACGCTCTTGTCATTGATGCCGGAACGTTCGGTTTGGTAAGCAAAGGGAACAATAATCTTTGCCGGGAGTGTCCGGCCGTCGTACCATCCTTCCTCCAACCCTGCATCAGCATCGTCAAAGGCAAACTCCCACTCGCCGTTCAGGTTGAACCATAAGCTGCGAGCGAATTGTGGGCGTGGATATTCGGGGCGTGGAACTTCTTTGTGATTCAATGGCATGTATTCGTTATACGAGCACAACCAGGCTCAAATACACAATTCCTTGACTCCGTCATCAGGCTGAACCACATTGATTAGCGGCACAAGTCCGGTTGCGAGCTGATAGCCGGCGGTCATGCGGTCAGCAAACAACGCCAGCTTTTCACGCTCCACCAAATTGATCGTACAGCCTCCGAATCCACCGCCCATCATCCGCGCTCCTGACACGCCTTCCTGACTTAGAGCCAAGTCAAACATGAGGTCCAATTCAGGACAACTAACCTCAAAGTCGTCGCGCAATGATTGGTGTGATCTCACCATGAATTTCCCTAGCTTTTCTGCGTCATTAGAGGCGAGGGCTTGTGCGGCTTCTAGTGTCCTATTATTCTCCGTCACAACGTGCCGGGCGCGGCGGCGTTCGGGTTCAGGTAACTCTTCGATGAGATTCAAATCATCCAACTCAAGATCGCGCAGAGCACGAACGTCCGGTCTATCCTTCTGGCTCAAAAGCGCTACGGCATGCTCGCATTCCCGTCGCCGTTCATTGTAGGCCGAACTCACGAGAGCGTGACTCACGCGCGTATCACAAATAACTGTGGCAGTCGGCAGGCTCATCGGGATCTGCGTTATTTGAAGCGAACGGCAGTCAATCAACATCGCGTGATTCTCTTTGGCAAAGGTAGCCGTCAATTGGTCCATTAGGCCGGAATTGGTACCGACAAAAACACGCTCGCCTTTCTGAGCGGATTGCGCCAACTCGAGGCGACTAAGCTTTAGCCCGGCCATCTCAGCGAGCGCGAACCCGACTGCAATTTCGAGTGCCGCCGAAGACGACAAGCCGGCGCCGATCGGCACGTCCGAAGCGATGACCAAGTTTGCCCCGCCAAATATGAGCCCTTGCTCGCATAACGTTTCAGTGACTCCTTGAATGTAACTTACCCAGCTCTTCGTTCCGTTCTGCGAACTGCTTCCATATTGCTTTAGTGAAAAGCTGGCCGTCTCGTTCAAATCGACGGAGTAAGCCCACACCCGCCCGTCATTCCGTTTTCCGACTGCAACACATGTCCTCAAGTTTGCTGCCATCGGAAGCACAAAGCCATCGTTGTAGTCTGTGTGTTCCCCAATCAGATTTACTCTGCCGGGTGCGGAAAACACTCGTGGCTCCACGGTGGATATCTCAGCGAAAGAACTTCGCAGTTTTGCCAGGTCAACCATTTCGCTCCGGGTCCCGACTTTGCCAAACAACCTCCCGAACGTGTTCACGGAGTTCGGAAGCCTTCTCTTCCGGCAGTGTGTCGTTGATGAACATACCGGCGCCGGTTTCACTCCCCGCGAGATACTTCAAGCGATTTGCTGATCGCAACGGGGGGTAAAACTCGACGTGGAAATGGTAGAAGTCGTACGAAAGGCCATCGACCGGACCTTGGTGCATAACCATCATGTAAGGGAATGACATCTGAAACAGCTCGTCGAAGGCGACCAGCACCGTTTTTAAGATAGATGCGAGGTCTTTGGTTTCCACCTCTGACATGTCCGTGAGTGCTTGAAAGTGGCGTTTTGAATAGATGTGGGTTTCGTAGGGCCAACGAGCAAAGAACGGTAGCACCGCCGCGAAGGAATCATTCTCGGCAACTATCCTGCGCCTGGCCTTAAACTCTTCAGAGAGCACATCACATAGTAAGCACTTTTCCGACCTCTGGCGGTAAGCGGCGAATTGTTTTAACTCCGTCTCGATTCGTGGAGGAATAAATGGGTATGCATAGATCTGTCCATGTGGATGGTGAAGTGTTACGCCTATCGCCTCGCCCTTGTTTTCAAAAATGAAAACATACTTGACGAAATCGAGTGCGCCCAACTCGCGAAATCGATCAGTCCAAACGCGGATGAGCTTGTAAATTTGTTCGACCGGTTCTAGTGCGAGGGATGAACTATGGTTAGGGCTGTAAAGCACAACTTCACACACACCCTGCGACGGCAGAACAGGATAGAGTTCGGAACTCTCGACTACGGGTATATCAGGAAGGGATTTCAGACTAGGGAACCGGTTTTCGAAAACCACTATGTCGTAGTCGCCTTCAGGTACTTCAGTCGGGAAACCGCCCGGCCTGGTTGGGCAAAGCGGACAATAATCATCCGGTGGTAAGAATGTTCTGTCCTGACGCCCGGTGGCGGTCGCCACCCACTCTCCCAGCAGCGGGTTCCAGCGTAATTCAGACACTCAGTTTTCCTCAGCAGACTTTGGTTCTTTGCCATCCGGTGGATCAGCGCGACGAGAGGAAGCGAGTCGGTCAGCAGGCGCAAAGGTGTAAAAAATAAGATAGCGACCATCCGCCAGCTCGATCTGTTCCTTGATCAATTTTTTAGGAGCTTTGATCATTCGTAACGCCGGATTCCGTCCCGGAACTCACTGCGAGTATGGAAGGCACTTCGGCGCAGCAACTCGTCCGGTTTCAATCAGGTCATCAATCTGCCACGCAGTCAATTGACCGTCAAACACGAGCCTGCCTTCAGAATTCAGTTCATACATTCCTGATTCAGAATTACTGAGATTAAACAAAACTGTTTCATTGTCCCAGGTCATATAGGCAACGAGCTCGCGACCATTCGGCAACCGATAGACGGCACTGTCCTTTAGATTCATTTTCCCCCTTGTTCGTTCGTGTGATTAAGTTTTGCTTCCAATTAATTCTTCAGCGGAAATACCCCGTTACCAAAATATTCATTTCAAAATCCTGTCGTTACAGCGAGGTCAGAACGGAAACCTGGCGTTGCTGCCGATTCCAGTTCCACTCGTGGAAAAACCTTTCTAGGCTGTCTTCGAGGCAAGGCATGAACCTACCGCGTTCGCTGGCGAGCGGAGTAAAGGCGGGTCTTGGCGCATTGAACCCCAGAGAATCACTCGAACGACATTCGACACGCGCCGGATCGTATCCGGCCATATCGGCGACCATACCCGCAAAGCCTGCCCAGGTCACGATCGCAGGATTCGCCAAATGCCAGATACCCCGCTCGTCATCAATCAGCAGGTCGAGCGCAGCGTTTACCAAATCGGGGACATATGTTGGCGAGATAGCAATGTCAGAAGCGGCGGAAACCGCTCGACCGTTCGCCAAATTATTCATGACGTGCCAAACGAAGTTGTGCCGATCCCAAGGCCCAAAGAAAGCGCTGGTACGAATAACGAGCGCTTGCGGATATTCTTTAAGCACCTGCAGTTCAGCGTCCGCCTTGCTCCTGCCGTAAACGTTAAGCGGGGACGTTGTGTCGCTTTCCACGTAGGGCTCAGATTTCTTTCCGTCAAAGACCAGGTCTGAGGAGAATGTGACCAGCGGCAACGCCAGGTTCGCGCATGCTTTAGCAAGGTTGGCAGGGCCAGTAACGTTCTCTCTCCTGCAAATTGCCGGATGGTGCTCAGCGTCGTCTACGCGAACATAGCCTGCTGCATTAACAACTGCCCACGGTTCATACTCAGCGACAGCCGCTCGCACCGAAGCTTCGTCAGAGATGTCTAGTTGGGCGCGAGATAGTAGTTGGTACGCAAGCCCGCGCTTTTCACAGATTCTCGCGAAGGCTTGGCCCAGGGTGCCTGTGGCCCCTGTGATTAGGAGCGGGCGACTTGCCTGGCCGGATGTTTTTACTGATCTAAGGCTGGATGGAATTGTTTGTCCACGACGAGCGACCGGTGGATAACTAAGGCGGTCCAGACGGTGCCACCAACCCGGGCCATCCAACGTGGGATGATCAAAGTCTTCACCTGAAGAGATCGTTTCAACCAACCTGGCAAGGGCGGTCGGTCGCGGGCTCGGCGAACGAAGATCGAAAATGCCAGGTTCGTAGAATCCACTATTTGAAGTTAATAGGTTATTCCAATCATAGGTCCCAAACGCGGCCCACGCAGTGACCGCGCGAATGTCCACCTGATCCTCACGCGACTCCTTCGCTGCAAACCAAATCTCGTTTAGCCAACGCAGCTGTTCTTCGCGCGTACATCCTAAATGTGCCTCTGTAATTGCAAGCGGCACTCCGTAGCGTTCCCAAACCTCCGACATTATAGCTTTCGGACCGGCCACTCCTTCCGAACACACTCTCACCGCCTCAACGTCTGCATACGAATGACGTCCATTTCCTCCATGGAGAGAAGCCGGATATCGAGTCAGGCGTTGATCCAGAAACCGCTCGCTAGTGATGTAATGATTTATTCCCAGAAGGTCGGGCGAAGTTTGATTTTCTAGAAACCACTCCAGTTCGCGCGGTTGTATTCCTAACCAAAGGAAGTAATCCCACATGGGAGTGTCTGGTGTTAGCCGGCCGCAAAGGAGATCAAAAGTCAGCCATCGTCGTTCGTTTTCAAACTCGGCCTGGTAAGCAAGCGTTGGTGTGCTGAACGTCCTTCCCAGGTCTTCAGTTTGTATTAAATGTGCGGCTGGATTAACCAGGCGAATCGCTCGCATCGCAAGTATTGTGGCGCGACACTGCAATAGCAACGCTCTCGCAAAACTTAAGGCGTCGCGTTCATGCGGATACCAGTGTCCATATAGGCAACTAAACCGCGCAGTAGTCAGCGGCTCATTTACCGGGGTGTAAGCAGACACCCACGGGTAACGTCGAGCTACTGCTCCGGCATATGTCGCGAGTTTTTCAGGAAATTTTGGATCGGTAATCCTTGTGTAGGACGGACCGCTTCCATGGTGAACCAAACCAACGATTGGGAATAGTCCCAACCGATGCAGAGAATTCATTCGTTCATCTGCCCAGGACCAGTCCAGGTTATCCAAGGCGTTCGACGCTGTTCGTTCCCAGAGTATTGGATACCGAATTGTCCGCACACCCAACTGCGCCAGTCGCTCAAGATCCCTGGAGCGGACGGCGTGCCCGCTCCGTTCGAGTTGGTCCGAATATGCATCGCCAACGCGGTTCACTGTGCATTCAATTCCAGCCCACAACTCCAGTGGCGGGAGAGTCAACTTTTCGGCAGTCATGATGTATTCAGCGAGTTGCCGCCGTCATAGCGAGCCCGGAAATCGCAACAGCATCAGAGTCAGGCTTATGTCCATTGCCGTTTCCATTACCGTTACCGTGAAGGGCAGCTTCGATTCTTTTCATGCCCGCGATTTTTCCGTAGGTGGTCAGAGCCTGGGCTACGATTTGATCCATGTTGTAGTACTTATACGTC
The DNA here is from genome assembly GCA_035941655.1 of Pyrinomonadaceae bacterium. Taxonomy (GTDB): domain Bacteria; phylum Acidobacteriota; class Blastocatellia; order Pyrinomonadales; family Pyrinomonadaceae; genus PSRF01. The sequence continues at coordinate 26,477 of DASZDU010000370.1, read as the reverse complement.
GCCAGACGCCCGACAAATGTTACTCCGGTAGTTCGATCAGCAAGGGCTTTGTATTTCGCATAGATTGCAGCATTTTCTTTGCGCGGAACCGGGTAATACGGATCCCCTTCTGCTTGGGGAAACTCGTACACGATGCTGGTTCGGTTATGCTCCTGGCCAGTCAGATACTTAAATTCTGTGACGCGCGTGTAAGGCTGCTCGTTCGGATAATTGACCACCGGCGCCGGTTGAAATACGGCCTGCTCGTGCGTTTCGTGCTTAAACTTCAGCGAACGATAGGGCAACTTGCCATAACAATAATCGAAATACGTATCAACAGGGCCGGTGTAGATCATCTCACGAAACGGAATGTCCTTTTCAACTTCGCGGTAATCACAATTGAGAAGCACTTTGATGTTTGGGTGATCCAACATCCGCTCAAACATTCGCGTGTAACCGTGCAACGGCATTGACTGATAAGTATCGGTGAAATATCTGTCGTCTCGGTTAGTTCTCGTTGGCACACGCGAAGTAACGCTGGCGTCTAACTCCGAAGGATCCAATCCCCATTGTTTGCGAGTGTAGTTTCGGAAGAATTTCTCGTATAACTCGCGACCCACCGTGCTTACAACTACATCTTCGGAAGTGCGTATCTCTTCACAAGGCTCGGCAACCTTCTTAAAGAAGTCTTCCACTTCGAAAGAAGTCAGGTTTAACCCGTAAAGACTGTTAATGGTATCGAGGTTAATTGGAATTGGAACTATTTGGCCGTCAACGCTCGCGCGGACACGGTGTTGATACGGGCGCCATTCGGTAAACCGTGAAAGATAGTCAAAAACGTCGCGGGCGTTGGTGTGGAAAATATGCGGACCATATTTGTGTACGAGAATTCCAGCTTCGTTGTAATGGTCGTAAGCGTTTCCGCCAATGTGAGAACGCTTGTCACAAATCAAGACTTTTTTATCAGAACCGGCTGCCAGTCTTTCTGCAAGCACGCTGCCGGCGAAACCTGCCCCTACTACTAAATAGTCAAACATATGAACCCCCTTGTACCCTTCCTTGCTTAATGAACCTTTGAAAAAATCAAGCAACACCTGCCGCCCGTTGGCGCGGTGGATCAGCCAAGGCCGAGGTTCTAACGTTTCCTCTTTGTTTAGTTTCGATTGTTTGATTAATTAAATGGGACATTTGTGCCCACGTCTTGTCCCATGATATGTCTGCGAGAAAATCGTCGACTTGTTTAAGCCACCTGTTGTTGTCGCTTTCACCCATTAAATCTTCCGCAGCTCGGATAAACTCCATTGAGCTGTCTGCAATACGCACCAGGTTCAACTCGCCATACGGTCGAACGACGTCACGTATGGAAGTAGAGATGACAGGTTTGCCTGCGGCTAAATATTCCGGGGTCTTGGTAGGACTAATGAAGCGAGTGGATTCATTGCGTGCGAACAAAAGCAGTGCAACATCCCAACCTGCCAGGTAGCCGGGCAACTCTTCATACTTCTTCGCGCCGAGGTAATGAATGTTCGCACGCTTAGGTAAAGTATCCGGATGAATTTTGACCACTGGACCAATCATTATGAACTGCCACTCAGGACGCTTCTTTGCGACGACGTCGAGCAATTCAATATCGAAGCGTTCATCAATCACACCGAAGAAACCTAAGCGCGGCCTCTGAATGCCTGCTTGATCAGGTGGGTCGGTAGTAATAGAACGGGCCTGACCAAAGTGTAAGACATCGATACTGCTGGGAAACAAATGAACGGCCGGGTGTGAATTACGTTTCGCTTCATACAAGCTCCGCCCTCCGGTGAAAACAAGGTCTGCTCGTTTGAAAAGCTCTTGCTCGAAGTCCGCGAGTTTTGAGTGAGCGCCCTTGAAAGCAGAAAGCTCATCCATGCAATCGTAAATTTCGGCAATGGGAGAAAAGTGCCTGGTGAAGCTAAGGGCCATTGGGGTGTAATACCAAAACACGTATTCGCGAATACCTTGTTCCAGGAACAACTTGCGAATCATGTCTTTTAGCACTGCTGTGGTCGCCACTTCACTGCGCAGCCCGTCTGGCAAATGTGGAACGATGACTTGCACCCCTCCGTCACGCTCTTGCACATCGAGCCGCATTGAACCATTTCCAAAAATCGGTTCTTCGACAAAGAAGACGCGACGGTCTCGCGCACAACGCGTCAATAAATGTTGTGGCCTTTGATAAACAAAATCCCATCGAAGGTGAGAGAAACAAACGAGGTCAGGCACTTTAGCCGCAGCTACGGGCGCTGGTTCGGAGTCGATATTCTGCATTCGTCGAGTCTCCGCATACTTGGGCTCGGCCGCACGCTGTAATCCTGGCTCTTCAGTCAATCGTGAAAGTTTAAGTTCCCTGTTCATAGTTCGTGCCTCCGTTATTGATTTCCACGCAGACGTATCCCTGAAAGAGAGTCCACCAGTTGATTATGTGTTTAAGGTAACGCTCGACTTTCGACGTACCCGGAACCGCAGCTTCAGGCGCGCCGAAGATTGGCTATGAGATCCAGCAGCGCCTTCGCTCTAAATCAATACAACCGAAAGTCAATTCCGTTTTCTTATCAGCCGTCTAATACCAGTGCTCCAGTTTCTTTCACACCTTCAGCAACACCGATGCCATCTGCTATTCCGCACAAAACGATTTCGCGGACACTTCCCGATGAAGATGAACAGCCTGGATCAGCCGCTGTCCCAGTCGTTACGTTTACGGTAGGGGCATCCTAAACGGGATCACCAAGAGATTCGGTACGCTAACGTACCGCCGGGACATCGACACAGATTCGTGAGTTTCCAGGTTTCGAGCCTGGGAGTTTCATCAACTAAGTAAAACGTGAGCTAGAGGAGGTACACATCAGCGATGTTCACCAACGTCACCCGGCGCACTACTAGTCGGCCGTTTGCGAAGTGAAAGTTTCTGGCTTGAACTTTGCTTTCGATTTGCGCTCCGAGTACAGAGGTAATACTGAGTTGAGTATTCGAAGGAACGAGTCAATGCCCGACAAGCCTCTTGCGGCAAACTCCAGGAACCAACTATTAGCGTCGCTGCTCAAGTTAGATCACGAGCGTCTGCTGCCACATCTACACCCAGTAGATTTGCTGCAGGGGGACGTTATTTACTCTGCGGGGGATGACATTAAAGCCGTTTATTTTCCTGAGAATGCAGTAGTTGCTTTGCTTTCCACTCTGGAAGATGGCTCGACTACCGAGGTGGGTCTTATCGGTCGCGAAGGCATGGTTGGTCTATCTGTTTTTCTTGGTGGAGCGATAACCCCGGAACGAGCCGTAGTCCAGGTCAACGGAAAAGCCTTGAAAATGGCTGCCGCTGACCTGGCCCAGGAACTGCGCCGCGGTAGTCCTCTGCAAGTGCAACTGCTTCGATACACTCGATCTTTTCTTGCACTGGTCACTCAATCCGTTATTTGTAGCCAACACCATTCCCTGGAGGCTCGATTCGCCCGCTGGCTGATGATGATGCGCGACTATTCCGAGTCAAACACACTCCAGCTAACGCACGAGATGGTAGCAGGGATGATCGGGACTCGCCGTGCGGGGGTTTCAATGGCGACCAGGGCGTTAAGAGAACGCGGATTAATCGATAGTAGTCGCGGAGGGATCGAAATTGTCAACGGGGACGGCCTCGCGGACGCAGCCTGTGAGTGTTATGCAATTATCCGAGAAGAGTTTGCACAGTTGCATAATAGTCAAATGAACTCTCGGCCCACTTGAAAACGCTTCTAAATAATTTTCGTGAGAATCATATCCGCAAACATGCAGGGGCTCGCCCAAGGGATTTGCCGGCCTAATTCAGTAGACCTGCAAGCAGATCTTCAAGCTGTTGTTCACTTGTCATATAGGACTTGTAATCTCGTCCCCCCATGTTTTCGTCCTTTCCTTCCATCTCATTGCAAAACTCAAATGGGAGGACAATAACTGGAGCGGAACAAGACACGCTGACATGTTTTCGAATGCGCCTTCCCGCGGCCAGCGCGTCGTCCGAAATCATTCTTTGGTTCATCAAGATCAATTGAACGCTGGCTGGCGGGTCGCTGATCAAACTTAGAAAATCCTTCTCGTTAATGGCCAGCGCCACCTCATAGCCCAAATCTTCCAGGAATCGTTTCATATACTCACGAATCTCCTGGTCGTCTTCAACCATGAGAATGGTTTTCCGCGGCTTCGATTCGGTCATGCTTACTTAACCTTTAACTGCTCAGGTATCCACCTATTCCCGGTGAACCATAATTGAAATTAAGCCCGAAACCGCAATCCATCGGTACGGTTACGTACCGACGTTGGTTCAAACGAGTATTATTCTCGCTTCATAATACAAGCAGGGAGCCGAGGCTGGGTCTATCCCGACATCTGATCCAACCTCGGCTATTTATTACTTAGCGAAATACTCTTCGCAAAGGTATACCTCTTTAACCGCATTTAACGAACGGACGTAGATGGATATTCTCCGGAGTCACATTCTATACATCGAGGATCATGAGGACACTCAAGAGCTGGTAACCCTGGTTTTGGCTGAGTCTAACCATCGCGTGACCACGACTTCCAGTAGTAAAGATGCGTTGAAGCTGGCGCGGCTGCACCAATTCGATCTTTATATCCTCGATTCCTGGCTTGCGGACGGTACCGGAATCGAGCTTTGTCAACGACTCCGCGAATTTGACCGAGTTACCCCGATAATGTTTTTTTCAGCGGCAGCGTACGAGACTGACAAACAAGCGGCGCTGGACAACGGCGCGCAGTGTTATTTGGTCAAGCCGGCAGACATAAAAGTACTTAGGGACCAAGTGAATGCGTTGATTTATGCATTTAGAAATAACCGCGATGAGTCGAGACGGATCCCGCGCAGTCATCCTTCCCTGAATGGGGGCGCTGAGGAATGTACCATTAGTTTAGCGTTGCCAAATTCAATCAGCGTTGTGTCTTAAGGTTAGCCCCCCGGGCGCGTTCAAGGCAGATACCTGGAGAGGGTTTCGAGGAGAAGCTTAGTTTGAAGCGGCTTAGTTAGGAAATCATTGCAGCCTGCAAGCAGTGCTTTACTGCGCCACTCCCACTGGTTATAAGCCGTAAACGCGATGACCGGAGTAGCGCGAAGTGACGGGACCCTTCGCATTCGTATCGTGGCTTGGCAGCCATCCATCAGTGGCATGCTCATGTCCATCAAAATGGCGTCGGGGCGCTCCCGTAGTGCTGTGTCGACCGCAATGGCTCCATTCTCAGCTTCGAGAACGCGGTAACCTTCCGCCTCGAGTACTAATCTCATTAACTCGCGCGAATCTGAAGTGTCTTCCACCACCAGGATCGTATAACCCACTTACTACTCCATAATGATTGCGAAACGTATTGGAGAGTCTAAACAAAACATATACCGAAACAATTGTTTTTCCTTGCTCTTACTGATTTGATGGAAGGAAACTGGACGTTGCTCAGAAACTGACGATGCTCAAACACCAATTTCGAAATACCAGGGACGACGGCGCCCTGAGAAGCCGCCCCCCTGTGTTAAACTCTGATCCCGCTAGCAAATCTTAAAGGCAAGGATTACAGGCATGGTTCCCGAACTCCGCCCTCGCGCTCGAAACATGAACAAAATCCTGGCCGCCATCAACGATCCAGATTATCAAGACTTTTTCTGCCAATTGGAATCTGTCTCGCTTGTTCAGGGTGAAGTGATCTACGAAGCTGAAACCAACATCAACTACGTCTATTTTCCCGAGACTGCTGTTTTTTCCATGCTTAGTACCATGGAAGATGGTCGGACTGTGGAAGTGGGTCCTGTGGGAAATGAAGGGTTAGTGGGACTGCGGATCTTCCTGGGTGCCGAGGAGTCTTTGGATCAGGTTATCGTGCACGTGGCCGGCAGCGCCAAGCGAGTGCGCGCAAGTCTCTTCAAAGAAGCTGGGATAATGAGACGAGCTCCACTGGCGGACAAGTTACTGCGGTACACGCAAATGCTGTTAGCCATGACAGCGCGTTCGGGGGCCTGTAATAAGCTGCACAGCACCGAGCAGCAACTCTCGCGCTGGCTGCTCACGATGCGCGATTATGCCGGCGACGAGTTGGCTTTGACGCACGACCTGATTGCCCTCACGTTGGGAGTCCGCCGTGCAGGAGTTACTGAAGCTGCGAATGGTTTTCGAAATGCTGGAGTAATCGACTACCGGCGCGGTCATATCCAAATAGTTGATCAGCGAGGATTGGAAGCGATGGCTTGCGAATGCTACGCGGCCGTCAAAAAAGAGTATGACGCTTTATATGCCTATTTGTCTCAGTCAGCTAACGGATCAGTCTAGTGGGTATTAGTCAACTAAGGGTCGCTACCGTACAGAACCTTATTTTCTTTGTTTGTAAACTCTCACCCAGCTTTGAATCTAATTTCGTCATCGGACCTATCGTCTCTTCCTTTCCCTGTTGCGCTCTACTGATACACGCTGACCAAGCCAAGGGACCAGGATGGACGAAATCAGCAACCCAACCGTAAAGCTCCGCCCCACTATTTTCGTCGTTGAAGAGGACAATGGTGCTCGTCCCTATTTGACCAGAAATCTGCGCCAGTTCGGATTCCGCCTTTTGGTTGTAGCCGACGTGGAAGATGCAATTGAATGGCTGAGCGGAAGTGCCTACATCCACGCCGACATATTACTAGTCGATTTGGTTGGGAAATTGCCTGAAGAAGCCTTAATCATTGGGCGACGCTTGCGTGCTCAGGCAGGATACCCTTCCGGAACACCTGTGGTTGTAATGCCGGAAACAGTCGCTAAAGATGCGGAAGGCACTGACGAAAACGCAGGCGCGAACGATTGGATTTGTCACTACGAAGACTCCGATCAGTTGCACCGACTTTTGGTACGTCTTCTTCAGTGATTGGAGTCCGATTCCAGCTCGGATCCAGAAGTGGTCCTCACCGTATTCCTAAACCACAGGCGACCTGCACGGTTGGAAAGTGTCTAAGTTACGATTAGGGTTCAGCGCCTAAACAATCACCTGCGTCGCCTGAGAAGAAAAAACAGAACAGCCACCACAAGGAAAATCACAATCGTACCCGGCCACAAAAACCAGCCACGCTCAGGGCTGTATCCTCCTACGACTACGCAGCCCGGCAACATGATCAAGCTGATTGAGATTATCCCCATTCGAAACAGAGCCGTGGGCTCAGGCTTGGATCTAATGTCGCCCAGGTGGCGTGTTACGCGATTAACACTTGGCCATCTCATTTCTTTTTCGCTTTCTTTGCTGAACCGGAACTGCTGCTTTTCCTTGAGCCGAAGGATTTTGCTGCCGCCGCCTTCGATCCTTTTTTCTTAGCTGAGCGTTTGCTTGTGGCACTCGCGGCCCTTGCATTGGTCTTATTGGTGACACCCTTAGCGCCAGACTTCGAACCCCTGCGTGACGCAGTTTTTTTCACAGGCGACTTTTTCGCGATCCTCTTTTCGGACTTACCGCCGAGACCAACGAAGTCAGCTATCTTGGTTAAGAGGCCCGGTTCCTCCTTGCTGGCTTTTCCTTCCCTGGTATTATTCGCAGCCGAGCGCCTGGGCGCTGGGCGGCCCTGCTTCCTGGCTTTCTCCGCTGCCATTCGGTTTCCCAGAGTTTCAGTCTTTTCATCACTCAAGGCATCATTGGCTTTGTCAAATAACTCATTCTCTTCTTCCTCGACATGATGTTCGACGTTCTCTTTCAGCACCTTAGTCTTCGCCTGCCATTCGTCATCGGCAGTCTTCGCTCCCGACAACTCAGCCAACAACGTTTTGACCACCTTGTGCTCTTCATAGGCTTCAAGAGTCAGGTCATGAGTTTCTTCGGGCTTTTCCAATGCTGGATAAAAGATCGTTTCTTCGATATGAGTGTGAAGTTCAAGCTCAACTTTGATCTGCTTGAACACATCTAACTTTGCTTTTCCAGTCGCTGACTCGAGCCGGTCGAAAAGGTCCGCCACCTTCTTGTGGTCGGCCTTGAGTAATTCAAACGGATCCATAATTTGTTCTCCCCTTGCTGGAATTGATTTGAGCTCTTAGCCCCCTCGACACGCTGATGAATTTAAGAGTTGCAGTGAAGGCTGCCACGCACACAGCAAACTGAGTACCGCGCGCTTTGGATCGATGACAGTCAACGCATCGTGAGTTCTATAGGCAGAACGACGTCGTTTCCTCTGCTGGTTGATTAATTCTGGCCGCTGACATTCGGTAAGGCCGCACGAACTTAATCAGGTGACGCTGATTAATGTACCGGAGTCATACGAGGATCTTATTGTCAGTGCAGCAACCGAGGAACTAAGTAGTGAGATTGGGTGGGTCAGGATGCATGCAGCCTTCGCGCAAGCCTTGACGGCTTTGCGCGAAGACCGATGGGTACTCTTAAGCCGTTTCGTTGCCTTTATCGACAACGGCCTTTAGTGCTTGAAATGTAGGTGGCCAGAGGCCAACAAAAATTCCAGCCTTCTGCTTGCCACTCAAAAATAGTGCGATTGAAGCCCCAATTGAGCCAAGCGTCAGAATATGAAACAGGCTGATGCCAGTCGCTTTCTGCGTTGATTTGTCTACCGTCTTTAGCATTGACTCGGCAGCGTCTGTTTTTGCGGTCGCCTGCGAGCCGCCCTTTTCGGTTTTCGCGGTTTTGGTTCCTGTTAATGATGTTTGAGTTGCTGACATATATCCCCTTTGATGAAAATGATACAGCTTCCATAAGCCCTAGGGTGTGCTTTGCAATGTGCGTACCCTCAGCCGGGAGCGGAACTGTAAGTAGAGAGATGGTGGCTCAACTAACCGGCTTCAGGAGACTCCCGTTCTCTTCTCATCGGGTCCTAATCGCAAGTGCTCAGCGCAGGTCAGTCTGGCTCGCTTTGCAGGCTCTCGTTTGGAAGTTGCAGATGTTGGCCGGTTGCTCCGGTTACTTCCCTTTGACCTAAGGTAAGCACAGCTGCATCTGGGAAAAAGGGTCGCCAGTGAGAGAGCATGTGGGTTAATAGGACTTCAACCAGCCAATTCAGAAAGGCCATCACGACGAAGCAGGAATTCCGCGATCCCAACTCCGCTGGCGGTGATCGTGTTCTTGAACATTTCCGGATCAAACATTACTTTATGCGCAGCTTCGTCACGATCAAAGTGGGCAATAGGTGGCCAAATAACTGCACGCGTCCTTTACGGAATGGTAAGAATTGCATTCACCGAAAAGACGTAAGGGAGCCGAGATGGCTGAGGAAACTTGCTTTCATATTAACGCAATTACCAGCGTAAAACTTGCCGAGCGGCGGGTGTGCGAAGCGTGCATCAAGATCGGTGCACAATGGATGCATCTACGCACTTGTCAAACCTGCGCCGCCACGCTTTGTTGCGACAGCTCGCCGAATCGTCATGCAACGGCACACGCACACGCGAGCGGCCATCCGGTCATTGCATCAGCAGAGCCAGGAGAGCGCTGGTTATATTGCTATCCGGATGACGCGTTTGCGGAGTATTGAGATGTTCTTGATGGTTCTGACTTTGTGTGGCCCCCGTAACCAATTTGGTGGGATCACCAACGGTTGATAGATCGCTACTGTTCGCTGTTCTCGCGCTCCCAGTGTCTGTGTTGGGCCATGGCCTGGATGAAAGCATTCGCTACGCTCTTTATCGAGGCATCGCGGCTAGTCACTACGCCCGCGCTGGAGGCGACCTCATCTCCCGACGTGTCGGTTTCACCAAATGCCTCACCTAGTGAACGCGCTAATAATCCAACGCCGCCGCCGCTAGCTGCGATTGTCTTGCAGTGTTTGTAAGCCTCGCGCACAAACTCCTGCGCCTCAGTTTCCCGCAGCAATGCGGAGACACTTGCTTCTCCTCCCGGAACATAAACCGCGTCAAACAAAACGGACGAGCCGGTGAGAAAACTAAAGTCCACTTTCAATTGTTCGCCATTGACTCCATTGACAACACCGAGACGCGGCGCAATCGTCTTGGGCGTGGCACCGGCGGTGAGCAGTTGTTTACTCATTTCAGCAGCCGCAGCATCGTCAAATCCGTCGGCCAGTAAAACAGCGACCTTGCGCGTCTTGATCGTGTCCTTCGGAAAGTTTGGGTTCTCTACCATGCTCAAGGCGGGCGAAACTTCTATCGCTTGGGACACGCGCTTTGGTTGAAACTTCCGCAGATCGCCGTCTGCCGGTACGCTCATGTTCATAGGCTTATCGAGCTTCGCCGGAACGGTCAAACCGAGACCTGCGGCGACGCTATTCGCAAGCGCTTTGTCTACCTGCGCCAGCAAACCGACCATTCGTTCTCTGATTGCAGGAGTCTCGACCTTTCCCAACTCAAAGCGCAGCGCCCGGATGATGTGTCCCTTCTCAGGTTCAGTCTGGCTGTTGAAGAACAATGTCGCCTGACTGAAATGATCGAAGAAGCTAGCGCTGCGCGCGCGAATTTTTTGAGCATCAATCCTTTCGGCGTAACTGGCAAACCCACCCATGTCTACGCCCGCCTGAAATGGACAGCCGCCTCTGAGAGTATTCGGCTCGTAACTGGTCTGCCCGCGATTTACCGTCTGGCGCATATAACCGTCGCGTTGGTTATTGTGTACCGGCGCTACGGGTCGGTTAATTGGAATCTCGTGAAAGTTTGGGCCACCGAGTCGAATCAACTGCGTATCGGTGTATGAGAAGAGACGCCCCTGCAGCAGTGGATCATTCGTGAAATCAATTCCGGGCACGATGTTACCGGTGTGAAAAGCGACCTGTTCCGTCTCTGCAAAAAAATTGTCGGGATTGCGATTGAGAGTCAGTCTGCCAATACGCAGCACGGGAACTATTTCTTCGGGAATAATCTTCGTCGCATCGAGCAGATCGAAATCGAAATTATGCTCATCCTTCTCCTCGACAATTTGCACGCCTAGTTCCCATTCGGGAAACTCACCGTTCTCGATCGCTTCCCAGAGATCGCGGCGATGGAAATCGGGATCCTTTCCGGAAATCTTCTGCGCCTCGTCCCAAACAACTCCGTGAACGCCCAGCAGTGGCTTCCAGTGAAATTTTACGAACCGGGCCTTCCCTCCTTGGTTGATGAACCGGAAAGTATGGACGCCGAAACCCTCCATCATTCGCAAGCTGCGGGGAATGGCGCGATCTGACATCACCCACATGATCATGTGCATTGATTCCGGCATTAGCGAAATGAAATCCCAGAAGGTATCGTGAGCTGACGCTGCCTGCGGAATCTCGTTATGCGGTTCCGGCTTTACGGCGTGAATCAAATCAGGAAACTTGATCGCGTCCTGAATAAAGAACACGGGAATGTTGTTACCGACCAGGTCGAAGTTTCCCTCCTGCGTATAAAACTTCACCGCGAAGCCACGCACATCACGCGCAAGATCTGTCGAGCCGCGCGAACCGGCAACCGTCGAGAAGCGCACGAATACCGGCGTCTTAACTGCCGGGTCCTGGAGAAACCCGGCTCTGGTGTATTGCGCCATGGATTCGTAAACCTGGAAATAACCGTGGGCCGCTGAACCACGAGCATGAACAACTCTTTCTGGAATACGCTCGTGATCGAAGTGCGTCATCTTCTCGCGAAAGATAAAGTCTTCGATTAAGGTTGGACCACGATCGCCCGCTTTGAGTGAGTTTTGATTGTCCTTTACGCGAACGCCCTGATTGGTGGTGAGAAATTCGCCGCCGCTGTCCTCGATATTCTTCTCCAGATTCTCGATCTTGGCATCATTGTTCCGCGGATCAAGCTGCGCATCGAACGGCGCTTCTACTGGTTGCGTTTTAGCTTTGCGTGAGGCTTTGCTGGCAGTTCCCTTTTTCTTCCCTTTGCTCGTTTTCCTTGTGGTCATTGTCCCCCCCTTGTTGCGGTGTCGGTTTGAGTCCGGCAGTTCAGAGTTCTTTCTAAAACCCCTGTTTAGTTAGGGCACTTGTGCCCCCCAGAGGCGGACAAGCCCGCTTTCTAAACGACAGGTAGGTCTGAACTACATGAATTGTTAATACGACTACGCGTTCTTCGCGCGTGACTTCTTTGCCTGGGCTGCTTCGATGGCTGTCCCTACGTCCCGTTGTTCCTCGGGTGGCGGCAGCACCGCCGGCATTCCCAGCGCTTCGATCCAGAGCTCCCGCGTCCAGCCCTGAGTGTGATACAGGTGCTCATCTTCTTCCGGTTCCACTTGATCGTACGCTTGCTGGAGGACCGCAGCACTATCGTCAGTCGCATTCTTCGCGATTTCTCCTAACAGTTCCCAGTTCAAATGATCTTTGGTTTCGGCGAGGGTCACGCATTCGGCTGCCACGATCTGAGCAGCCGCCAGATCCGGACCTCTTAGCGCCATCTCCATTGCCTGCACCAGGGAATCCCCGATGTGACGTACAATTTTTCGTCCGGGTGTTTCCACTTCCAGATCGAGGTTCATGCTCTTGAGAATTTCGGAAACGACCTGGACGTGCGTTTTGGTTTGCTCGAGGTATTTGTTCCACTCTTCCTTCAAATCTTTATTCAGCGCACAACGCAAGGCAGTGGCATAGATCTGCACTCCCCCCTTTTCGGTTTCCAGTGCCTGGTAAAGCAATTCCGTTACGTGGCTTCTATTCAACGTGTTGTTCTTCATGTTCCCCCCTGCTCGTTTTCTATTCAGTTTGTGATGCCGCGATGCATCGTATCTGTAAATAAAACAGCTAATCGTCGTTCAACTAACTCGCTGGACCAGACTGGCAATAACCGTCACCAGTTCCGTCAACTCAACCGGCTTCGGTACGTGCATCTGATAGCCCGCGCGCAGCGCCTGCAGTCGATCTTCAACTCTTGCGTAGGCTGTCAGCGCCACGGCCGGCACTTTGCCGCCAGCCTCGGATGGTAAGCTGCGCAAATGGCGGATAAGATCATATCCATCTTCACCAGCCATTCCGATGTCGCTGATTAGGACGTCAGGTATGCGTGCTTGTATCGCCTTAAACGCTTCTTCGGCCGAAGCGGCGACGACGACCTCGGCGCCGCATTGGGTGAGCCCTGCGTGCAATAACTCCCTGGTGTCGTGTTCATCGTCCACCACCATCACTGCCAGTCCGTCCAGCCGGTCGGGACAATCGACGGGAGTCGATAGATCCCGCGCTGTCGGATGCACGCGTTCATACATCCCTTCCGTCTGATAGACGGGAACAATCGGCAACCGCACTGTGAAAGTTGACCCTTGATCTTCCCCGGGGCTGGCAGCGAACACGGAACCGCCGTGGAGTTCGACTAGATGCCGCACAATCGCCAAACCCAATCCCATCCCCCCATGCTGTCGCGTGGTGCGCTGATCGGCCTGACGGAAGCGATCAAACACGTGCGGCAGGAACGAGGGCAGGATGCCCTGCCCGGTGTCGCTGACAACAATCTCAAGGTGCGAGTTGACTCGCTCCATCCGCACCTGCACCTGGCCGCCCCTCGGTGTAAATTTGATGGCATTCGACAGCAGGTTCCAAATAACTTGTTGCAGCCTGACGGGATCGCCCGGCACTGTTACAACGCCAGTGTCCATAATCTTCTGCACACGCACACCCTTGGCTTCAGCCGCCGGTCTTACTGCCTCAATCGCCGCCTCGATAAATGCGTTGGGATCGGAGGGGCGCACGTCCATGCGAAGTTTGCCGGTGATGATGCGGGAGACGTCGAGCAGGTCATCGATGAGTTGGGCCTGCGCCCGAGCGTTGCGCTCGATAGTATCCAAAGCCTTGACAGAGTCCGCTTCGGACAAACCAGTTCGCAGCATCCGCGACCAGCCCAGGATGGCATTGAGTGGAGTTCGCAGTTCGTGCGAAATCGTAGCCAGGAATTCCTCTTTCAGCCGGCTCGACTCTTCCGCCTGCCGGTACAGCCGTTCGTTAATCTCCGCAGCTAGTTCGGCCTCCGCGCGCGCGCGTTGTGCCGCTTCATAGAGACGCGCATTGTCTATGGCGATGGCCGCCTGACCAGCCAGTCCTTCGACGATACGCGCTACCCTTTCCGTAAAGAAACCCTCGTCCTCGTGACCAAAAAAGAGACCACCATAAACTTCACCGGAACGCGAGATGACCGGGACCGCAAGATAGCTATTTACGGGTATGTCTCCGTCGGCCATGTCAAAGTAAGGTGAGTTTTTTCCATAACGAGGATCCTTTTTGACGTCTTCGATGAGGACAGTGCCTTCACCCTTGAAAGTCGGCGGGAAGATATCGGTATTGCGCGGCATGGGGAAATGCGTAAATCCTTCGGGCTCCACACCGGAGACCGCGTAGAGCATTTTGGATTTCCCCTGTTCGTCAAGCATGTTGTAAAAAAAGGAACCTACGCGCGCCTCGGTAATTTCAGTCGCAGCATCAGTGATGGCTTGCACGACCTTATGCACTTCGAGCTCGCCAGCCAGCGTCTGGGCGAGCTTGTTTACTGTTTCGAGAATTTCGGTCTGCTCCGCCAGTGCCTCCTGAGCACGCCGGCGCTCGCTGATGTCACGGGCGATTTTTGAAGCGCCGATGATTGTGCCGGATGCATCAATGATCGGAGATACGGTTAAAGAGATGTCAACGAGCGTGCCGTCCTTGCGCTGTCGCACGGTCTCATAGTGCTCGATGCGCTCGCCGGCTCTCAGCCGCGCCAGAATAGCCGGTTCTTCGTTTATATGATCGAAAGGTATCAGGATAGCTATGGGCTTGCCGATCACCTCTTCGGCGGTGTAGCCAAAGATTCGCTCAGCTCCGGCGTTCCAGCTCGTGATCACACCGTCGAGAGTTTTAGTAATAATCGCATCGTCTGCCGACCCAATAATCGCGGACAGCCAATACCCGGCTAATCCTGGACTTCGCAGGTTCAGAAGAGGCTCCTGGGCGATGTTGTTATTAGTCAAATCCCCGGGTTGACGATCTCGGGTCATAGACACACTGATGCGGAACTAAACCAAAATCTGAAACGGAGGGGGTGACGAGGGAGCGGCCATTATACATATTCCGAACGGACTTCACTACTGACCCGGAGCAAGCGATCGTATTCTTCCTTCAACACGGCATAGCACCGGAATAGCGAAAAGGCGCAACGGCTTTGGGCCGTCGCGCCTAATCTAATGTGGTTACTGTCCTCACCCCAGCAACCACGTGATGGAAGGATTCACCAACCATCTAGTTGGGGACACTATATCGCGCTCCGCGCCGAATCGCAACTGTCGATGTGGACATTACCAGTCGCGGCAATAAGTCACTACCACCACGCGCGAACTATTGCAGCCTTTCACCCCCGTGAACAACAGTTTGGCCACAACCTTTCACCGGTGCAACAGCATCCGAAAGTAGTCGCTGCCTCTCCCGCTTGCAAAAGCAATCGACTCTTGCAAAACTCATGATCAGTGTTGCCGTAGGATAGGCATTCGTGCTGTCCGGGACAGACCGGAAAGTCTGTCCTACAACTGGAGAATGTTATGAAAAATTGTGCACGCACCTTTGGTTTCCTTATTCTGCTGTTTGCCCTTTCTCTGCCTGCCCTCGCCGATACTATTCGGCTAAAAGATGGCAACGTGATTCGCGGCCAGGTCATTGGCTTTAAGGACCAACAGTTCACGGTGTTGGTTGGTTCCGGAGCACAAGGCCGCCGCAGCCGCACACTAATCTACGTTGAGGATGTCGAGTCGATTGAATTTGACTCGGCAACTACCCAGGCTGCAGCGGGGTTGGCAAATGATGAGGTACAACCTTCAAACACCGCGCCGGTCTATCAAACACCGACTACCACGACGGCGCCCAGCGAAAACAGCAGGGTCCCTGCTCGTACCAACACGCAACCAGCGCCTGCAACTCCGCAAACATTTTTCACTATCAAGGTGGCCGTACGGGCCGATAACGCCAACAACGGTTGGACGAACAGCGGCCTGGTGGTTCGTAAGGGCCAGCGACTCCGAATCAGTTCCACTGGACGCGTCTCGCTCGGTGGTGGTCGTTTCTCAACACCGTCGGGTATGCAAGGATCTGCTGACAACGACAAGCTGATGCGCACCGAGGCGACGGGCGCTTTGATTGCCGTTATCGGCGATGACAACGACGATTTTCTGCTGATTGGCACCAGGAGAGATTTTGTGGCGCAGCGCGATGGCGTCTTGTTTCTCGGGGTTAACGAAGGAAATCTGAACGACAATACGGGGACTTATGACGTCGTAGTCGAGGCTGAGGCTGGTGGAAGCGGACCTCGCTAACGCGCGGAAGCGGGCAAACTTCGTTTGTCTTTCAGCATCACACGCATACAGTCCCGATAGTTCATGAAAGTGCAGAAATAAAAGGTTTCGAGTTTCAAGTTCCAAGTTTCAAGTTCGGCTTAGGAAACCGTGTTCGCCATTATTTTTCAAACTCAGAACGCGAAACAACTTAGTCCGAACTTGAAACCTGGAACTTGAAACTTGAAACTATGCATCGAGACAGGTGATTCACAATGAGACTGGCCAAGTTCGTGCGCGCCCTATTCCCTCTGGTTGTCGTTTTCACCGTACTTGCCAGCATGGGGTTGAGCTTTACGCTCGGGCAGTCACGCCGCCAGCCACCAACCAGCAACGAGAAGAAAAACAAACGGCCCGCAGAGGGTCAGCAAGAGCAAAAACCTGAAGAGCCGCTGCCCCCGGATTTGACTGGCAAACCTCAGGACGCTGAGCGGGTCACTGTTACCACACAAATTGTTAATGTTGATGCAGTGGTTTACCACAAGAAGAGTGGTCAAATTGTGACCGGTCTGAAAAAGGCAAATTTCACGATTCTGGCGGACGGCGCACCGCAGACGATCACCAACTTTTCAACTCCTGAAGCGCCCATCACCGTGGTGATGGTCGTCGAATACAGCAAGTGGTCAGAGATGTTCGGGTTGTACGGCAGCGGCGGTTACGATCCGGGAACCTACGAAGTGATCAGGCCGGTGGCAATGTTTCTTTCCCGGTTTATCAAACCACCTGATGACTACGTGTCCGTAGTCGCCTTTGATATGCGTCCCACCACGCTAACCGATTTCACAAATGACTCAGCGCGCATTAGTCAGGTTATCAATCTGCTGCTACGAAATTATCCGGCGTTTCGCGAAAGTAATCTCTTTGACGCGCTCAAATTCACTTTAATCGGCGGTCGCGGCGACTCAGTTGTGCTGGAGGACTCGAAGCAGGAGAAGTCTGATTTTTCAGGTTTGGTGAGCGTGCAAGGGCGCCGGCGCGCCATCATCCTGGTAGCTTCAGGTATTGATACCTTCAGCAAGATCAACTACGGAGACGCTCGCAAGATTGCACAGAACGCCGGCATCCCCATTTACATCATCGGCACTGCGGAGCTCTTCTACAAGAAGTATGAAGGGCAGCTTGACGCCACTGACAATTTAAGCGGCATGCCTGGTCGAATGACATTTCTACAGGCCAAAAACACTCTAAAAACATTTGCCAATGAAACCGGCGGTGCTTACTACCCCGTTACCTTTCCAGGTGAACTTCCCAATGTGCTCACCACAATTAATTCTCTACTGCGCAGCCAGTACAGCCTGGCGTTTAATCCCGGCGACGTACACGATGGTAAACAACACAAAATAAAAGTCAGCGTTGACGTTAACGGTGACGGCGTAAACGATGACAAGGAATATGTGATTCAAGCGCGGCAGTATTACAACGCGCCGAAGCCGGATGCCAGCACGAGCAAGCAGTAGGCAGTAGGCACAAACCAAGAGATTTTCCATTTCTCATTTTTCATTTCTCATTTTCCATTGCCGAATAGCGGCTGTCTGTTATCCGCCCCGCTCCAACAAGGCCGATCTGCTGTTTTCCATCAGCGTCTCACCTGCTTAAATGGAAAATGAAAAATGGAAAATGAGAAATGGAAAATGTCTTCTCTTTCACCCACCGACACAGACGTGGTGGTAATCGGCGGCGGAGCGGCGGGACTCTTCTGTGCGATTGAAGCCGGCAAGCGTGGGCGCAAGGTGATCGTGCTCGAGCATGCCGATCGTATTGGAAAAAAGATCGCGATCTCCGGCGGCGGCCGTTGCAATTTCACTAACCTGCATACAACAGCAGACAACTTTGTTTCCCAGAACCCTCACTTCTGCAAATCCGCATTGGCTAGCTACACGCCGGCTGATTTCGTAGCGCTCGTTGACAGACACGCTATTTCTTATCACGAGAAAAAGCTTGGCCAACTTTTCTGCGACGGTAGTTCGGCAGCAATAATTGAAATGCTGTTAACCGAAGCAGCAGATGCCGGTGTGCAGATTCGTTGCGGCTCGCTCATTCGCGCAATTCGTAAAGCTTCAGCAGACCCAGCCGTAAAGGAAGATCCCAAACCTGTTAACACAGGAGAAGTTGCCCAGTCCTCAACACCGAAATCGACTTCGTTCGAAGTTGAAACCGGTAAGGGCGTTATCACTGCACAATCGTTGGTAGTGGCAACCGGTGGGCTGTCAATCCAGCCGTTGGGTGCGACAGACTTCGGCTACCGTTTGGCTCGTCAATTTGGCCTGGCCATTGTCGAACCCTGGCCGGCGCTGGTTCCCTTCACCCTTCCAGGTGAAACGTTGCGTGAGCTGTCGCCGTTGAGCGGAATCTCGATTGATGCGTTAGTAGGTTGTCAGGGAAATCAGTTTCGGGAAAACATCCTGATCACACACCGAGGCATTAGCGGTCCCGCGGCGCTGCAGGTCTCGACCTACTGGAAACCGGGGCTCAGCATCACCATCAATCTCCTGCCGGATCACGACGCACTAACACTCTTACGAGAATGTCAGAGCAAAGAGATTACCCTGGCGAACTTTCTCAGCCAGTTTCTTCCACGGCGATTTGCGGCGGCGTGGTGCGCACTAAACTTTCCTTCGCAGCCGCTCAAACGTTATACGGCGGCACAAATATTAGACATCGCCCAAAAACTAAATCACTGGCAAATCATTCCGGCGGGAACTGAAGGTTACAAGAAGGCGGAAGTTACTGCGGGAGGAATCTCAACGGCTGAATTGTCTTCGCAAACGATGGAAGTCAAACGCGTAGCTGGTTTGTATTTTATTGGGGAGGTTGTCGATGTAACCGGCCACCTCGGCGGCCATAACTTTCAATGGGCCTGGGCCTCGGGTTACGCGGCCGGCAAGAGCGTCTAATCAACGGAAAAGAACGAGAAGATTTTCCATTTTCCAGTTTCCAGTTTCCATTTGCCATCGAAAGTGCGGCGAATGATTCCCTGCTCACTTCCCACAGCTCATGCCTCACTGCCCACTGCTCACCGTTCACTGTTCACTGCTCACTCTCGTCTTTAAACCCCATACAGCCGCAGCCGAAATTCATCATTGATTGCGTTCAATTCCGTCCGCCGACCCGAGAACAGCCGACTTTCGCGCAACAGCATTGGCAGTCCACCTTGTGGCAGCTTCAACCCATACGCTGGGCTGGAAAAGATTGCTGTCAACTGCGGATTCAAGCGCTCGGGAACGCCATAGCGAATTGCCTTTTGCGCCACCGGCGAAAAACCTGCGGTGCGACGCGGGTTAATTAGTTCAATTGATTGATCGAAAATATTCAGCCGCGTTGGCTGATCTCGCACGGCAAGATCGCGATGGACGAGCAGATTCGCAAGCGCTTCGCTGAGTGCGCCGCGATGGTAGTTTGCGCGTGCCGCCACTGGACTGTCGGCTATCTCGGCTGCTGGAAAACTCTTTGGACGCGTGTCCCATAAATCCGAATAACGTTTGACGAACCTCAGGCTGGTCTCGAACAGCGTGAGCAGATTGCCAGTAATATTGAGACGCTCAACCACCGGCGCTTGCAGTGAGTGACCGGCGAACCGGGTCGCGATTATGGCCGCGCGTGGCAGCAGTTCGCTGACGCGTTCATCACGTCCAAACAACAGCAGACCGGCAACCGTCGGGACAACTTCCCCGGCGTACTCGGTTGCCAGCAGCAGATCGCGTTCAAGCACATCTCCAGTTGGATAACCGGTGGCGCGCGCGTTATCAAAAGCATCGCCTTCAAACTCACGCAGGAAACTCCACAGATGCGCCTCATCCACGTCGGCGGTTGCGGCGCCGGAAACCGGCAGGTTCTCAAATCCGAAGGGTCGCGCATCATTTAGCAGCGTCGAAAGTTCCTCCGGCGTTGTCTCTCGTTTCTCGGCGCCAATCCTTATGTAAAATCGCCCGTCTCGCGTGCGATAGGGTCTTCGTTTCCCTTCAATATCAAGCGCAACGATGCGACGGCCGTTGTCAAAAGCTATCCGATCGATAAAAGGGACCAGCGACGGTTCGATGTCTTCACGGCAGATGCGTACTAACTCGTCCTGAACACCCTCCGGATTGTCTACACCTTCAATGCGCAATTGATCGTTAACGCCAAAAACCATTACCCCGCCGCCGGTGTTGGCGAGCGCAACTATCTCCTGCGCAATTTTTTCTGAGTTAGAGAGTTTTACCTTCAGCTCGAGAAACGTGTCCTCGCCGCCACGAATTAACCGCAGTAGTTCGGTTCTGGAGGTTTGTGGCGCCGGAGTTGAAAGATAGTACTCCTGAAAGGAACGCTCGGTGGAGGGTTCGTGTCGCTGATTGCTGCGAAATCTTCTGCGAGCCATGTGGAGTGCGCTGGCCTGTCAGCGCTTTGGTTCGTCGCGACCTGTCGCGACAGTCGTGGGTAGAAGCTGGCGAACATCAGGGCGTCAAGCCGCCCTGGAACCAAAGCGCTGACAGGTCAGCGCACTCCAAAAATCAATCATTACCAGGATCGTTCACCGCCTCAAGGATTTCTAATTCCCTGCTCTGCAGCAACTCTGCCTGGGCACTGATCATCAGCAAATAAAATCCGATTGAAACAAACGCCAACAGAGCGAGTGTAACATACTCGAGAAGCACGCTCTGCATGATATACCCGGCAGCAGTGGCCGCTAACGGTGCGAGCGCCAACACGAAAATCATCGGTATGAGCAATAGCCCGACGACGCCGGAAACGTTGAGTCGTTTGCCAAACTTCATTCGTTTGGGAAAGCGCAGCGAAAGAGAGTTTCCCATTACTGACATCAGCGAAGCGAAGATAATCCAACTTAGCGCGACAAAAAGAACGGTGCTCAGTGTCAGGTCGCGAAATACTATTTCGTTGACCAGTAATAATCCCGCGGAAAAGAGTAGCGCCAGCATTGAAATCGCCAGGTTCTTTCCGACGAGCACACTTTTGCGGTCGATTGGCGAGAGTATGAAGGTGCGCATTCCGCCATGCTCAAAAGCGAACTGATTACAGAATAGGCCGCTAAGTATCAGGAAGACATAAAGAACGCCGACGGTTGCGAACAATCCCTCGCCATACTTGTAAAACTCAGTAGCGAAGTTGGAGGTTGCCGAACCGGCTTGATCGAAACGCCGTCGGTTCATGAGTCTAATCACAATCAGGATGAGTGGCATGAGAGTCATCATTCGCACCTGCGCGTTGCGCATCAGGTAGCGTAACTCTTTTTCAAGGACGGCCGAGACGGCCGGCGACAACAGCGGAATCCGCCAACCGCTGTAACCAACAGTAGCGACCGTTTCTGTTTTCACACGCATGCGGCGCCGGCGTCCGCCACCAAGTATCGCGCGACGCGATAGCCAGTAAGTGATGGCCACGAGCGCCATGGTGTATGAGCTGACAACGGCCAGGGCGAGTATGTAACCAACAGTGTTGCCGTTACGCAGACCGTGAGTTAGCGCATAGGCAATCGCGCCGGGCGGAGTCCAGCGCAGCATGGAAATCGATTCAGCATGACGTAAAAGAGCCGGAGCAATTTGGCCAAACAAAGCCCCACCCAAACCCGCAGCCACGCCGATCAGCGCGAGCAGGGTTTCGCCGCGTGTTCTTTTTCTGCGAATCAGCGAACCAACGGAGGTGGAAATCCATTTTGACAACCCGATTCCAAAAGCCACGGCGACAAGCGCAATCAGAACTCCACCAACTGGCCTACCTCGAGCCAGGCCGGCTCCAATGCCCATCGCGATGATTGCAGGTATGGCGAAAACTGATTGCAGACTCGCCACCTCACTGACGAGATCGACGGCGAAGAGTTTGCGCAAACTGATCGGATAGAGCAGAAGGTTACCAGGATCAAACTGGCGGCTGCTGCCGATGCTTAATGGCAGCGTTGCCCATAGTAGATAAAACAACGAGAGAATTGAGAAAAAGATAAACTCCGCTGACGGCAGCCGTTGCTCTGAAGCCCCGCGCTGTGCCTGTATCGCGGCTTCAAATCCGAGAGCAGGAGAAGTTAGCGCATATGAAGCAACGCCGAGACCTAGCGAAACCAGGAGTGCGAGCGCGAGCGCGGCGAGCATTGCCAATACAGCTGCGATGCGATTCGCAACCGCTTTTGAGGTGCGCAGGGAATTCCGGAAGAGTGTCCACTTGAGCCAGATGAGTGTTGCCAGTTGGGACATGGGTAGTTCTCAATCTTTGTCCTTTGAGCTTTGTACTTTGTTCTTCGTATTTCCTGCTTGTCTATCTTGCCGGCAGAGCCGGTACAAGAAATGGGATGCAACAATATCAGGGTCCACCGTTTTCAGGTAAGCTAAGTCCAAAGAACAAAGCTCAAAGTTCAATAACTTCCGACTATGCTAATCGATTCACCGCGCCCAATGCTCTACGTCAGTCTCGGTTCGAATTTGGGTGAGCGGGCGGGAAATCTTGTGCTCGCGATTCGCGGCATGCTCGAGGCGGGATTCGAAGTAAATCGACTTTCGCAAATTTATGAAACCGAGCCGGTCGAGACGTTCGCGCAGCCGTTGTTTCTGAACATGGTCGCAGAAGTAGGCATCCGCGAAATTTCTGGCCCGGAGGAAGCCATGCGACGGCTGCTGCAAGTTGAGCAATCTCTGGGAAGAGCTCGCGACGTCAAGAATGCTCCGCGCACAATCGATCTCGATCTGCTTTTGTATGGCAATGAAATTAAAAATACGGAGATGCTCACCCTGCCACACCCGCGATTTCACCGGCGACGATTTGTGCTCGTTCCATTAGCCGAGCTTGCACCGCAGCTCCTGCATCCGACACTAAACAAGACTATCGTTCAGTTGCTCGAAGAAACGGATGATCTGTCTGAATTGAGTGTGTGGAAAACGTAGTGCACCTGATAACGCTAACTGTTGGGTTAAGTTTGTTTTCCCGAGTGTCGACAAAGTCAGAACCGGAGCCGTAGCGACTGGGTCAGATAAGAAAAAGGCTGATTTCACGCCGTCAATTGGCAAAGACCGACTCGGTAGTTGCGTTTTCCCGGTTCCAACTTCGTCATAGGATTTTCCCCTTTTCTCGGGTTTGCCGTTATAATGCCCCCACTTGCGAAACAGCCTTACATATTTCCAATCGATTAATCCGAGACGCAGGCTGAGGTTTGCGTTACGGCCAACGACTGCAGCGTTCCCGCTGAAGCAGCCGATCTAGATGTTGGATTGGCGGCGCGCCGAGCGTTGGCCAAAGGGGTGAAATATGCCTTATCTCAAACCTGAACGTCCCGAAAAAGTAAACGCGCCCTCGCTTAAGGCCAGCAAGCAGCGAGGTGAGCGATTGGTTTGCTTGACAGCTTACGACTTTCCCACCGCCCGCATTGTTGACGAAGCGGGCATCGACATCATCCTGGTGGGCGATAGTTTAGGAAACGTTGTACTGGGTTACGGCAACACTGTTCCGGTTACGCTCGACGAAATTCTGATTCACTTAAAAGCCGTGCGCCGGGCGGTGCAGCGCGCGCTGCTGGTTGCCGACATGCCATACGGTTCGTTTCATACTGGTGCGGACGACGCCGTTAGAAACGCACTGCGGCTGGTAAAAGAAGGCGGCGCGGAAGCGGTGAAACTTGAAGGCGGCCACAAACGCGTTCAATTGGTAAAGCGTTTGGTTGATGAAGAAATTGCGGTGATGGGCCACATTGGCCTGACTCCTCAATCCATCAACAAGCTCGGCGCCTATCGCGTGCAAGGCAAGACTGCTGTTACTGCGCGTCAGTTACTCGATGATGCGCGTGCCCTGGAAGATGCGGGCGCCTTCGCGATTGTTCTCGAAGTTGTGCCACGGGAGATCGCGAGCTTGATTAGCGAAACCATCAGTATTCCAACGATTGGCATTGGCGCAGGCGCGGGTTGCGATATTCAGGTGCTGGTGTTACACGATATGCTCGGGTTGTCGTTCGGGAAACTTGCGCGGTTCGTGCGGCCCTACGCAAATCTCCATGAAGTGATAACGGATGCAGTCACCCGCTATGCGGATGACGTGCGCAATGGAACTTATCCTTCGGAAGCTGAGTCGTATGCGCTGCCCGCGGAGGCTGCCGAAGAACTAAAGATTGAAAAACCGTGACGGGCATCGACGGTTTACTGACCCATATCATTTCACCCTTCGCTTTTTCTATTCACGATTCACTATTTACTAACCATCAACTATGGAGATTATCAGTCGCCGCCAGCGCATGAGTTCCGTCGCGCGCAAACTTCGACGCGAGCAGGACAGAACCATCGGACTTGTCCCCACCATGGGAGCGCTGCACGAAGGCCACCTGAGTCTAGTCCGAGAAGCACGCCGAATGTGTGACAAAGTAGTCGTATCGGTTTTTGTAAACCCAACTCAGTTTGGTCCCAGTGAAGATTTTGAACATTATCCGCGTGACCTGACAAAGGACACCGCACTGCTGACCGACTACAACGTCGATTATATTTTTGCGCCCAACCCGGAAGAGATTTATCCCAAAGATTTTTCGACCTATGTAAATGTCGGCGGACTCTCCAAGTTGCTGGAAGGCGAGTCGCGGCCTGGTCACTTCCGTGGCGTGGCGACCATAGTTGCAATTCTTCTGAACACCGTGCGCCCCGACTTTGCGTTTTTTGGTCAGAAAGATGCGCAGCAGGCCGTGATTATTAAGCGCATGGTCAGGGATCTGGCGTTTGATACCGAAATCGTGGTTCTGCCGACGGTGCGCGAGGATTCGGGACTCGCAATTTCATCGCGCAATCTTTACCTGGACGCGGAAGAACAACAATCCGCGGCCGTGATACATCGAGCGCTGAAGCAGGCGAAGGAAGTCTTCAAGAAGGGTGAACGGCACGCCGGCAAGTTAGCGGAAGTGGTGCGCGGTACGATTGAGACTGAGCCTCGCGTGCGACTCGATTACGTGAGCGTGGTGGATGCGGACACGCTCGAGAAGCTCGACAAACTTGACGAGCGTCCAATCCTGATCGCCGTCGCTGCCTACGTCGGCAAGACACGCCTCATCGACAACACCATCCTCAATAAAGCGAAGAAAGATGCACCGACTTCAAAGGGTTGACGCGTACACCTGCGGTTTCCTTCCTGCTTTGCTAAACTCAATCATTGAGTCATGTCAAATTCAATCAAGCAGAAGTCTCAGATAATTTTCAAGCTGAACGGAGAAACAGCGGAAGTTACCTTTGCGCCCCACAAGACGCTGCTTGAAGTGTTGCGCGAAGATTTGGGTCTGATGGGAACCAAGCACGGTTGCGAGCTTGGAGAATGCGGCACCTGCGCCGTGTTGGTAAACGGACGAGCAATTCTTTCGTGCTTGATGTTGGGTCTGGACGCCGAAGGACAGGAAGTCAAAACGATTGAGGGAATGGCTGATGGCGCCGAGCTGCATCCGCTGCAGCACACCTTTGCGGACCTCGGCGCAGCGCAATGCGGTTATTGTTCGCCCGGCTTTCTGCTGGTCGCCGAAGAATTGCTGAAAAAGAATCCGAATCCTTCCCGCGAAGTAATCAAAGAGGCGCTTTCGGGCAATCTTTGCCGCTGCACCGGATACATAAAAATTTATGAGGCCGTGGAATTGGCCGCCGCTCGCATGCGTGGCGAAGAGATGGAGTTGCCTCGCGAAAGCGTGTACGGTCTGGAATAATATTTAGCTCGAATTTCGCGAATCTGAAAACTTGTGTTTTGTGTTTGTGTGAACGAGCCGGACTGAGTTTGGCACTCATATTGAAAGTCTCTAAGGTGAGGAAGGGGGGCTTGCCCCCGCCCAACTTTCATCACAGGCAAGAGCGGGGGTAAACCACCCTTCCCGACCTTAGAGACTGGGCACCTTCTCAGATTAATTGGAAGTTGAATGGACAAGAACGGAAACAATAACAGCAAACCTCTCAAAATCGTCGGCAAACCCTTTCGCAAGGTCGACGCGCGCGCGAAGTGCACCGGCCAAACAAAGTTTGCCGACGACATCGTGCTGCCGCGTATGCTGTTCTGTAAGATTTTGCGCAGCCATCTTCCACACGCCCTCATCAAGAATATTGACACCTCGAAAGCAGCAGCGCTGCCGGGTGTGTTCGCGATTATCACCGGCAAAGATCTTCCTATCTCCTACGGCATCCTGCCCGTAAGCCAGGATGAACACGCGCTCAGCATCGACAAGGTTCGCTTCGTCGGTGATCCGGTCGCGGCCGTCGCGGCAATAGATGAAGACGTCGCCTTCGATGCGATGAACCTGATTGAAGTGGAATATGAACCGTTAACTACAATCTCCTCGATCGATGAAGCAATTCTGATTGACGAACCTCGCATCC